>JAIOQW010000321.1 GCA_021108405.1 Methanosarcinales archaeon
ATTGGGATGAGAATGTGACGATCGGAGTGGATATGGAGCCTGATTATTTGTTTGCGGAGAATGATGATGATAAGGAATTGATAAGTCTGGGTGTTCGAAATATTTGTTTGATGGGGCCCAAAGGAGTGCCTGTTCTGCCTCCGCCGCATTATGTTGTGCATTTTAATAGCTGGTTGATAGATGTCGAGGGGAGGATTGATGACTTTTTGATTTTTGATGCTGATAATGTATGTCATCCTAATCCGATGTTCGGGCATGAATGGCAGGTGTATAGGAGAAATGATTATGCTATTGAAGATCCAGCAAATAATTATATAAAAATAGGAGATAACACTCCAATGGAATTTAAATTTACAACTGGAACATTTATTGTCGTACTGCCTGGTCCAAGGGGAATTGGTGATAAATCAATTAATTTCGAAGAATCATCATCAGAGTTTGGTAAAATATTACGGAAGTGATAACTTGAAAAAATATTTATATCTAATAGTATTGTCATTTGTATTTTGTTTAAATCAAAATGTATTAGCTGATCCCGTTGAAAATGATTTTGGGATTGTTAATGCGTGGTATAATGGACAAGAAGCCACGGTTAAAAATATATCCTTAAAAGTAGGAGAACCTGCTGAAATTACTATATATGTATATTCAAAAATAGACTGTAATGTGTATATAAAATTAATTAATCCATTAGTTACTGTTCCATATGATATAGTAAGTGGACCAAGTGAATTAGATAAATTTATTGATAATCATGGTGTGAAATCTGGATGGGGCGAAAATTACACATGGATCATTAAACCAAACGGAGAATGGACTAATGGAAATGCACCAATAAATATTTTTGTTCAGTTTAGTGATTGTGGTGATGATAGACGAGAGAAATTCACTATTGCCAATCCAATCATTCTCGATGAACAATACTCAGGTTCTAGTCTATCTCACACCACCACTGACCCATCTTCTACCGATCAATCTCAATCCAATAGCTCACCGAGTTTCGGTATCATAGCCGCACTACTGAGTGTGGTGCTGGTTGTGATGTGGAGGCAAAGAAAGATCTAAAGCCTGCAAGAGTAATCAGACAATGTACGTTAATAAAATGAGTTATACTAAAGATCGAGTCAGAAAGCTTTTTTCAGACACGGATACACTCAACTCCTACGGAGTTGAGTGCCTGCTACGCCTAAAGGGCGTGCAGGTAACACAGATACACTCACCTCCTGCGGAGTTGAGTGCCTGCTACGCCTGAAGGGCGTGCAGGTTACACGGATTTAAGGTTGTCGGGGGTCAATATCATAAGATTCTACTAAGTTTATGAAAAAGGACATTTGATCAAAATCAAATCAGTGTTAATCCGTGTAAATCTGTGTCTGAAAAATAACTCTGAAATGATACAGTGTCGTATCACACAGGACTTTTATGTTTGCACGGGCCGGTTTTGGCAAGTCTAATCTTAATAAATTACTCTTTAGTAGTTTATATAAAGAAACTCCGACTATCACCAAAAGAAATGGACGAGAAGTTCCTGTGGGGACAGTGATCTTTGACCCGGATGGCGAATATTACTGGCCTGATGATAAGAATCGTCCGGCTTTGTATGATGTTGCTGAACTGGAAGATAAATTTGTGGTCTTTACGAAAATGAAAGGACCCAGTCCGTTTTATCAATTATTCCAACCATTTTTTTCTCATCTGCTGATGTATGACACGATGCATGAAAAAGAGATTTTAGTCTAAAATGCTCTAACCAATTGTGTTTTTTTTCTTCGATACCATAATCTTCACATTATCTATGGAGAATACAGGGGGAGAAAAACATGGAATACAAGTTATTATAATCTATCATATTAGTAAACTACTTATATAATTGTTTACTATTTTGATATATAATGGAATTTACCCTATCGAAATTTGAACTTCGCATAATATCTTATCTAGACAATTCATGTACTATAGGAGAGCTAACAGAGCGTATAGGTGTAACTAAAGGTTATGTTTCAAGAACTATAGCTTCACTAAAAAATAAAGGGTTCGTAGAAATCACATCTAAAGGCAATACTAAGAAAGTTATATTGTCAAACAATCTACATGCTGTAAAACTTAGAACTATTCTTCATAATCGAAGCTACATGCCCCTTACTGAATTATTACATGGTTCTGGTATTACGATCCTGGCTGTATTATCTTCCGGAAAAGCTAATTTTTCTCGTTTACTGGGTGAAAGTGGATTATCCGAAGCAACCCTCGGACGTTGGATTAGAAAATTTAAAGAACATGCAATGCTACTTCATTGGGATCATATATATGAATTGCCGCAAGACTTTCAAGATATTAAAGAGTTTCTGCAATCTTATTGTGCATATATTGCAGTTTCTACATTGAAGGAAACACTACCTGAAGGGTTTTTTATTACATCACATGGTTTTGAATTTCTTTTTGCATCAGATAAACAGATTGTGCATAAAAATGTGAAACCGAGTGGATTAACAGTAATATCTGATTTAATTCCACTTATGCTTGTTGAAGATTATTACTTCTATTCTTCACGATCAGTTTCAATGGAAGAAATAGCAGTACATACAATTGTTGCAGATCCATACAGCAAAAGAAATCTTACATATGTAACCTTATATATCCTTAAAGCAAAACTCGATAAAGATTTATTTCTTAATATATCAACACAATATAACGTAGTTGACATCTGCAGGAGTCTACTAGATCTGTTAGATACATGGAAACAATCAGAATATAAATTCATACCAGCCCCTTCGTATATTAAAGAAAAAGCAAAAGAGTATAACATACCATGGCAAGAGTAAAATTTTATGATAAATATATATCTACTGAACTTGAAAAAATAAGCAGAGTTTTAACTATGCCTATAGATATCTATCTTATAGGTGGCGGCGCCATGATAGAATATGGACTAAAGGCTGCAACCAAAGATATCGATGTTATATTATCAACTAATGTAGAGGCGATTGAACTTATTTTAGCTCTTAAAAGATCCGGATATCAACAGATTCAAACCAGTAGACTCGCATTGGAATATAAAGAAATGTCTGCAACACAGATACTTGAAAATGCAGATGGATTTAGATGGGACATTTTTCAAGAATTTGTTTGTAAGAAGCTTAGATTATCTAATGGAATGATTAAGCGAGCAAAACCTCATATTACTAGAAGATCATTGACAGTATGGCTAGTTTCAAGAGAAGATATTTTTCTTCTTAAAAGCGTCACCCAACGAGATGATGATGAGGAAGATATGTTAATACTGGCTAGATCAAAACTTGACTGGGATACTGTTTTACAAGAATGTATTGATCAATCAAGACATGATCTTATCTGTGAGATTGATCTTTATGATAAGTTGGATAGACTTAAAACCACACACGGTCTTAAAACACCGATATATAATTATATTTCAAAGGTTTCGCAGGAGCAAATGGAAAAATGGTTTGAAGATATGATTATAAAAGAACTTGTTGTTAAGTCTATGACATTGAATGAGTTAATTGAAGTATTTAGAAGTGAAAAGGAGATTTTACTTCCTTCTCTCATGGCTCTGGAAAAAACAAATAAAATTAAAAAGATAAAAGATAGATATGTAATAAAAAAATGAGTGTTCACTTCAAATCCTCTGTTCCTCTGGAATGTCAGGCGAAGATTTACGAATCTTCTAATCTTCAACTCTTTCGATAGCCTCAGTCAATAAAATCCGACCGAAGGGATTATTTTGTTTTATTTCCCGCATGAAGACGAAGTAAACCAATAAATAGAATAACTTCATCCACGCCTCATGTACTTTATTACCCCACACTTCATATAAATATACTTTAATAATATCTAAATTAATACAAAGTCATAGATATAAAACACAAATATTAAATACATTCATCCATTTCCTTTCTAAAATGAAATTCCCATCAGAACTATTTAATAACAATTCAGCCAGAATGCCACTGACTATTCTTGGAATTATTATGGTTATTATGACTATTGCTTTTACCACCCATATCGATAAAATGGACCGCGAAATGGCGGAATCACTAAGCGAAGGAAATA
>JAIOQW010000070.1 GCA_021108405.1 Methanosarcinales archaeon
ACTCCTACGGAGTTGAGTGCCTGCTACGCCTAAAGGGCGTGCAGGTAACACAGATTTACACGGATTAAAATTCCTTAAACGATCATAAATGGGTGATAATCAATTTTAAGGTTAATAAAAAGTCTAGAGAATTATAGTATTGTTTATAATAGATAGTGGGTATAAATCATATGATGGATGTAAGAAAAACACTTGAATCCAGTTATGCCCAGTTATGTATACTCTTTGTAGTTGCAGTACTGTTAAAAGAACTTAGCATAATTGCCTCAAATGACATTAATTTTATGTTGTTTGTGTATATTTTGCCTCTTTTTTGTATCCCTGCTTTATTAGGGCTAAAAAATAATGAACAAAATGATAATAAAAAAATTCCACGCATATGGCTTATTCTTTTGATACTTGCACTGTTTATCTTTATAGTCCGTATTATACCATATTTTCATACCCAGGTTCCTCTTGGTTATGATCCTGGTTTTTATAAATATGCCATAGAGACATATATTGACAACCTGCCACATATCCCTGAGAGTACACTTCCTGGCTGGTTAAAATCAATGTACCCTCAAGGACTGTTCATATTAACAGATATGTTATACATCTTTGCAGGGTATGATGCAATGCAGTTCTTTAAGATTTTTTTCCCTTTTTTATGTGCTCTTCTTATACTGCCGGTCTTTATCTTAACAAGACAGCTTTTTAATGAGCGTTGTGCTGTTATTGCTGCTTTACTGTATGCAATTTCATATACACAATATACTATGTTCACATACTTGTATCTCAAGAATGTAATTGGTCTTATCCTCTTGCTTCTGGCTATATACCTGCTTGAGAAAAAGAAATTCACTCCACTTGTGTTGATGTTTGCGGGCCTGGGCATATACCACAGGCCTGAGTTTTTATTATTCTCATTGATCTTGATCCCTTATTTTATTCGAGCTGGAAAAAAGGAAATAATACTTGTGGTGGTTGCAACTGCGCTCTTAATTGCACCGTTCTGGATCCCAAGACTTGAATATAATCTGCCTATGATCCATGGATTGTTTAATGCGGCAGTGACAAACATCCAAACCAGTGAACCATCAGGAGGTGGGGGTACCTTCTTCGGATTTGAAACGTATGAATGGGTATCACTGGCATATTTACCTTTCGGACTTATCGGATTGATATATGTCCTGCTTAAGAAAAAATGGAGTGGACTGTTATATGGGTTTTTGATAAATTCTGCAATCGTGGTCTTTCAGTTATTCTTTTTTAAACGCCTTATAATATCCCTTGATCTTTTGCTTATAATTCTTGCCGGTGCAGGATTGAATTACGGGTTCCTGGAATCAAAATTAATATCCAAAAAACTCGGAATAGCTGTAGTGGTATTGCTGCTGATATCAAGCGGAATAATACTTACAGACCAGGTAACACATGTAAGACCTTTGATAAGCGATGAACAGTTACAGACCATCGAACAGATGGCTTATAATACTGAACCTGATGCATACATATTTGCAACCAGTTATGATGCACCATGGGTTTTGGGGTGGAGTGACAGAGAGGTTATTGCGCCCGGTTTATTTAACTATAGAATGTATACTAAATCAGAATGGCTAAGATTTTTAGGAACAAAGGATGTTGAGTTCTCAAATGAGATCTTATCTGCCTGGGATGATCCTGTTTATATTTATTATTCAGTGAATTATTTAAACCGGTTTGAGCTTGAGAAATTTGAGAAAAGCAATGCAACTTTATTGTGTAATAATGAAAGTGTAATTTACCAAATCCTCCCTCCGGTCGGATTAACTTGAGATACAGTTCTTCTTATCCCGCCCTGGTTTGTTATTGAGAACCTGATAGAAACGTATTGGAAAATCATATATACAATTACGTGTAATGATATTTGAGGCTAAAAAATGCAGAAGATCAAAGCTAAGATTACAGGGGACCGGGTACATGATGTTGGCTACAGGGTACTCCTTGTGAACAAAGCGCTATCACTTAGCGTGGATAATTTTAACACGTTCAATACATATCTCGATGGTGTTCAGGCGGTCATTGTTGTCATTGAAGCAGATGATGAGACAATGGAGGAGTTCAAGAGTTTTGTTGTTTCTGTCAGACCGGAAAAATCAATCGTGGATGAAGTATCTTTTGAGAAATACAAGAATTCTGTTGCTCCTGTTGAGCGGGTCTTACAGTCATTCCAGATGGAACAGTGGGGTAAAGGTATACCCATCCTTGTGAAAATGTTAGAAAAACAAGATAAAATGTTAGAGTTACAAAAAGAGACCATATTTACGATCAAAACAGAAGGAGAAAAAACAAGAGATATTATATCGACCCGTTTCTCCGAGATCGTTTGAAACTCTTTGATTTCAATTTTATCATGCAATATCAATTAATTTTTTTGATATAGCCGTTTTAATATTTCCAAAGCATTCAAAAATTTTATTTCCAAAGCCAATTAGATTTAACCAATCATCATCCTTATGATCCAATCCGGTAATTTGTTTCCAAATGCATGTTTCAGACGTCAGTATCAACTGTATCAGCCTCCAGTATAACCTCTTTAATCCATCTCTCAAAAACCGGGTCCTCCAGCGTATAGTAACCCTTCTCCTTTTTTGAAACATATCCTTTCTCCACCAGATATGTTAAAAATCTGTTAACATTGGATATTTTATCTCCTAAAGCATTTGCCATGTCTTTTGGTGCATGACATCCATTTGCGATATTCAGAACGATCAGCTTCTCCTTCGGACTCAATGAATCAAACTCCTCTTTGAATAATATATTTCCTTCCTCTGCAAGAAATTCACGTTCAACCTTTCTAATGGATTCCGGTGTTATTTTGTCAATTCTCTCAAGCATTTTACCTATGAACTGGACATAAAAAGGTATTCCAGCAGAAAAATCAAAAATCTCCTGGATACCTTCCTGTGAAATGTCAAGATGCTGCGACAATAGCTCGGTGGTATGTTCCTGTTTGAGCGGGCTGATCTCTTTTACGATCAACTGCCTGTAGAATGGAGAACTCGAAGACAGGACTGCGAGATTCATTGTGCTGCGTATTGAACCTGATATGCAAAGAGTGGTTTGCTCCCAGTCCTCAAATATGGTCCTGATCTTCCCAAGAACTGCCTCACCGATCTTTACATTATTACTTTTCAGGTCAATGATGGAAGGAAATTCATCAATCAGGAGAACGCATTTTGTATCTGCCTTTTTTCCAAGTTTCTCAGAGATATTGAGTGCATGTTCGATGAGTACTCCCTTGTCCGTATCTTTTTTTCTGGTTACAAGGAATTCTATCTCATTATAGACAATTTTCAATTCAGTCTCTCCGAGAATCTTTCTCAGCATGGTGAGTGGGGTCCTGATCAGCTCGTTTGCCCTGTACTTTAAACCGATATGCGGCCTGTATGCTTCAATGATACTCAGGCTCAATCTCTGGCAGAATTCTGCCAGGGTGGATTCGATAAGATCCCAGATAGAAAAATATACGACCACGATCCCGTCTTCCTGTTCAAGTCTTCTTTGAACCTCTTTCAGGATCGATGTCTTACCTATCCTTCTTTTTCCATAAAGTGCATAGCCTGTAATTGATCTTTTGTCTTTTAATTCAGCAACCATCTCTTCCAGTAGTTCGGTCCTGTTGATAAATTCCTCGCCTTTTACAGGCTGCAATGTGAACTTCATGATATCACTAACTAATTTGTTAGTAACTTATTTGTTATAAACGTGACTGTTTTATATGCGATGGAGATGATAACGAGACTTTTTATTATTTTCTGATAATGGCCAATATTAGTTCATCTAATTAGATATACCTATAGATATTTACATGTGCAATATGAGATTAAATGTATCCACTTCAAATTTAAGGGTAATATAAAAAGTATTAGACAGGATCAACAGGATCAACAGAATATACCGCAACGTCAACAACTTGTAAATCCTGTAAATCCTGTCAAAATACCATACTTTTTGAAGTAGATACGATTAAATGTAATTTTCTTTTGCAATATAAATAATTATTCTCCAAAACATATTTCTATAAAATCGTTATTAATTT
>JAIOQW010000168.1 GCA_021108405.1 Methanosarcinales archaeon
GCCATATGACCTATGCCCTTCATAATCTTACACTTGAAGGTTGACATGACACTAGCATACATTGACATATGTTCCTGACAATAGATGAAAAGTAGTTTAAATTCTGAGTAGGATATCCTGTTTGGGACGTTGAGGGGATTTACATGAGACTGAATGTAACAGAAAATATAAACAAAATGATGGGGTGGTGCCTGAATGCATTAATAATTCCTTTATAGTAATCAATGGTTGATTCCGGTCCGAGTCCACCAACAATTCCAATTTTCTTCATAATACACCTGTATTATATAAACCCTTGTAAACCAGGAGACCGTTACATTACATGTTGGTACTATTAAAATAACCGCAGATGAACGCAGATAAACACGGATACGCTGCCTGAAAATCTGTGTTCATTTGTGTTTATCTGTGGTTTCATAAGATTCACCAACACGAATTGTAACGGTCTCTAAACCAGGATCATTTGATATCAAACAGCGTCAGGATAGACATCTTCTACAAAGATCATCTTCACAGTTTTTGTAAGAACCTTGCCTATGTGTTTATCTTTTTCACCTGCTGGTATAAATAATCCGTCACCTGTATTGAATACAACCACATTTCCATCAAAATTTACTTCCAATTTCCCTTCCAAAATATACCCGATATGTCCTTTAGTACACCAGTCATTTTCGATAAATTCGTCACTAAACTCTACTAAACGTAATTGTCTGCCGTTTGATTCATAAGCTTTGAATCTAACACCTACTGCCGGTATTTCCCATGGTATTGACGAAAAATCAATTTTGCATTGTTCCATGTTCAGTTCCTCCTAAATACTTAATTTACAATTAGGCAATATATACCTATGCCCATTATCCTTTCTAAATTATCGAGAATTATTCGGTAACTGGATGTATGAAAATATCTTGAATGCTCTGTTGGATAAAGACGCATTCTTCTATAAAGAAGCAGAGTTTCTACTGATGGAGGAATTAAAGGATTTCACGAACTATTTTTTTGATTAATAATAATTATGATCGCGCGAGTACATTAATCAGTTTTTTATAGTATATCAAGTATAACTTGATATATTGAAAATGCTCACTCCGTTCACATTTTCTAATCCTCCATTCCTCTGGAATGTCGGACGAACATTCTATGAATCTTCTAATCTTCAGCTCTTTTAAGAGCCTCAGTCAAGAAAATCTGACCGAAGGGAGGATTTTGTTCTTAAAATCAGCACTTTACCGAACTTATAAAAGCCATAAAACATAGCTAATAAATCCGAACATGCAACAGACCGCTTGATGACTATGATACTTAAAAGATAAACCTGCCTTAGTGCAGGTTCCCGTCTTCGTTCAACGCACCCAGCATCTCTATGATCGAATACGCAGCGCGGGTTATGCCCATACTCCGGCTATCCGTATCCGTGCCGGCCAGATACAGGTTTTTGATCGGGGTCCTTATATCTGCGATTTTTCCATTAATGGTGATAGCCGCTTTTTCAGGAATTGTGATCTGTTCATGCTGCATCTCAACATGTCTTTCTATGGATGGTAGGGCACAGTAAATAGTATCATATACCTTCTTTATAACTGAATTTTCGGATTTGTTCTCATCCATCACAAACACGAACCCTACGAGCTGTTTTCCCTTCGGTGCAAGAGATGGGTCGAAATTACTTATCGGCATTGCCCAGTATGGTTTGTCCTTGAACCATATTTCAGAACCCATATAGTTGAACTCGTCCATCTTTCTGTCAAGACCTAACCAGACAGTTAGGCTCTTAGTCTGGACAATTCCGCCAAGATAGTTAATATAAGATCTTGACAGACCTTCAACAATATCAGGCAGGTCCTTTGCAAAACCTGTGTAGATCACAATATCGGCATAGTAAGCCTGGTCCGTTTCTACACCTATGACCTTCCCCTCATTTGTGAGGATGCGTTTTACCTCAGACTGAGTTTGCATCTCAACCGTTTCCGGAAGAGAGTAAAGAACAGCATTTAATACAGATTTGAGCCCTTTACGCGGATACCCTTGAGCTTGGGCAGTATCACTATTAACTGCAAACTTACTGATCGATGCAAGTGAGATTGGAACAGTGCTTTTGATCTGAATTGATGATTCCAGTATCCCTGACAATTTTAACCCCAATGATGTACGAAGATTGGAGCGTAATATGGACTGAAGAATAGATTCAGTATGTTGCGGCATTTCTTTCGACCCCACAATACTTTCAAACTGCTCCTGTGTGACACTGTCACGTAGGAAACTGCTGCCGGTCAGCATCCTATGAATAGATGTCTCTTTCATAGATTTCCCTGATAGGAAATATGATATTGCGTTGACAAAATCATATGTATCATTTGACAGGGTACGCGGCAGTGAATCATAAACCGATTGTTTAGAGAGGTCTATACCAAAAGTTGATAGCGTAAGAGCTTTTGTGGCTGCCTGTGTCAGCACAAGCCTATCTTTTTTTGGAAGAATGTCGTATGTGATGAATTCCTTCAAGTTCGATGGGACCTTCTGGAAACTGTCTTCTGTTCTGATAAAATAATTTCCATAATCTTCAAACACTGGCAAGTAATCGAAATAGTTATCCATCAGCCTCTTCAATGGTCCAACTACAAGGTGCGTGATGGCATGGGCACCGGTATCAACCTGATAATCATCCACCATGTAACTACTGCAATTTCCACCGACATGCCCAGTTTTTTCGAGCACTAACACTTTTTTACCATGTTTTGACAGTGTAAGCGCAGCCAGAAGTCCGCTAATCCCCGCACCTACAACTATAACATCATACTTATTCATTTTTTATATCACCTTAGAACCATCAATATTAGAACAGTTGGACTCTTTTTAACCTTATCTATAAAAGTGACAGCCGGTTTTACATTAACTGTAGCCATCGGTGCTACCATTTTCTGTTATGTTTTCAGCTTTAATGGTGCTTTTACTGTTACTACCATTGCACCGGGCTTTTTTTAATGCTTTTTTGGGCATATTCCAACGCAGGAAGGCTTTCAACCATATTTATTTCAATTCCCAATTCTGAAGATATAGGCTTCATGATTCTATATACATCCAGGCGTTTAACAAGTAGTTCATCTGGCATGACTTGTGCACGCTCGATAAAATCGGCGAACTTCACTGGGAATGTCGATTTACAATCAGCCTCTTTTTCTAACTGAAAGTTAAGAATAAAGCTAGAATCGTGGTCGACCAGTAGACTCATGTAAGGATAATACGGTCTTTCTTCCTTTTCCTGTAAAACAGTTGGTACATAGAAAAAATCGAACTCCCAGATGCCTTCTCGCTGTAATCGTGCTTTTATCAGCCTGTTTATAGTAGCTTCTTCAATAGAGATCATCGGAATATCTCCCACTGTCAGAGGCGTAGGTTTCAACCACTTGTCTTCCCATGTTATGTTCTCGCCCGACTTATCAGGCACACGTACAAAAAATTGATTCGTAGATGGATGATCAAGCAGCTCCGAATCCTTTTTGAAGCGCAGGGAAACGTACATTGCCTGCAGCAAGGCAATTGTGAGGAACCTTACCTCATCACTTTTCAGATACCATGGAAAAAAACCCGGCAAATAATTCCGAAACAGAGGCCATGCATTACGTCCCCTAAACTTTAAACCAAGGGTTTTTATCTGCCGGAGGTCCTGCTTCCGAAGGTGTTTTCTATCCTCAAATGACGCCATTAAGCAATTCTGAACGAACAGAGCCTCATCTTTGGACTCTGAAAAATCACCTGATAATATACTCGATAACCCATACAATCCCTCAGAGCCTAAATATAGCCCGAGAGCATAGTGCTCGCCTATAGCGCCCATGATGCAGCAATATCCTATTTCACCGCTTACCGGGTCTTTAACCCCGAAAATGTCGCTGTCGCACATCCAGTTCCAGGGAGCCAGTTTCTTGAACCCAATCGCTACTTTGTAGAGGTTTTTCCATTCCTGGAGAGAGGGTGACTTGTCAATATTCATTATTTATTACCTCACATTTATTTTAGTATATCAAGTATAACTTGAATCGAAAATACTTC
>JAIOQW010000300.1 GCA_021108405.1 Methanosarcinales archaeon
TGATATATTGACACAGGTAAAGGATGTAGTTGAGCAGGATAAGGAAAAAGGTGCAACACTTGCTTCTGCCATAGGTGCGGATAACAGGAAGGTTGCAGCTATAAGTGCGGCCGTAGGAACATATATAAGTGGAAGAAAATAAGAAGAGTTTTTCTACTAAACAGACATGGTAAAGGGATACTATGGATTATAAGGAAGAAATTATAGAGATTCTAAGGAGTAGGCAGGATCAATTTATTTCAGGTGAGGAACTGGCAGATCAACTGCATATTTCCAGGACTATGATATGGAAATATATCAAATCAATCAGGTCCGAAGGATATACCATCGAATCAGTTACTAACAGAGGATATAAATTTATTGAACCACCTGATCTTATGCTGCCCAGGGAAATTAGAAAGGATTTAAAGACAGAATTTTTTGGCAAACAAATTTATTATTATAACGAGATCGATTCTACTAATCTAAAAGCTAAAGAAATGGCTCCTGAGTGTGTTGACGGTACTATAATAATCACAGAACGACAGTCCAGGGGTAAAGGAAGAATGGGAAAGCAGTGGTATTCACCTCAAGGAGGGATCTGGTTCTCAGTGATCCTGAAACCTGATATGCCTCCCGACCATATCTACCGTTTGACCTTAATGGCAGGCATTTCTGTTGTTGAGGCCCTTGAAGATATTGGGATAAAGGCCCGGATAAAGTGGCCTAATGATGTGACCATTAATGAAAAAAAGATCTGTGGTATACTTACTGAAGTAGAAGCGCAGATGGATTGTGTAAATTTTGTGATCATAGGGATAGGGATTGATGCTAATATTGAGATGGATATGTTACCGCCCATTATGCGTATTAGCACAACCTCTTTAAAAGAAGAAACAGGCAAGGATATTGACAGGGTCCTGCTTGTTCAAAGTTTACTTGAGCGGCTGGAAAAGGATTATAATACGTATCTGAGCGGTAATTTTGACTCGATTCTGAACAGGTGGAAAGAGTATTCATCCACTCTTAACCGTAGAGTGAAAATTGTCACCAGGTTCAAGTCTATTGAAGGTGAAGCTGTTGGTATTGACCATGATGGCGCCTTAGTTATAGAGATGGATGATGGGACCCTGGAGCGTGAGATCACAGGTACGTGTATACATCTGTAATTCTTCTATTTTTTAGGAGATGAAAAAATAACACAAAACGATGTCATAATTATTGGTGCTGGTCCGGCAGGAAGCACAGCAGCCAGAATAATGGCTAAAGCAGGATTAAAAGTTCTTGTTATAGAAAAAGAACGTCTGGGACGAAACAAACCATGTGCGGGTGCAATCACCCTTCGTGCATTTGAGGAACTTGATATCGATTATACGGATTTTGTAGAACGTGAGATATCAGGAATAAGATTGTATTCTCCGGATAATTCGGTAATGGAATATGATTATGGACGGACTGTCGGGATAACTGTATACAGGGAACGGTTTGATTCATATCTGTTGCAATTGGCAATAAATGCAGGGTCAGATGTCCTGACAAACACTTCAGCCAGGGATATCATTAAAAGTGGTAACTCCTGTGAAATAGCTTTTGAAACTGATAATAAGGTTATACAAAGTAGATCAGGAAAAATAATTATTGCTTCAGACGGTGTCTTTTCAAGAATCTCTAAAAAGAGTGGATTATATAGTTATACTAAATCCCAGTTAGGTATATGCGCCCAGTATGAGATGGAAATGAAAGATAAGGATATTAATGAACTGATCGGTAATAACCTCGAGATCTATTTCGGGAGTTCGATAGCACCTGATGGGTATGGATGGATATTTCCTAAAAAGCATGGAGTCACAGTAGGTGTTGGTTTTTCTTTATCCGAGAGAAAAAGAAAGATCACTGATTATTTGGATATGTTTGTATATGAACACCCGATTGCCAGTAATAAGCTTAAATCTGCCAGGATCTATAGAAAAACAGGCGGTTTAGTCCCTATGAAGGGAGTGATCGGCCAGACTTATGATGATAATATACTTGTAGTCGGGGATGCTGCGGGTCAGGTCAGTCCGTTAACTGCCGAAGGCATCTATTATTCCATGATCTGCGCTAAGGCCGCGGCGCAAGTGGGTATGGAAGCAGTGTTAAAAAACAATTTTTCTGCCAAAAATCTGAAAAAATATGAGAAAGAATGGAAAAAAAATACTGGTGGGGACCTAAAAAGAGGAATTTTACTTAAGAACTTGCTGTTATCTGAAGATAGAAGAATTAATTATCTGGTAAATGAGGCAAGATCTAATAAAGACCTGAGGATCATGATAGCAGATATTATTGTAGGAATGGGTTCGCTTGATGAAATAATAAAAAAGAACTACAGCACAGCTTTATTTTATTATTTTAAAGGACTGGTAAAAGGAATTTATTTGTGAGAGTAGAGACTGAATTGAAGAATATTATTCTCGCTGATTTATTGTGCTATTTCAAATATATATTGTATGAATTTATATTAAATCACAAAGTATATGTAAGATTGAGATGGTGAAAAGAATCGAGGTTCATCTCAAATTAGCAAGAGATTATAATGAAATTTATTAGAGTAATAATTGGAACTTTATTCGGAATTGTATTATATTTTGTGTTTTCATATTTAATAATTAATATAGAATTTATTTTATTTTCCGAAAAAGAATTAGTAAACGGAATTGAAGTAGGAGTAGTCCATTTTCCAAAACAATATGTGCCAATGCATTCATGGATTACTTTTGGTGTTTTTCCACTTTTCCTGGTTGTCGGGCAATATTTGCTATATGGTATAACCGAAGGTGGATCCGAAAAAAAAAATGAGATCATGGCAATGAAAAGTATATTAATAGGATATTTCATATGGATACCTGTGACTTTAATAATTGGATTACTTGCAATAAATATTCCTGATAGAATATACACAATAGCAGGATTTCTTACAATGATTATTGTTTACTTCTTTATGAAAAATAAAATAGCCATGAATAAAGGAAATCCGTGATGCACTGGCGTATAATGCGATTGATTCCTGAAATACGGGTATCGGCACATCACAAAAGAACTATAACGAAAGGGTGCACTCAGGAAAAAAAAAATAGACCTGGCAAAGCCAGGTCACAACTCTTAATTTGCAGTTCCGTAGAACTGTTGAATACCTTTTGCATTGTACCCATATATTCCGGCAGTCCATGTCCCTGCTTCAGGATCCTGGATCGTTACTGTTTCATGTACTGTATCACTATTTACTGAACTTGCCACGACCTCTCCTGAAGGACCATATATGAACATATCAAGATCGCTATTGATATCATCCCACGTGATATTGATTCCCAGCATTTGGGAATTGACATCCATGCTGTAATATCTCCATTCTTTATTACTGATCTCGCCTTCGAAAGGACCAGGATATTGAATGCTCTGTCCAACACAGATAGATAATGGGATCTCAATGAGCTCTTCACCACTTGATACTATCAACTCACCAGTGTAGTCACCATTGGCTTCATCCGGAGGTGTAAGGGTAGAAGTAAATACCTTTTCTGTCATTCCCGGAATGAACAATTCTTCAGGATCATTTTCTATCCAGGAGGTATCCCTTGTTTTTACATCATATACACCGATATAGTGTTCTGTTGTATCATTTAGAGCATATACTGGAAATACCATAACTTCCCAGGTTCCTGGCATCGGATCCACTATCGTGATACTGCTTGTGGAAGGTTCTTCGAATCCAAAGTACATCCAATCGAAATACATACCATTCGGAGCAATTATATCTGCGACAAGAACAGCTGTATCGTTTAATGCTGTCATTGTTAGCATGAATTCAGAGGCATCTTCGGATATGTCAAATGTGTGTCTTCCGTATTCCGGTTCCCAATATTCATATTCATCATCTTCCTGTACTTTGGTACCAAGATGGTCCGGATATCCTGGAACTTTTGAATATCCTGATGGTTCTACAGGTTTTGTGGGTTCAGGAGTTTCTGTAGGTTCAGGAGTTTCTGTAGGTTCAGGAGTTTCT
>JAIOQW010000156.1 GCA_021108405.1 Methanosarcinales archaeon
TATAATCGGACTATCAAATTAGAAACGCCAGATTACATTCTAATTTGATTGCTTCGCCCTAATAAAAAAAAAAAAAGCAATATTTATATAAGTTAAATACCAAGGATATTCGACTTGCAAAAAAAAATACCAGTAGGTCTCGATAGTTAAGTATAGTAGGAACAGTTGATAATTATATTTAGGAGGAAAATAATTCATGAGTGAAGCTTTTACTTATTATTCCGGAATTCCCTCATTTGTTGTAATGCTGGGCATTGCAATGGTTGCTATAGTGATATTCTTAATAGGAATGTACATAAATATGAAAAAATGGGGTAGCGGAAG
Source organism: Methanosarcinales archaeon (assembly GCA_021108405.1). Taxonomy (GTDB): domain Archaea; phylum Halobacteriota; class Methanosarcinia; order Methanosarcinales; family Methanocomedenaceae; genus Methanomarinus. The sequence continues at coordinate 325 of JAIOQW010000156.1, forward strand.
TGCGTCTCATTTTTTAAGTGTCTTTTTAAAGAAAATAAACCATGAGAAATTGGGACACCATCCAAGACAAAGCTTATTGTCTACAATATTGCTTGATATTTTAATTCAGCGCAGAATACTTAGACGCAGTCCCTTCAGATGGGTGATGCATATGCTAATTTTCATTGGTTGGATAGGAATGTTCGTGTTATCAATGGTATTTGCAATGTTTGAAATGCTGCATATGATAGGAATTGGTGATTTTGATCTTAATGTAATACGAAACAGCCTTGATTTTTCAAATGAAATACTGGGATACATGTTGTTGATCGGACTTACCATCGCGATAGTAAGACGTCTGGCAATTTCAGATGTCAGTCAGCGTACCCAGATGTTTGATTGGGTGCTGGTACTTGGTACTTTAGTTATTACTATAACCGGTTTTATGGCAGAAGGATTCAGGCCTGATGCCATAACAGGTGCATGGACTTTCTTAGGTGCAGATGAAGTATTAGCCAAAACATTTGCCTTATTCCATGTAGCAATATCATTGCTATTTTGTATCGCTTATATCCCATATAGTAAATATATGCATATGTTAGCAGCCCCAATGGTCATTCTTGTTAATGGCGGAGGAGAATAAAATGGCAGATGAAGAAAAAACAATGCCTCAAATTCCAAAAGGTGATCCTTTCATAAAGACTGAAATGATCGACCCTGTATTTATGATGCAGTATGATGCCTGTACCAGATGTGGTGAATGTGAAAAATGGTGTCCTGCCCTGGATGCAAAAGACGGGGACCCGAAATATTCTCCAATGAACAAGATCACCAGGTTTAGAGAATATATGGGGCAAAGTTATGGTTTAAAGGCAAAATTATTCGGATCCAAGCGGCTTGATGAGGATGACATACAGGACTTTGCAGATGTCTTTTTCCATTGTAGTACCTGTGGTGTTTGCGCTAGTGTATGTGAAGCCGGTATAAACACCGTTGATATGTACGAAGCCACCAGACAGCAACTTGTTATGAGAGGTAACGGTCCGTACGGTAAAACAGTCAATTTCCCCAAGCTTATAGGTGAGTACCGCAACCCTTATTTGAAAAAACAGAGCCAAAGACTGGATTGGATACCAGATGATGTTGAGATCGCCGAAGAGGCAGATGTAGCTTATTTTGCCGGCTGTACAGCAGGATTCAACCAGCAGGTACTTGGTGTATGTACTGCCAGAGTCCTGAATCATTTAGGTGTACCTTTCATATATCTGGGTGAAGAGGAATGGTGCTGTTCATCTGCTATTATCAGAACTGGTCAGCCTCATAAAGGTGATATCCCCAAGATCACAGCACTTCATAACGTAGAAGCGCTGGAAGCAAAGGGAGTCAAACAGGTGATGTTTGCCTGTGCAGGCTGTTACAGGGTAGCAACCATCGACTGGCCGAAACAGATCGGTAGAAAACCTAACTTTGAAGTAGTACATGTTGCTGATCTACTTGCACAACTCATCCAGGAGGGTAAGATCGAGTGGAAGAAATCCTTTGATAATAAGATCATTACTTACCACGATCCATGCCATCTTGGACGTCATTGTGGTGTGTACGAGACACCCAGGGTTGTGTTAGATAACCTGCCAGGTCTAAAATTCGTAGAAATGGACCGGATCCGTGAACTTCAGCGGTGCTGTGGAGCAGGTGGCGGCGTAAAGGCTGGAATACCTGATATGGCACTTGAGATCGCGGCTGAGAGGATCAGGGATGCACAGGCTATCAAAGCAGATATTCTGTCATCTTGCTGTCCGTTCTGCCGCCGTAATATTGGTGATGGCAGGGATTATGTATACGACCAGCAGGGTTCCACTAACTTCGACTTAAGAGATAATCCTGATAATGAGATGCAGGTAGAAGATATGATCGTGCTTGTTGCTGAACTCATGGGTCTTTCTACCCAGATCAAATCCCAGGAAGGGGAAGAAGAAAAGTTAGACCATCTGAAATAAAAAGTCTGAGAAGGAAAAGATAAAGAACTAAGAATAAATATCACTAATCTGGTGCTATTTTTGCACCAGGATCTTTTTTTTCAATTTTTTTTTCCAGGATATAGAGGCTGTCCAGCAATTACTGTTAATAAGAAATCACTTGCTTCCTTTTCGATTTAAAGCCCTAATCCATCTTCCTTTTCTTAGGATTTTGAATTACTGGACAGCCTCTATATACTATAAAAAACCATAATCTAATAATAGATCCAACAGGATCATAACAAATATATGAGGTAAAAAAAAGATGGTCTATGTAACAGGTTTTAGATGTTTTAAATGTGGTAAGCACCATACGCCCGATGAGATAGAAAATAAACCCATACCCAGGTGTTCGAATTGTAATTCCGGACTGGATGCTGAATATGATTATGATTCCATAAGGAAATCCTTGCTAACTGATTCATTTATAAGAGGTACTCCATCCCATTGGAAATACTGGCCATTCTTGCCTGTACATGACCTGTCTAAGATCATTACTATGCAGGAAGGCGGCACACCACTTCTTGAAAACAATTCCCTGACCAGGGATATCGGATGCAAAAGGCTATTGATCAAATATGAGGCTATGAATCCCACAGGTTCCTTTAAGGACAGAGGTTCCTCCCTGGAGATTACCAAAGCAATAGAGTATGGCAAGAAGAAAGTAGTACTGGCTTCAACTGGTAATATGGGCGCATCAATAGCTGCATATGCAGCCTTTGCAGGTTTGGACTGTCTTGTGTTTGTGCCCAATATCGTGGGGCAGGCTAAAATAAAACAGATTCGAGCTTATGGTGCGAAAATTAGATTCGTTGATGATGATTATTCAGAAACTATGAAACAGGCAGAGGAATATGTGATAAATCATTCCGATTCTTTTTTAACCGGTGATTATCCATGGAGGGGAGAAGGTACAAAATCAGCAGGTTTCGAGATCGCAGACCAGTTATACTGGAACGTACCAGATATTGTTATTGCACCTATAGGCAATGGTACTCTTATGTGGGGTATTTTCGAGGCATTTATAGATATGCATACAGTTGGTATCATTGATTGTATACCTGTTATTATAGGAGTCCAGGTAGACGGGTGCAGGCCTGTGGTAGATGCATGGGAAAGTAAAGAAAAAGTGATTGTTCCGGTTGATGATCCCCGGACTATTGCAACAGCTATTGCATGTGGGGATCCTATCGATGGACTTGGGGCTCTTAGGGCTCTTAAAGAGACAAATGGAATGGCTGTAAGTGTTTCGGATGAGGAAGTATTGGACGCAAGGGACTTTATGGGCAAACATGGAATATTTGTAGAACCCAGTGGTGCTGTCGCCTATGCCGGCGCAAGAAGGATAACAGAACGATTTGATAAGAAGGTTGTAGTTTGTATGGGTACCGGACACGGATTAAAGGATATGTACGGGATAAAAGAGCACACATGACAGGTAAATCCTTGCTACTGCCTGGATTTACTTGAACATGTAATCGTGAGTGTTATAATTCATTAGTTTGAATGATTATGGGCAATATTCATATTATACTACTCCGAAA
>JAIOQW010000021.1 GCA_021108405.1 Methanosarcinales archaeon
AGGCCGATGCATCATTTTAATTGTTCCGAATGCATAGAGGTAATTAAATATACATAGGAGATGGCATAACAATGAAACTTACTGATGATCTTATTGATCTATACACACATACTGCAAAAGATCTTAAAGGCAGTGACCGTCGAGTCTTCATGGCTCGTGTTGTCAAATCTTTAGGTAAAGGTGGACAACGTTATGCTGAATCTGAATTGAAATGGAATCGTGATGTCATCCGTAAAGGCACACATGAACTGGAAAGCGGTATTCGCTGTTGTGATAACTTTTCAGGTAGAGGTCGCAAATCAATAGAAGAGCACTTACCTAATTTGCTGGATGATATTCAGAGACTTGTTGAAGATCAAAGTCAAACCGATCCGACCTTTCATACAACACGTTTGTACACTCGCTTGACAACCGCTGAGGTAAGGCGGCAGCTCATAAAGCAAAATGGGTATACTGATCGTGAATTGCCCTCAGAAGAAGTCATCCGTCAGAAATTACATAAACTTGATTACCGCCTGAGGGCAGTTCAAAAAAGTAGGCCTAAAAAAAAATCCCCGAAACCGATTTAATTTTCGATCAACTGGGTGAACTCCATAACAATGCCAAACAAGATGAAAACATATTGCGTGTCTCTATCGATGCTAAAGCAACCGTTCTTGTTGGCCCGTATTCCAGAGGGGGGAGATCTCGTTTCACTGTCAAGGCAGCTGACCATGACTTCGGCCCAGATGAAACATTGACACCATTTGGCATTTTATTACCAGATTTTGGTGAACTCCATATCACTCTTACCTCTTCACATGCCACCAGTGATTTTATTGTTGATTGTTTGCAAGATTTTTGGGAAACTACAAAACAACGATTTCCACAAGTCACTACATTACTTATAAATCTGGATAACGGACCAGAAAACAGCAGCAGAAGAACACAATTTATGAAGAGGATCACACAATTTGTCGATGAATTTCAGATCAATGTCCTGTTGGCTTACTACCCACCTTACCACAGTAAATACAATCCTATTGAACGGGGATGGGGGGTGCTCGAACAACACTGGAATGGATCTTTACTCGATACAGTAGACACGGTTGTCAAGTTTGCTCAAACAATGAAGTGGAAGGGAAAAAATCCTGTTGTTAAGCTAGTCGAAAAAATGTATCAAAGGGGTGTAAGTTTAACGAAAAAAGCTATGGATCAGATGGAGAAACGATTCAAGCGGTTGGAAGGGTTGGAAAAGTGGTTTGTGAAAATATCTCCGATAGATATGGAAATAACGGGATAATTAATTTCTATGAATGGCCTTAAATGTTATCAGTTTGTCAGGGACACGACCCATTTTTTCCCTCATTGTGTCGATCTTGTGATAACATTTAGTTAGCTCCTTTTTAAGACGTATTTGTGTACATATTAGGATAGTTGGATTTTATAACACCTAGCTTGACTACTATTAGATAAATTTAAGTATAAATAATGTTATAATACTAAATAGAGTTTTCCGATCAACTGACAAAACAAATCTGAAAATTCGCTTGTGTAATGGAGGTAAAATAAAATGAATAATAAAATCAGTTTAAGCATAGTGGTGCTACTCGTTTTTGGCTCAGTCAGCATACCTGCAGCGTATGCACAACTCCCGGTGGGTCCTGAATTGATCACGAACGGCGGTTTTGAATCTGGAGATGGTACTGGTTGGTCTCTTGGTCCTGATGATTCCGTGATATCAGGAGACGCCTCTTCAGGAACGTACAGTTCACAAATAATGCCAGATGGTGATGCTTCACAATTTTTCCCTGCTGTGAGGACATCAGGTAATCTGACATTCTGGGGGAAATGTACTTCTGATTCATCATGTCAAGTTGTAGTAGCGGTGTGGCATGGAAATACTGGTGATTACTCCACAATTGATATGACAAATGAATGGCAACAGTATACAGTTCCCGTAGATAATAATCAAGAATCGAGAGGGGTCGCATTTGGAGTTCTATATGTTCCTGGTCCTCTTCCTTCCTCCGTCCTCATTGACGAAGTTTCTTTAAAGGGTCCGGCTCCAGAGGGTGAGATTCCAGATATCCCGACAATCGCTCTGCCAGTAATAGTAGCAGTTATCGGTCTTGTGTTCCTGTTCCAGAGAAGAAAAAGGGAATGAATAAACCATATCTAAAAGTATCAGGCAAAATAAGGAACGAATACCCGGGTACATCCCGGGTGTCCCAGTTCTTGAGGGATGTGCGGCTCTGTTTTGCTGTTCGCTCCTGCTCATGGCGTTATTTTCCATTCCCTCTTGCATTTATTTCTCTCTTTTGCGATTGATTTCAACATCCACCATCGATTGATATCTTTCTTATTATTCATGATGTACTCTACTTATTACGCTGTATTAAAGACAGAGGTTTCAATCGATAAACTAAAAAAAAATCAGAAGGATCAATATGAGTGAACAAATGGGATATGGAGTATCGTACCGTTCATCCTGATGAACAGTAACCAACATTCTTCGAAGAAGTGCATCAGTAATTGGTGTAGTCATGATAATTCTCTATTGATCTATCTTGATTTGATTGTGTTCCCATCAAAGATATGTCACCGATATGTTTGCATCCTGCATCGCATGGACGATCTGGTCGAACTCTACCTGCTTGATACGCGGGTCATTTGCGCCCTGATGTAGTTTTGTTTGTGTAGGGGGGAGCATGCCTTTCCTTTTTACCATGTTTTTCTTTTACTGGAACTTTTTAGACCCCCTGCAGGCAAGGGCAAGCAGGCAGAGCCCCACAAATATAAAAATCAGTCTGCTGTACAGGAACTCTCCGGGCAAAGTGTAGGGTATTGGACCCTCAAAGACTCCCAGAGACCGGCGCAGAGACAACGAAAGGAAATTAATCCCGAAGAGATCGAACCACACAGGAAATTTCATAGCTAAAGATCCCAGGAATAACACAGGTAAAAGCAGGTAAAGCAGTCTGGAATTGATTCTCCCGGCCACCAGGGCAAGTCCCAGCACTAAGACCTGGGAAGGAAGTAAAAATAACAGTATCGGGAGCAGGAATTCAGCATAAGCATAGAAATTAAAGTAATACGCATAATACGCAAAACTTAATGAAATCGGCACGGATGCGGTAAATACCAAAACAACCGTGATTGCCGAGGCTTTCAGCAGATAGTATTTCGATTCGGAAAGGGGAGCAGAAAAGATAATCTTTCTAACCGCAATTTCCTTTTCCGAAAAGACGGACATGCAGAGTAGGACAAGGATGATTGATAAGATAGGTCCTATTAAGCTGAGGAAATTCGAATATGTCCAACTTGAAAAAGGAGCAGTCCCGTCTTTTCCCACGGATACAAAGCTCATCAGGATATGAGAGGCAAATAAGGACTCTATGAGGAGCATATAAAAATATTTTTTATTGTATGCCACCCTCAGGACCTCGTATTTCAAAGCCTTCAAAAGGTCCGGGGAATTATTTGTTGAAGGCTTACTCATCGAGAAACGCCTCCTTTTCTGTTATTCCCCCTGTATTCTTTTCGGTCACCATTTCTGCTATTCCTCCGGTCTCCTTTTCTGCCCCCGCTCTCGCGTCTCCTTTAAGGTCGTCTTCACTCAGCTCCACTGAGGACAAGAATTCTTCATAAGAGAGAGATTTGAACTTGTACTCCGCATAGATTTCTGATAGCCTTGCAAAAAATAAATCTTTGCCAAGTAGCTCTTCGGCTCTCATTAACTGCAGAGGCATCTGGCCAGAAAGCTCTGTCTTCAACGTTTGGAGTTCATATCTCTGCCTTTGCTTTTCAGGCAGGTTTTCCAGCATTTCCGGATTCGTATAGTAATAACTCTTTTCCAGGGAATTTACCCT
>JAIOQW010000014.1 GCA_021108405.1 Methanosarcinales archaeon
GGTAAGACATATTTTCATATTCGTGGGTGTCCCCAATGGTCATGAATGCTTCTTTCAGAAAACCGTCACCAAATTTGGCACCGGAGCAAAGATTGATTGTCCAAAGGAATATCTTAACAAAACAGTTTATGTGGTGGTGTGTAAAGACTGAATTCCGTTAATTATATCAAGGAACTCGAAGAAACTATCATAAAAATCATCGCTGAAAGAGATCGGGCTTTCGAAGAGATTCTTGAACTAAAACAAGAAAACGATAAACTCAATGAGAAAAACAACGAACTCAGAAAGAAGTTGCAGTTTTACGAAAATCCACATACTCCACCCTCTGTCACGACATTGAAAACGACAGATAAGAAATCAAAGGATCAAAAATCAAACGTCAATTCTACTCCTAAAAAACGAGGTGCACCAAAAGGTCACCGAGGTGCAACGCGTCCAACGCCAGTACCCGATGAAACAGAGGAGTTAATTGCCGATCATTGTGAAAAGTGTGGCAGTACTAATCTAAAAGTGTTAGATAGCGTTAAGAAAACTGTAATCGAAGATATGCTTCCATCGCAAGAGATTAAGACTACCCAATATAACAGGTGGAAAGTTAAATGCCTACAGTGTGGTCATATATTCACTTCTAAAGATCCAAACTGCCCGCAGAAAGGAAATTTTGGAATTTTCATATTGGTTTATATCACAATGTTGAAATATCATCTACGTGGTGTGTTGAGAAAGATACAGGACTTTTTATTATACAAGGACAATTTTGAAATCAGTATCAAGGGAATTAACGATGTACTATTAAGAGTTGGAGATGCTTGCAAGAGTGAGTATGATCTGAAGGTCGAGAAGATACGAAATGCTAAGTGGAGACACATAGACGAAACAGGTTTTAAAGTAAACGGTCAAAAATGGTGGCTGTGGATCTTCAGGACAAATGATGATGAAACACTGGTCGTCATACGAAAATCAAGGGGTAGGAAGGTCCTTGATGAAATACTTGGAAAGGACCACCCCGGTCCACATATTGTTGATGGTTAGAGTGCCTATATTAAGACGGCCATTCTTCAACGATGCTGGTCCCACCTCCTCCGCGAGGTCGCCGCCTGTGAAACCGCATTAGAATATGGGAAACAGTTCTCGAAAGAGATTCATGCTTGTTTCAAGGATTTGAAAAAGTTTCTCGATGAGGATCCCCCTATGGAGGAGAGGGTATCTCAAAAAGCGGTATTTGAGAAGAAACTGGAAGAGATAGTCGATAAATTTAATGGTTTCGATGAATTACAGAAGCCGTTGACTTACATCAAAAATGGTCTAGGGTGCTGGTATACATGTATGCTATATCCAGGAATGGAACCAACAAATAACCTCGGTGAGCAAGCAATGCGAGAACACGTTATTTTGCGAAAGATCATAGGATGTTTCCGCTTAAGAGAATGGAGCAGAGAATTATCAGTATATCGCATCTTTGTTGGCTGACTGGAGGTTACAGGACAAGAATGGGTTTGAAGAACTAGAGCAACTACTCAGGCGAGAATTGTGTATGAGCTAAACAAATACACTAATAGAATGTGAAGCATTGGCTTGAGCTCTTTGAAGGTTAGCCAGGGATACATTTGCAGTGCGCACCTAACAATGTTAGCTAACTCTGTGTGCTGCTTCAGGTATGGTTTAATTGTATCCTCACCATTGTGAGTAAACTGCACAACAACACGGAATTCCGGGGTGTGCTCAATCCAAAGTCCGGCAAAAGTTTCTACCTCATTCATACTCAGTTCTGCATCCAGTTCCCCTGCAATGTCTTGAAGTTGGAATCGGCGAAGAGCCTCGTCAATACTAACTCCTGTATTTAATAAAAGTATTCAATGGAAACTAGTGTTATAACAATTTAATTTTTAGACAAATTATATAAGTAAATACCACATTCTCTCTTTCATGGAGAAAATACAACTCACGAATGAAGAAGTAGACTATCTCCGTGCTTTTGTGAAAACAGGCAAGAAAAGTGCGAGAGAAATAGCCTGTGCCCATATTTTACTTTTGGTTAACGGGGGAAGAACAGAAAATGAGATAAAAAAAATACTGGGAACAAGTCGGGCGACTGTTTCCAATATTAAGAAAAGGTATCGTGAAGAAGGTCTTCAGAGTACTTTGACAGAGAAAGCAAGATCGGGTCAACCCAAAAAATATACGGAGCGGCATGAAACAAAGATTATTGCACAAGCATGCACTGATCCACCTCATGGGAGAAAGAGATGGACACTTACATTACTTACAGAAGAAATGAAAACCAAGGAAGGACTTGAAACAATAAATCAGGAGAGCATTCGGCTTATTTTAAAAAAAGCAAAACTAAGCCTTGGCTAAAAAGAATGTGGTGCATCCAGACAATTGACGCAATATTCAGAGCACGCATGTATGATATTCTTGACCTTTATGAAGAACCGTACTCACCCGAACAACCTCTTGTTTGTCTCGACGAGAAACCAAAGCAACTTCTCGATGACATGAGGACACCCATCCCTATAAAGCATGGAAGTCCTGAAAAATATGATTATGAATATGCCAGGAAGGGTACAGCAAACATATTCGTGGCGGTTGAATTTAAAGCTGGAAAACGTGTGACACAAGTCACGAAACAAAGAACTATAAAGGATTTCGCGCGGTTTGTGAAGATGCTTGTTGACGAAGTATACCCGGATGTTGAGGTAATTCGACTGATTACAGATAACCTTAACACTCACAAGGAAAAGGCTTTTTATGTGACGTTCAGCAAGGATGAAGCCGAAAGGATCTTGAGCAAGATCGAGTTTCATTATACACCAATACATGCAAGTTGGCTAAACACTGCAGAAATCGAGATCAATGTGATGGATATCGAATGTACTGGCAAACGGATTGGTGATATGGGGGAGTTAAATAGTGAAGTGGCTGCATGGACTGGAAGAAGGAATAAACAGAATAAAAAGATCAACTGGAAGTTTACAAAGGAAAAGGCTGATGAGAAAATGTCAAAGTATTATGTCTAAAAACTAAATTGTTGAGACACTAGTTGTGCAGATACGACTGAAATTAACAACAAAAAAAGTAAAACGAATTTACTTAATCTGGACATTATTCTATTACCCTTCCTCGATATTTACAAGTTCGCTAATTATATGTGAATTTACTGGAGTTTCTCGATAAAAATTTTCAAATCCTATTTCTTTATACATTTCAGAAAGGTTTGTTGTTATAACTCTATCCACGTTGTATTCTGATTTAACTAAAAACCCACCTTTTAAATCAACCCAATCCACTCCAGATAATTTGTCTGTTGTTGTGACGTAAACGGTTGTGTTGTTAGTTTCTGTTTTCGTGTTTGAAGTGAAATTCACATCTGACTTGATGCCAACACATTCAAATCTACCATCTTTAGTCGAGACTGTTTTTAAACCAACACAAGTGTGGTTTTTTGTACCTGCAACTTCATATTCTGTTAATATTCCTGATAAATTGTAATTTAGGGTTTTATTGAATATAACCATCCATGAATCCCCTTCTTGGATTCCTTTTTCTGGATATATAATAAGGTTTGGTAATTCTGGTTGTATTTCTGGTATAATTTTATCTTCAGGATGCATCTTCATCAGATTTCCATGGATATCCGTAATTATAGTGTATGAAGATTTTGTAATGTTTCCAGCTGTTGTTTTTATTGATGTTACGTTTGTAGTGATCTTGTTTCCATCAAAATCCGAAACTAACATTTCAATATGGATTGGTATTATGCTTTCTGGCTGTTCGGTGGAATAAGTAATATTATAAACAAATCTATCCCCCACCTCAAAGTCATATTTTAGAATATAATCA
>JAIOQW010000315.1 GCA_021108405.1 Methanosarcinales archaeon
AGAGTTAAGTGAAGATGATTATGAGTTTATAAAGAATTTCGGTGATAGTCTGAATAGTGTAATCACTGATGTTGACGATAAGGCAAAGAAGACCACCATCATTGCTGATGTGCATACTGACGGTAATACAGGGCATGTTCTGGAAGAGGGTGTGGGATATGTGGACCTGATCGTTGTAGCATACAAACTCCCGGATGGAAGGATACTGATGGGGTCAGGTCCGGTTATGAGCTATTATGAGTTCAAGCAGCCTATGGACGATCGGCTTACCGATGAAGCCTGGAGAGAGATGCTGGAAGTTAGTCCGCCACTGAAACCGGAATGGATGTCATATTTTATTGAGGTTTGAGGTAAAATTCGTTTTAAGTGATGGATCTCTTGATGAATCATGAGGCATCAGTAGTAAACTCATATTTTATGTATCTCCTGGTATGCCCCTTCCTTTGTTTTAAAAAGATATTTTTCACTCCCTTTGATTCAAAAACCATTTCCACATAGGTATGAAAAAAATCTGTTTCCCATCTATTTTCTCTACAGCTTCTGTATCCTCAGTTATTATAATTCCCCTGTCCAGATTTAAATCCTTCATTGCGCTGCATAATGCCCTGATCTCTCTTTTTTTTGTGCGTTCTTCGTCGAGATTCCAGCAGACCTGAATGGTCTCTACTGGCCGCAGTCCCTCTTTCATAATAAAATCAACTTCACCAATTTTGTTTTTCCAGTAATATACTTCCTGTTTGTGCCTTTTCAGTTCAACAAACACGGCATTTTCTGCAAGACGCCCTATATCTTCTGAAAACTTGAATGACACGGCATTTCGCAGTCCGGTATCTATGCAATAAATCTTTTTCGGGTTCGCAGATTGAATTTTCAGTGATGGGGAATAAATTGGGACTGCATACAAAAGATATGCTTCAACCATGTATGATATATAGTCCGATATTGTCTCAAGCCCGAAAGCTCATTGGAAAAATTTCTTCCGATATGTTCCTTTCTGTGTACTGTTCAATTATCTATTATATTGAACAGTGTACCGTTCACTTGTTAATAAATTAAGTCATTATACTTAAGTCCAGGGCATGTTTACACATCACATGTTTTACAAGGGCGAATTTCATTTTAAAAAAACACCTATTTAGAAAAATTCTGCTCAAGATCCAGTAACCATTTTTTTCTATCAAGTCCTCCTCTATATCCTGTTAATTCTCCATTACTTCCAATTACTCTATGGCAAGGAATAATAAACGCAATTCTGTTATACCCATTGGCAGTTGCAACTGCTCTAACCGCTTTAGGATTATTTAATTTTATAGCTTGTTGTTTATAGGACCAGGTTTCTCCATATGGAATTTGTTGTAGTACTTTCCAAACAGATTGTTGAAATTCAGTTCCCGGTGTATTTAAAGGAATGGTAAAATCTTTTCTTTCCCCTTCTAAATATTCTAAAACTTGTGTTTGTACCAAATCAAGATATTTATTCTTACCAGGAATAATAACGGCATTCAATCTTTTACAAAGGTCTTGAAACTCTGTTTCTAACATTCTTCTGTCTGTAAACTCCAGCAAGCAAAGTCCCTTATCTGTGGCACAGGCAAACATTGGGCCAATCTTGGTGCTAAAACGAATAATATTGATTATAGTTTTATCTTTTGTATCTTTCGGAGCTTTGCCAAAAATACTTTTCCACCTCTCGTTAAATCCGCTATGAGAATCATATCCAAGTCCAAACGTCGTTTTTGTTATGGAGTTTCCACCTTTTATTTGATTATAAGTTTTGTTGATACGCAACATTTTCTGATAAGTATACCCGCGAAATAACCGCCTATGTTGGATTTTCTATCGTACATTCCTTATTTTCATTTTTCATGGCATATTCTATATAGACGTAGGAGGGTATAATACATATCCAGACAAAATAGACAATGAGAAGAACGGCAATGAAAACAGCGACGATCAAATCTAGCAGCCACGCATACACATACCCATCTGCAATGGTCAGGATGATCAGAAATATTAGATATATTACAGTAAATATCGGACCTGGCAGCATATAGAGTAAAAACGTCTTGAATTTCTTATCTTTGGCAAAGGACTTACTTGCAGATAGCCCGTCGGTGAGACCCCTATTCTCTATGACGATGGCAGAAACCCAATAAAAGTAAAATACTATGATGATCAATCCTGGTATTATGAAGAATGTCAAGCCCAACCAAGTGAGAAAAGCTACTACTATTCCGGAGCATAATCCTTATTTGTTGATTTTACATATTATTATGTAACAGTAGACCATTAAAGGTTTACGTAATGGTTGGAGATCTAAAATGAAAACACTGGTCGTATATTCAAGCAGGACAGGAAACACAAAGAAGGTCGCAGACGCGATCTATGAGATCATGCCCGAAGGATCAAAGATTGCTCCTGTTGCAGATGATCCGATTTTTATGGACTATGATTTTATAGCACTGGGATTCTGGGTTGATAAGGGGCTGCCTGACAGGAAGGCTCAGGAATATATGAGAAAGATCAAGGGGAAGAAAGTAGGACTATTTATGACTCTTGGTGCAGACTCGGATTCCGAACATGCGGACATATGCATCGAGCATGCAAGTGAGATGGTCAGATCGAACAACAACTTGATCGGACACTTTATTTGTCAGGGAAAGGTCAATCCAAAACTAATTAAGTTTTTTGAGAAACTGCCACCGGATCACTCCCATGCACTCACTCCTGAACGAATTGCCCTGCACGAAAGGGCAAGCACTCACCCGGATCAGGAAGACCTGCGAAATGCACAAGCGAAATTTAAGGAGATACTGGCAAAAATAGTAGTGAGTAGCGCAACAGGAAACAACTCATGACCAAAAGGGCAAAGTTGCGAAGCAACCGCAGAGTTCTGCCCTCACAGTCTTTATTTCCTTTCTGAAAATCCTAAAATATAACCATTGCAGTCTTTGATATAAAATTCTTGCATTCCATACCAGGCGGTTTCCAGTTCTTTCACTACTCTAGCTTTTGGTTTTATTTCCTGGTATAGTGCATTTATATCCTCTACTTCGATGTAAAAGGACACTGAAGCACCTATTGGTACACCTTTAAGTGACGGCACGTCCTCCCCAATACTATCCGTTCTCTGAAACATCACTCCTACACCATCACGACTCATCATGGCGTAGATATACTTCTTTCTCTCAGTTAGTTCCTGCTCAATGCCACTTTTATCTTCCGGTACTACCATTTCCAGTTTAAAACCAAGCACATCGCGGTAGAACTCAACCGTTTTCCCGATATCCTGAACCGCAAAATTCGGTGCAAGTTTTTTTAGTTCCATACTTTATCATCTCCCTTCTTTTTTATAATTCAAAAGATTGCTTAATGTAATATTCAACCTTTTTATTTTTAATATCTTCATATTGTAGAATTTTTAGGTGTCGTCTATATTTTCCGCCCCCTTCAAGAAAATTATCAGGGTCTTGCATCTCCGCACCTTTAACAAACTCGACTGATATATGTTTTTTTCGGACAAAGATTCCACAAAATAGTATATCGTTTATTATAAATACCAAACCGCCATATTTTATTTCTTCTTTTGCATCCGGAGCCAACTCTAAAACCAATTTTCTTAATGAAATTACAATTTCTCCTTTGTCTTCGTCTATAAACAGGAGATCATGTATGAAGTCGTTAATTTTAGGATTTGCTTTTATGTTCATAATAATTCTCTTCAAGCATCATTCTTTTTTTCATCAAAATAAGCACCATTGTCTCGAATTTTTTTGAAAAGTATATCCATCTTTTCTGTTTTTAAGAGTATGATTCCTGCATTATCCTTTCTTTTAATAA
>JAIOQW010000261.1 GCA_021108405.1 Methanosarcinales archaeon
TTCAATAATGAAACTGAAGCATTTTACAGAGATGAAAATGGGGCTGAATAGTTACATAATTTCTTTAATATCTTCTTCAGGTTCCCATACAACATTTAGGGGAATTTTTTCATTTGGGATTGCCCAAGAAGGCATAAATTTTGATATGATTTGCATTAATAATTTCCAATCCTTGTTGAAGTTTTATATAATACTTACATTTCAGCAATATTTACATTATGGAACAATTAATCTGTGAATATATAAAGTTTATTAACGAGTGGGGTGAAACTAATGTTAAAATAATTCCTGCCCCCCTTTCGGTTCACTTATACAGGGCTCCGTCCCGATTTGCTCCGCCTGCTCTTGTGGTGTGGGGGCTGGCAGGCGCTTTAATGGTGCTTCATGGATACATGAGTATTAGTGCCCGGAACTCATAAGCTTAATCCTGTGATCTGTGCGTGTGGTAAACATGCGCCAGTTTGAATTGCAGGAACGTTTCTTCACAAGGATTACCGCGTGCTGCTTGCATCCCTGCACGTTCACGGCGGCTCATCCCCCTCCAGATCCAATACAGGTGGAATTAATAATCGACGTCTTGCGCTTCCAGTCGGGACTCTTTCTCTAAAGTCTGCACTCAAATCGTCAAGAGGGCGCATTCCTCTACACCTATCAAAATAGGCGTTTTATTGTCAGACATCATATTTTACAATAAAACATTTCGATTAATCGGAATGTTTATATATAACTAGTTGTATACATGTTATCAAACAAGTCAATTAATAGACCAGTCCGAACAAAATAAGGAGAAAAAGATGGAATATAAAATTAAAATATTGGTAATCGGCGTAATGATAACAGCAATCACAATCGGTGTGATAATCGTAGGAAGGGGGGAATAAGCATTGGAAATTGAAATTGAAAACCTTTCAAAAGCATACAGACCGAAAAAATATGTGCTTTCAGACATCGACCTCAAACTTCGTCCCCCTTCCATGGTGGGATTAATAGGGCCGAACGGGGCAGGCAAGACCACTTTTATGAAAATCCTTGTCCGGCAGCTCCTTGCATCCGGCGGGTCAATAAAAGTTGACGGGACAAACGCGGACAAAAACGAGAACTATCTCAAGAGCAGGCTTGGCTACCTTCCCCAGGAGTTCGGCCTTTATGAGGAACTGACCGTGCACCAGTTCCTGGACTACATGGCGGTTTTAAAAGGGCTGGGGCCAGGAAAAAAAGAGCGGATCGAGTACTGTATCGAAAAAACCGGGCTCATCGAGCAGCAAAACGCCCGAATAAAGACCATCTCAGGGGGGCAGAAGCAGAGGGTTGGAATTGCACAGGCGCTTTTGAATGACCCCGAACTCCTGATTGTTGACGAGCCCACGGTTGGCCTTGACCCCGCCGAGAGGATCCGGTTCCGAAACCTCCTTGCCGAAAACGCTAGCGATAGGCTTGTCCTCCTCTCAACTCACATCATTGAAGACGTGGAATCGGTCTGCAACCGACTGATTGTCCTGAACAGGGGGAAAATCCTCTTTGACGGAAGCCCGGTGGAGCTGATTAAAAAGGCTACAGGGTATGTGGGCGTGCTTGAAGCAGGTTGTGAAGATAGCCTTGAGCTCGAAAAGGACTGCATAGTGACTTCAAGGCTTATAACGGAAAGCGGAGCCTGTTACAGGGTCGTCGGAAACCGCCTGCCTCCCGGGACAAAGCCCGTGACCCCTTCGCTTGAAGATGCTTACATGTACCTGATCACACAGAGCGGGTAAGGGGGGTGTAAAATGGTGAATAAAAGCTATTTTTTCCCGGGATTTCACCTTCTTTTCAATGAAATCAGGCTGCTTTCCAGGTCAAAGCTGACCCTGACATCCGTATTCCTGACCGTCCTGGCTGCAGTGCTGGGGCTGAATGTTATCGATTATGCGAATGTGCACAGCCTCATAGGGCTTGCAAAAACCCCATTGACCGTGGGCCTTGGGCCCGCACAATACGCAGGCGTGGCTGGCTCCCTTCTCTTTGCAGTACTCACGCTTATGCTGCTCAGCAGGGACCGCCGGCATAAAAGCACGGTCATTTTGGATACGGCCCGCAATCATTCCCGGCTGCTGGCGTTCCGTACAGCAGCAGTCCTTTTCTATGGGATTTTTACAGTGATGCTGGGAACGCTTGCCGTATATGTAGTCCAGGTTTTTGTCCTGAAAATTCCCTTTGACCCAGGAGTATCTCTCCCCGCTTTACTGGTGATTACGCTTGCATCGATCTTTTTCACCGTCCTGCTTTGCAGCGGGCTCTACCTGATCACGGAAAGCCTGGACATTGCTTTTCTTGTATTCTGTATTCTTTTTTTCATAGGTATAAACAGTCCCAATTACCTTTTTCTATGGGTCCAGTCCCCTGCTCAGATATATTCGGATTTCGGAGGAATCCTCCCGGTTTTTAAGCTGGTCCTCTACAACCGGCTCTTCTGGATTTTTGTTTCCACCGGATTTTTCACGGCCGGGCTGCTGTGCAGAAGACGATATGAACTGGGCATGGGCGGGTCTCTAAAGCTCAATGCAAAATATGTAAGGGTTACGGGCCTGTTCCTGCTGCTTCTGAGCGCTTCCCTGCTGACCTATCTCAACGAACCCTATATTAACCCAAACGACAGCGTATTCGAAACTGAACTTAAGGTAGATGAAAAGGTTAAACTGATCCATGTTTTCTCGGATGTCCGGTTTTTCCCTGAAGCCCAGGGCCTTTCGGCAAGAGTCCTCTATGAATTCGAAAAAGAACCGGGCACGGAATACATTGATTTTATCACAAACCCAGGGCTGCATATAAATACGGTTGCCGTAAATGGAGCCGAGGGGGAGATAGCTGGGGTAGCGCCCCTCCCTGCTTCCTTTGCGAAAATAAACGGCACAGACAGGATCCGTGTAGAAGTCCCTGCAAAAGCCAAAAACGTCACGGTAGACATGAGTTACGCGGGCAAAATCAAATATTCTTCTCCCGTCAGTTTTCCGGGTTATATTTCAGAGGAGAGCATATACCTGATGGAAGAGTCACACTGGATTTTCGAACCTCTGACCGCTTCAAAAGGGATGATAGAGATTGCGGGTTCGGTTAAGGCTCCAAAGGACATGGTAGTGGTTGTTCCCGGAAATCTTACAGGGGTTCTGGAAGAGCGTGGCTGGAGGACCCTAAAATACAGTGCCCTCTCCAATGGTTTTTCCCCCGGAGTCTTTGCAGGGGACTACGAGGTAAAAAAGATGCGGGCCGGCAGCACAGAGGTCGAGTTCTATTACAGCCCGAAACACAGGGCATACATAGAGACCCTGGAAATTGAAAACCATATATGCAATATAGTCGCCTATTATGAAAAAAACATAGGCAGCTATCCGTATCAGGAATATCCTTTAAAAATCGTAGAAACCTCGATCTACAATCCAGGCGGGCATTCCACACTGAATATCGTAACGGTTTCCGAATATGTGTTTAACAGGGAAATGGATCGGGAAGTTAGAGAACGTTCAGACAGCTTTTCTCCTGATCCCACATCCCCTAAAGGTCATGCCTTTATCCTGGATATAGACCTGTTGGCTCATGAAATCGCTCACCAGTGGTGGGGGGCGGGAGTCCGGGTGGAGGAAGATTCCCCTTGGTCTT
Source organism: Methanosarcinales archaeon (assembly GCA_021108405.1). Taxonomy (GTDB): domain Archaea; phylum Halobacteriota; class Methanosarcinia; order Methanosarcinales; family Methanocomedenaceae; genus Methanomarinus. The sequence goes on from JAIOQW010000261.1 coordinate 3,631, forward strand.
CGGAAGGGCTTGTATGTTACATGGCTTACAAATACGTAACAGAAGAGTTTGGTTCCGACATATCAGCAGTTACTCCAGGAATGTGGAGAAAAAGGGTAAATTCCCTGGAAAAGAGTTATTACTATACGAATCCGGAAATGCTGGAAA
>JAIOQW010000176.1 GCA_021108405.1 Methanosarcinales archaeon
GTGTTGTTTCAGGGCCATGGAATCAGTTAGTTTTTTATTATATGTATACCATTAAAATACAATAAAATGCTTCATTCGGTCGCATTTACTTGAGATATATTTTTTCTAAAATATATACAATTGAAAATTATAATTATTAAAATAAAATCCAAAAAAGATCAATTAACAAATCTGATGATATTTATTGTAAAGGATGATGTAAATGGAATATTCAATATTATTATACCTTGCCCCTCTCGCAGGATTACTTAGTCTGGCCTTTGCTGCCGTATTTGCCAGCAATGTTCTTAAAAACGAACCAGGCACTAAAGAAATGCAACAAATTGCCAGCGCCATTCAGGAAGGCGCCATGGCCTATCTGAACCGTCAATACAGGACCATTGCTATAGTGGCAGTGATACTAACTATTGTGATGTTCATAGCACTACCTAAAGAAAATGGGCTGAATATAAAGACCACTATAGGTTTTTTAGTAGGTGCCATATTTTCCGCACTCGCAGGATATATAGGCATGAACGTTTCGGTCCGTGCTAATGTCAGGACAGCTAATAAAGCCAAACAAGGACTAAAAGAGGCCATGTCAGTAGCTTTCAAAGGTGGAGCGGTTACCGGTCTGGCAGTGGTCGGACTGGCACTATTGGGAACAAGCGGACTATTCATAGTGTTCGGTGGATCACCTGAAAGTGTTGACATGGTAATAGGGTTCGGGTTCGGAGCCAGTCTGATAAGCTTATTTGCCAGGGTCGGTGGTGGTATCTTCACCAAAGCAGCTGATGTGGGTGCGGACCTGGTAGGTAAAATTGAAGCAGGTATTCCCGAGGACGATCCTCGAAATGCAGGTGTGATCGCAGATAATGTAGGTGATAATGTAGGCGATTGCGCTGGTATGGGAGCTGACCTGTTTGAGACCTATGTAGTAACAGCACTGGCATCTATGCTTCTTGGCGTACTGATCATTGGCCAGTACCCAAATGCTATTCTCTATCCGTTAATGCTTGGTTCTGCCGCAATAGTCGCATCAATTATTGCAGTGTTCTTTGTTAAGATCGGTGATGATGAAAAAATAATGAAAGCCCTTTATAAAGGCATAATTGTATCTGCTTTGATCAGTGTAGTGGCCTTTTACTTTATTACGAACATGCTTATGGGCGATCTAAAGTTCTTTTACTCAGCACTTGTCGGTATAGTCATCATGGTTATGATGGTTGTTTTCGCAGAATATTACACTTCAATGTCTTATAGGCCAGTAAAATCCATAGCGTCCTCATCACAGACCGGAGCCGGTACAAACATTATTACCGGTCTCTCAGTAGGTTTTGAGAGTACATTCGCTCCTGTGGTCGTCATCTGTTTGGGTATTTTAGGAGCCTTTTATATCGGGGGAGGATTTTCAGGTAATGAGATTGAAGGTATGTACAGTATTGCCATAGCAGCAGCAGCAATGCTCTCAACTACAGGTATAATTGTTGCTCTTGATTCATACGGCCCGATAACAGATAATGCGGGCGGTATTGCAGAAATGGCTAAGTTGCCGGAGTCTACAAGGAAAATTACAGATGCCCTGGATAGTGTGGGCAATACTACCAAAGCTGTAACAAAAGGATATGCTATCGGTTCTGCCGGTCTGGGTGCACTGGCTCTGTTTGCCGACTTTACACATAAAGTAGAATTGGAACCAGGTGCTCTTAGTCTCGAAAACCCATTAGTATTAATAGGCCTGTTCATCGGCGGATTACTGCCATTTATTTTCTGTGCAGTTACCATGAAAGCAGTAGGTAAAGCTGCGTTTGAAGTTGTTAATGAGGTTAGGCGCCAGTTCAAGGAGATCCCCGGTATAATGAAAGGTACAGCTAAACCCGAATACGGAAAGTGTGTGGATATTGTAACTAAAGCGGCACTTCGGGAAATGGCAATACCAGGTGCAATGGCTATTGTAGCACCTCTGTTTGTAGGACTGGTGCTGGGTAAGGCAGCCCTTGGCGGTATGCTAATTGGTATAATTGTCGTAGGACTTATGCTGGCTCTTATGATGGCAAACGGAGGCGGAGCCTGGGATAATGCTAAGAAATTTATAGAAGACGGAGCATACGGCGGTAAAGGTTCAGAAGCTCACAAGGCAGCTATAGTAGGCGATACAGTAGGTGATCCATTCAAGGATACTTCAGGACCGGCACTAAATGCTCTGATCAAAGTAGTGAATATGATCTCTATCCTGTTTGCTGCGATGTTCATTAACTCAGGAATAATATAAACAAGATCATGTATCCCTTTTAAAAAGTAGGGTAACAAAATTTATATAAATCATTGTTTATATTATCTACCACAGAGAGCACAGAGAGGAAATACTCAGTGTTCTTAAGTGTTCTCTGTGGCTATCATTTTTGCCTTCTGATTTGATAGAGTTTTTATTTTCTTTTGAAATTATGGGCACTATCCAATTTTCCAGTTTTTTTTAGACACAGATTTACAAAGATGCAACCTCAAATCTGCACTTATATGCAGTTAATTTCCACAAATATCCAGTATAAAATATTATAATTTGAAATAATACCTGATTTTCTATCATATTCTAGTTAGAACGGTATATTTCAATTTAATTAGCCACAGATGAACACAGATACACACAGATATTAGCAGAAAACCGAGCATAACATTTTAAACGAAACCCTTAGCAAATCTGTGTTCATCTGTGGTTAAAAAAAGTTACATTTTTTCCCGCACAGGTTCCAGTATCCTGTTAATGTAATCTACTCCCGCTGATTTCAGGTCCATCGGATGCAAGTCCTTTGAACCGAAATCAGCTTCAAGTGTCTCATAATCAGGATAATAAAGGTTCCCTCCGAACTTTTCAGGTCGCTCTATAGTGATCTCATCATATCTTGGTATTATATGGTATTTAAATAATGCCAGTACGGGATTATCAACAATACTTCCTTCGGGACAGAAGGCTTTTCTGATCTTTTTACTTATCATCTTTTCATCATCATCCATTGAAATGAAATTATTTGATGATGATGACATCTTACTACCATCCAGTCCGACAAGGATCGGAGTATGTATGCAAATAGGTGCCTTGAATCCTAAACCAGGTAGTTCTTCCCTGGCCAGCATATGTATCTTACGCTGGTCTATGCCGCCAACTGCGACGTCCACATTAAGCATAGCAATATCCACTGCCTGCATGAGCGGGTAGATCATCTGGGATACCATGGGATTGTCAGCACTGCGACTTACTTCATCCATACTGCGTTTGGCACGGTTCAACGTAATACTTCTGCCCAGCTTTAACACATTAAGTAAATAATCGGATTCTAACTGGAAATCAGAACCATAAACATACCTGGTATTCTTTTGATCAAGACCAAGGGCTATGAAACATTCCTTATTGAAATCAGCTATTTCCCTTACTTCTTCCATGGTCCCCTTTTCATTCAGGTATGCATGAACATCTGCCAGCAGTACAGTAATTTCAAAACCGGATTGCTGCAGATCGATCAGTTTATTCACAGTAAGGACATGCCCCATATGTATCTTTCCGCTGGGTTCATAGCCCACATAGGCTCTGGGAGTTGACCCTGATTGTATAAGCTTCTCAAGTTCTTCGTGAGTAACGATTTCTTCTGTGTTTCGTTTGATAAGTGCCAGTCTGTCCATATGTATTAAACCACCTGATAAGAACAAAATCCTCCCTTCGGTCGGATTTTCTTGACTGAAGCTTCGAAGAAGCTGAAGATTAGAAAATGTGAACG
>JAIOQW010000330.1 GCA_021108405.1 Methanosarcinales archaeon
ATATCGAAAATGCTCACTCCGTTCACATTTTCTAATCTTCGGCTCTTTTAAGAGCTTTGGTCGAAGACTCTATGAATCTTCTAATTCTCCATTCATCTGGAATGTCGGACGAAGATTTTGCGAATCTTCGGAGCTTCAGTCAAAAAAATCCGACCGAAGGGAGGATTTTGTTTTACTATATTAAGTATGACTTGATGTATTCAAGTCATCTACATATATGAAATTATTATTTTTCTAATTTATACAAGTTTAACCTGTGTTGTTATTGTATTAGGAATAAATGTATCTAAAGGTTTTAATCGATAGTCTTCCATAAGTACACTTTTAGTATTATCAACCGGTATACTTGATGATATTTCTTTTGTCCTGCCATAACGTCCCTTACTCACCACCATAGCATTTACAATACCTAACATATCCAGTTCTGATATAAGATCAGTAATTCTACGTTGAGTAAGTATATCTGCTCCGATGTTATGACACATCTGTTTGTATACACTATAGGTATCTCCAGTTGAAATATTGTTATTTCTTTCTTTACTGAGTAACAATACACTAAGTAGTACCAGCTTTGACTGGGTAGGAAGAGTCCGGACTACTTCCACAACCCTATCCTGTTCTATTTTTTCTTGAGCTTTTCTAACATGTTTTTCCATAACAACTGATGATTTGGTTCGTTCAGCCAGCTCACCTGATACTCGCAAAAGATCAAGTGCACGTCTGGCATCACCATGCTCCTGTGCAGCAAAGGCCGCACAAAGATGGATTACAATGTCATCAAGTACGTTTTTTTTATATGCTAATCCTGCCCGCTGCTCCAGAATGTCATGTATCTGTTCAGCATCATACGGTGGGAAGATCAATTCTTCTTCCCCCAATGAACTTTTTACTCTAGGATCCAAAAATTCAGTAAATTTCAGATCATTAGAAATTCCGATAAGACTGATCTTAGAATTTTTTAGATCGGTATTAATTCTGGAAAGATTGTAAAGGACGTCATCTCCTTTTCTTACAAGTTTATCTATTTCGTCCATAACAACAATAACGATACGTTTTTTATTATCCAGAGTATTTTTAAATTCTTCATAAACTTGATCCGTAGGCCAGCCGGTCATTGGAATATCCTTTCCCAGATGCTTAGCTAAGGTAGCAAGTAATCTATACTGTGTGTCTACTATTTCACAGTTTAAATAGATAATACGACATTGTACTCCATGCTTATCACCTGTCTTTTCCAGTTCTTTTCCTACATGTTTAACAACTGCTGTCTTCCCTGTGCCTGTTTTTCCATAAATAAGAATGTTCGATGGTATTTCTCCTCTAAGAGCTGGAACTAATATGCTTGCAAGTGATTGTATTTCATAATTTCTATGAGGTAAATAATCAGGAGTATATGTAGATCTCAATACATCTTTGCTTTTAAAAATTACAACTTCGGATAATAATTTATCAAATAACCCATCTAACGGTTCATTAAGTGTTTCTTTTGTATTTGTTTGTATTTCGATCATTCTTTTGCCACCATATTATATGAGGTCTTGTAAATAAAATTCGTTTTGTTTTGTTTTGTTTTTTTCCTAACCTGGAAAACCCCAGATTTTCTAATGGAAATATACCTTTTTATAGGTTCTGGTTAAGACCCCTCCATTTCAGGTCGAGATTGTGTAAAGGTAATGATTGATGATTTATGAAATAACCCCATCATTTCGTGTGGAAACTTTAAATAGCAGGGAGAGGGTATAATTTCGTGTGGAATAGAAGATAAAAAAGTTTTTAGACAATTAATAATTTTGATAAAAAAATCTTGTTAATAGTATTACTTTTTATTGTATTAAAGTTTTTGGTTTTACCCTTCAGATTTTTAGAGGCAATTAAATTAGAATGTATTCTGACGTTTCTAATTTTATTATTCGATGTAATTACACATTGTGAAAAAAACCACATAATTTTTTTGATTTTTTAAAAGCCAAGTAACCACGCTTCTTCCTCTGTTAAGTTGCTAATAGTCTTCTTAAATGACGTTTGCCTGAAGAATTCTACTACAACAAATTTTTCATTGTTTTTATATCATACTTAAAATGCCAATTTTTTCAGTGTAGAAATTATTCTGTACATATTATGCTATGTCTGCTATGTTGAAAACAATAAAAATTGACATAATGAGACATGTTCTTTACTAAGACAGTTTTTAAGGGAGTCGGTAAAGGAGACTTCTTTGTAACCTTTTGAAATTTCGGTCATCATAGGAGAACTTAGTGAAATATTCAAACCTGTTGCTTTGATCAGTATTTCCTAAAAATTTTTTAATTTTCCTTTAATTCCCGAGTTAGTTTTAAACGTTTTGATTTCAATTTAGCCATGAAATAACTTTCATTAATATAATATATGTGTCTATTTCAAATTTTATGGTAATTCCTATGTGATCGATTGAGGAATTTTAATCCGTGTCAAAAAAAAACTTCATATACTAAAATAGATCATTTTGCTCTATAAAATTGCAAAATTTTTAAAGTATAACTTGATATATCGAAAATGTGAACGAAGTGAGCATTTTCTAATCCTCCATTCCTCTGGAATATCGGACGAAGATTTTGCGAATCTTCTAATCTTTCGTTCCTTCGGAGCTTCAGTCAAAAAAATCCGACCGAAGGGAGGATTTTGTTCCTGTTAATTTTAATACAACCTGGTTAATTAAGAGTTTCCAGATGAAATCATGGGGTGGGGTCAATCATCTACGGGAATCGTTTCAAGCTGTCCGGCTAAATTCCAGATCAACGTTCTAGTATGTAGTGGTAAATTTTGATCAGTACTGATATCATCCAGAATTCTTATACTAAGAGCCGCTCTAATAGAAGCAGAGTTTTCTTTTTTTAATAGGATTTTTTTTATTTCATCAGCAGATCGTCTAATATTTCTGGGCACTGTGTCATCGCTAATAATACGACTTATGACTTCGATACATTGTGTAATTACTTCTTCCGGTTCTGTCGACATACTTATCATCTCTAAAGACTTTTTACATTTCATTCATATTTTATTTTAAATACATATGATTGATAATAGATAAAAACTAATTATTATATGGAAATCAGCGTTTGGGTTAAGTGCTTATATTACTTATATTCTATGATTTAATGAATCTAATACTGGTGATATAATTGGTTCAAAGTGAAAAAGATAAAAAAATTGAAAAAATTAGTAAATTACTGGAACAAGGTGGTACTATGTTAGCTAATCATTGCAAATGTGGTGCTCCGTTATTCAGGTATCACGGCAACGTAATATGTCCTATTTGTGATTCTCAACTAAATAAAAATGAACATAAAAAAGAGGAAGGGATTAAGAAAAATTATGATATACTTGATAGATCATCTGTTCAATCTTCACCTACCCCAACATCCTCTTTTCAATCTACAACTCAATCAACAAATAAAATTAATAAAAAAATTAATGCTTCGATTTTGTCATCCGCCACAATAACTCCCGAAACATATGAGTTTATTAGCAATATGATAATCAATAAAGTCGTTGAGTTATGTTCGGATCTTGAGAATGAAACTGATTTGAATAGAATTAAAAAACAGTTAGAGACAATTGGATACGGGATTAAAGTATTAAGTGATATACTGGAACAAAATTCTCGTTAGCGCTCGAATTTTCTTGAGTAACGAGACCGTTACATTACATGTTGGTACTATTAAAATAACCGCAGATGAACACAG
>JAIOQW010000006.1 GCA_021108405.1 Methanosarcinales archaeon
ACGGATATAAGTTTGATTCGATGGAAGATATCTTAAGAGCACTGTTTTATGGATTCAAAAGGGAACGCTTGATTATTCTTGAAGATTCAACCCCATCTTGAGAATAATTTGGCAATGTGCCTTTGAAAAAACGTGATCTAAGGATGAATTTGATTATGCCCCTCTCTACTGGTGGGTATAGTCTTTTCGGTGATTTCCTTCGGGTGGTCTAAAATATATTAATTAAGTGATTTGTGTTTCAAACAATTTATACCTTCTGCATGCCTAATTCAAGACTAAAAATTCAATAAGTAAGATCAAAAAAATGCAGTGGGGGATAAAACGGGAATTGCTGAATAGTTACTTGAATTAAATATTAGTGATTTGAATTAACTATTTATAATATAAAATAAATATAACTAGAATACAATAAAAAGATGTGATAATAATGAAGTCTTCTGAAGTAATTGTTTTTGACGATACTGACCTTGAATTTATAGATATTCTTAGAAATTTGAATATTTCCAGAAATGTGGCTTCAACTCTTGCATATCTTTCAAGTGTAAATGAAGCAACTTCAAAAGATCTTGAACTGGGTTCTCAACTCAGGCAACCTGAAGTAAGTATTGCAATGCGAGAGTTGAGGAAGTCCGGTTGGCTGGAAGAACGGGAAGTAAAAAAAGAAGGGAAAGGCAGACCAATGAAGGTATATAAACTGGCGATTCCTATGAGTGAAATAGTCATTCATCTTGAAAATCAAACCCGAATGAATGCCAAGAGAACAATGAGAAATATTGAAAAACTTAAGAGCATAAATTTTAGTAAGTAAACTAAGATATACATCTATATTAATTTTAAAATTAAATATATTATATAAAACGCTCTTTTTTTCATAGCATATCAAGTATAACTTGATATATCGCAAATTCTCACTCTGTTCACATTTTCTAATCTTCAGCTTCTTAAAAAATATTAGACAGGATCGACAGGATATACCGTATCATCAACATCCTGTAAATCTTGTAATTCCTGTTAAAATACCATGCTTTTTGAAGTGGATACATAAATCTTAAAGATTGAAAACCTTTATTTCTAAAAAGAGTTATTCATATTGAATAATGAATTTTTGGATACAACCCCAACCACTTGAATTTGATGTTGAACATCCGTTCTTTTTATGCGTCCTATCCAATACAGACACTGCTAAGATACCAGGAATATCTGCTGCAGGAAGATCACCGGATGTCATTGACTATACACCGGCCGGTGATGCTGAATTAGTTACACTGGGCAGGACAATATGTAAGAGCGAACCGCCTATGACCCCGGCCGGCAGTCCTACACCTGCAGTGATCACAAGAGCAGCACTGCAATTAACAAAAATTCCATTCCTGTTTATAAATAGTGGTTTGAGGGTCATTCCAAGAATACCTCTTCTGGATGTTGGTGCAAAACCAGGTGGAGATATCAGAACTGCAAAAGGTGTATTGGATGTTGCTTTGATCTATGAGAATTCAGTTGAACTGGGACGTCAGATAAAACGCCTTTCAGACTGCGTAATTATTGGTGAGAGTGTACCGGCTGGTACTACTACAGCCATGTGTGTACTAAAATCACTGGGAATAAAGGCCAGAGTAAGCAGCAGTTACCCCAAGAACCCGTTAAATATCAAGGAACAGACTGTAGAGGAAGCATTAATTAATAAAGGAATATCCTTTGGGGATTTAAAGGATGACCCAATGAAAGCTATGGAATATTTTGGAGATCCAATGATGCCGTGTGTATGCGGTCTTGTCAAGGGATTAGGAGATACTACAAGCGTACTGGCCGGAGGTACACAGATGATGGCAGTGCTGGCTCTAATTAAACATATTGGAATAAATAGTGATGTTTCAATCGCAACCACAAAATTTGTCGCAGAGGATAATACTGCCAGCTTCTTAGAAACGGTATCTGATCTGGGATTTAAGTCTTATATTTCAGATCCTGGTTTTAATCTATCAAAGAATCCGGGACTTAGAATGTATGAGTCAGGCGATGTAAAAGAAGGTGTGGGTGCTGGTGGAGGAATGTTCGCAGCCGGCATAATGGGTATTGGTCAGGATCAATTAAGAGATCAAGTGGAACTGGTTTGCGATCAAGTGTTTTAATATGAACGAAGATAGATATGTTGTAGTCTTCGGATGTAAGAAATGTGGCAAATGTGATAATGTTTGCCCGACCGGTGCACTTTATAAATCAGATGGCATTGCAAGGATAGATTATACTAAATGTACTCAATGTGGTAAGTGTGTAGAAATATGTCCCAATAAGGCCCTGGTCTTTCTGGACTAACAGGATATATCAATATGGACCTCACTATGCTTATTGTTTCTACAATAATTGGCTTTCTGCTTGGCATAGTCAGCGGTCTGGTTCCCGGGATCCATACCAATACTTTTGCTTTTATTCTTGCTGCCTTGAGTCCCTGGCTAGCTGAATCAGGACTTTCATCTCTATGTATTGCTGCGATCATTGTGTCGAGTGCTTTAACACACACCTTCCTTAATATTATACCATCGATCTTTTTAGGTGCACCTGACCCTGATACTTCACTTGCAGTACTGCCTGGACACCAGATGCTCCTTGATGGATACGGATCAGAGGCTATAAGGTTGTCAGCACTGGGGAGTGCAGGTTCAGTACTGATATCCCTGATACTTACAGTACCTATGGCTGTGTTCTTTGTTAATATGTATCCTTTGATGGAACAATATATGGGCTGGATATTACTGATAATAGTATTGATACTGATATATACTGAAAAAGGTGAAATAATAGAGGGACAGGGGTCATTAGTACGTATGAAATACAGGGCCTATGCAGTAGTATTGTTCTTAATTTCAGGACTGCTGGGTCTTTTTGCTATTGGATCCGAAGGTCTAATTGATCCGTTCATCGAATTGGGAAAACCCAGTATATTAATGCCACTATTTAGCGGTCTGTTCGGTGCCTCCATGCTTGTTGTCAGTATGCAAACAGATACTGTGATCCCAAAGCAGGTTAGTTTCATATCGGTTCTACCCTCAAAAAATATATTGAGGGGAATGATCACAGGCAGTACAGCAGGATCACTGGTAGCCTGGCTTCCAGGTATAACGGCTGCTGTAGCTACCGTACTTGCAAGATTGGCAGTAAAAGAGGATTCTTCTAATGACAATTCAGTCAGGGAATTTATTGTATCAATATCAGGTGTCAATACTGCTAATGCGATCCTCGGACTTATTGCATTATTTGTTATACACAGAACCCGCAGCGGTGCTATGGTGGCAGTATCTGATATCCTGGGAGATATACCTATGGGCATTGATACTCTTGTACAACTTTTGATAATAATTGTGGCTGTGTCAGTGGCTGCATTTTATATCACCATCTGGATGGGTGATAGGATATTGCCGCTTATAACCAGGATAAATTATCGGTTATTATGCACTTTGATATTGGGGGCATTGACTGTTCTGGTGCTTATCTTTACTGGTTGGTTCGGTCTTGTGATATTTGCTGCTTCTATACCTATCGGGATGCTTGCGCCGTATCTTAGGATCAGGCGTAGCCATGCTATGGGTGTATTGCTGCTTCCGTTGTTGGTTTTTTATTTATAAACCCCGTTAATAACCCCGGACTTCGCTTCGCTTAAGTCCGGGGCATCCAGATGTTGACCTTTCCTTTTTACTTTTTTC
>JAIOQW010000171.1 GCA_021108405.1 Methanosarcinales archaeon
TTCGCAGAATCTTCGCTTGAAGTTTCGAAGAAGCTGAAGATTAGAAAATGTGAACGGGGTGAGCATTTTAGATATAAAGTTATACTTGATATACTAAAATAAAATAAAATAAAATAAATTATTGGAAATAATTCATTAAGGAAGGGAGTGTAATGATAAATATAAGAATCTTTTTTTTATTCGTATTGTTAATAATAATAATCGGAAATGCACAAGCACAGGATACCACAGGTCCGGAAATCACAGTAGTCTCTTTATCTGAAATGGGGGATGGAGATACATACATAGAAAAAGATGAGAATGTTAACATATCATTTTATGTGAACGACTCTTCAGGAGTAAATAAGGTTGAAATCTTTCAAGACGGTATTAATATCAGTACTATAAATAATCCCGGCAATAATATACTGTTAAGTGCAGCTACCACAACAGGATTAACAAGAGGACTTCATAATATTACCATTATCGCTTCTGATATGAATGCTACTTCGAACTTCAATACCATAACTGAATATTTTTATGTTTATTTTGACTATGTTGTCTGGATCGAATACACTAATAATACTATTCTCGGAGCAAATAAAGTAATGCTTGCCGACCATTCTATAGATACCAATGAAGGTAACTGGGTAGTATTATCAGGGGGTCAGGAAGTACCACTGCCACCAATACGAATGGATTTTTCAAGTATTGATAGTCAAACTGTTATGGGGGGTACTGTAATAGCTCCTGACGCCGGTAGTTATATCTATCCGTTCTCATCAAACAGGATATATACTAATAATTCAGGATACAATTGTTTAGGTGCTAAGTTTAAAGGCAATACAGAATATGCCGATCTACAAGTGGATATCAGGCTTATTAAACTCAATGATCCATCGTGCCTTGTTGATCCTTCATCATTATCGTTAGCAGAATTATTCAATAATTACGATATAGAGAATTCAACTGTTATACTTGACTCTGCAGGAGACGTGGACTTTTATAATTGCAAGAATCTTTCAAGCGGTACATATTTGATTGTAGTAACTTTACCTGATAATGAAAATAATAATGATAGTACAATGGGTGTACTCGGGCTCCAGGCCTTACAGGTATTATCTTATGAATCTTCCACAACTGCTCCAACCGAAGTGATCAAAGGCCAACAATTCAATGTTTCAATAGAAATGCCGGATGCACCTGGTGATGACTATACTTATAATACTTTTTTGATCAATATGAATGACATTATGTATAGCGGGGGGTTTGATGTTTCTATCAATGGAAGTATTATCACTCTCAATGGTGTGAATATCGCTAATCTTGATCTGGCATCTATCACACCCAATTCTTGCCGCATATCAACCGGTTCTAATGATAATTGTTGCACACATGAAATACAAACTGATAGTTCATGGCCTTCTGGCAATTATATTCTTTATAATATTGTGAACACTTCAGGGAATAATGTAATTGCATTTAATCAGTCATCAATTGTATTAACAACCGGGATCACACCTTCTACCACTGTATCTATCGAAAATGTTACTGTAGCAACAGGAGAGACTATTACTGTTCCTATCATGATCAATAATGTGATGGACCTTGGTGGTTGTCAGATCAATATGACATATGACTCATCAGTTGTTCATGTTACTGGTGTTACACAGGGGGATATGACTCTACTGGCATATAACATTAATAACGGGTCCGGGTGGATAAATGCTAACGCAATTGAAACATCGGGAGGAAATGGCGATGTTGTTTTTGCATATGTAAATCTCACTGCTATAGCAGATTGGGGTAATTCAAGTGTACTGGATATTACGGTAGATAAATTATGTGATATAACATATTGCACTATACTGCACACAGTAATAAATGGAGCTTTCACTATTGCAGATATCAAACCACCACAGGTGTTGGATGCAACAACCAGCAGGGATGTAATACTTAATGACAATGGCAGGCCCAGGGCACCCGGAACGAACATTACTGTACTGAATGTTACTGCGCTCGATGCGGAATGTGGCATTTCAACTGTTACTATTGATCTTTCATCGATCGGTGGATCGAAGCAGCAGTCAATGGAACAAATCAGTGGAACCGATGTCTGGACTGTGACCACAAATGCAGTGATCGGTATAAATCTCACACATCAACTCACCATTAATGCAACTGATAATGAAGGTAACTACAACAATTCTGTGAACATTACACTCACTGTACTAAGAAGAGGTGATGTAAATAGGGATAATCTAACTGATATCAATGATGTAGTGTATATTGCCCGATATTTAGCATCTATACCACCTGAATGCGACAACCCGCCAGATATACTTGTGGGAGATGTTGTAGGTATATCAGGAGACCCCATGGGTGATGGTATTGTAGATCTACTTGATGCGTTGTATATAGCGAGGTATGAGGCTGGTATGGAGGCCGAGCCTTAACCTCCTTTTATTTTATAGAAAAAAATATATTTACCTACTGATAATATGTATACATTTATTAAATAGAGTGATATTAACATGAAATCATCAATAAAATTGATCTTTGTTGTTTTTCTGATAGTGGTGGGATTTATATTACCTGTATCTGCAATACCTGTCATATCTATTGGAGATATTGAAGCACAGCCTGGTAAAAGCATAACCGAGTCGATAATGATATCTGATAGTAACCTGAGTTCCGGTAATATCAGGATTGCTTATGATCCTTCTGTAGTACATGTTACTGATGTATCTTCCGGAAGTGGTAATGCCCTTTCTTTACTAACTGGAGCTAATAGTATCGATAATAAAACCGGTATTGTTAAAATTACTTTCCTTAATGTGGAACCGCCTCAAGGGAATGTTATTCTTGCTAATGTTGTATTCAAGTCAGTCGGAAGTTCAAAGAGTTCAACATCACTGAATATTATTGATCATACAATGAACACAAATGACTGCCAGGTCGAATGTAAAGTGAATAACGGCACATTCACTGTTTTATCAGGTACATCTGATATATCTTCATCTTCAGCCCGTGCAGGAGGTGCCGGTATTCCTGCTGAGTCACATGAGAACATAGCAGTAAGAGAAACTGTACGTGAGTACATTACTGCAAATACTACTATAACATATCAATTTAATGAAGATGCCAATTGTATCGAATATATTGAATTCTATGCAAAAACAAATGTCGGAAATATTGACGCTGTTGTTGAAGTATTGAAATATAAATCGAAACAGATTTCAAATGACCCTATAGGCGAAGTGTACAAGTACATAAACATTTATGTTGGAAATTCCGGATATGCAACAGAAAAAAATATTGCAGATCCGGTAACTGTATTTGAAGTTCCATTATTGTGGATAACACAGAATAATATTGATGAATCTTCTATTAAGCTATATTACTATGACTCAAATGCATGGAATACGCTACCAACAACGAAAATAAAGGAGGAGAACGACTCCTCCTACTTTGAAGCTGGAATACCAGAATTTACCGGATTTGCAATAATAGGAGAAACACTATCATCAGCAAAGGCTGGTGGGGAAGGTATAGAGGATACTAAATCGCAAAAAGACATAAATGAGCAGTCATCACAGGACACAGAAACTACTGATACGGATGAGGATGGAATTCCAGGTCCTGGTCTGCTAATAGGTTTATTATCCATATGGATCGCAGTGCAGGTATTGCAGAAAAAAATCCTCTCTTAG
>JAIOQW010000016.1 GCA_021108405.1 Methanosarcinales archaeon
AAAAGGAGAGATGGTGCGTACGCTTGAAGGGCATACTGGCTCGGTCAGTGCGGTGACTGTGACGCCGGACGGCCTTTTTGCAGTTTCGGCATCAGACGACCAGACGCTGAGAGTGTGGGATATCGAAAAAGGAGAGATGGTGCGTACGCTTGAAGGGCATACTGGCTCGGTCAGTGCGGTGACTGTGACGCCGGACGGCCTTTTTGCAGTTTCGGCATCAGACGACCAGACGCTGAGAGTGTGGGATATCGAAAAAGGAGAGATGGTGCGTACGCTTGAAGGGCATACTGGCTCGGTCAGTGCGGTGGCTGTGACGCCAGATGGCCTTTTTGCAGTTTCGGCATCATACGACCGGACGCTGAGAGTGTGGGATATCGAAAAAGGAGAGATGGTGCGTACGCTTGAAGGGCATACTGGCTCGGTCAGTGCGGTGACTGTGACGCCGGACGGCCTTTTTGCAGTTTCGGCATCAGACGACCGGACGCTGAAAGTGTGGGATATCGAAAAAGGAGAGACAGTGCGTACGCTTGAAGGGCATACTGGCTCGGTCAGAGCGGTGGCTGTGACGCCGGACGGCCTTTTTGCAGTTTCGGCATCAAACGACCTGACGCTGAGAGTGTGGGATATCGAAAAAGGAGAGACAGTGCGTACGCTTGAAGGGCATACTGACTGGGTCAGAGCGGTGGCTGTGACGCCAGACGGCCTTTTTGCAGTTTCGGCATCATACAACGGGACGCTGAAAGTGTGGGATATCGAAAAAGGAGAGACAGTGCGTACGCTTGGAGGGCATGCCGGCTCGGTCAGAGCGGTGGCTGTGACGCCGGACGGGCTTTTTATAGTTTCGGCATCAAACGACCTGACGCTGAAAGTGTGGGATATCGAAAAAGGAGAGACGGTGCGTACGCTTGAAGGGCATACTGACTGGGTCAATGCGGTGGCTATGACGTCGGACGGCCTTTTTATAGTTTCAGCATCAAAAGACAGAACGCTGAAAGTGTGGGACCTAAAAACCGGTAAAGCCGTCGCTGGTTTCACTGGGGACAGACCATTAATAACTTGCGCAATTTCGCCAGATGGGGCCACTATTATCGCAGGTGATCAATTTGGTCGGATGGATTTTCTTCAATTAAAATGATGGAAAAAGGACTGATACCATAGAAATAGATCTAAGACAAACTGTTAGGTAAGGTTTTTTCAACTTCGACCTTTGCCGTTTGAGGAGGATATCATCCAATCTCCCGACGAGTTCATTGGGCTTCCAACCGGCTTTCTCCAGGCAGGCGCTGCTGGTGTAGTAAGCACGTCATGTTTTGTCAATGGTACAACCACCAGCTTGCTGATAAAGCACTTTTAGCAGGAACATCTGAAGAAAGAGCTTCCGCCTGACCAGGTATTGCAATCAGCTCAACTATGGTTGCACAAAGCAACGCGACAGACTCGCCTCGGAACTTGTCGACCTTTTGGTCCCGTATGAACATGTACGAGACAGATTGAGGGAAGAAATACTATTTTTCAAATTTCAGTGCCGCTAAATATATTGCATCTGCATATGTGAAAAACGCCGCAACTGATAAAAAACATATAATCCCTGTTGATGAATCGATTAGATATAATAATATACTATCAGTATCTAAATGATATTGATACCATTGATTGACTTTCATAAAGCTCCTATAAAATATACAATGCATGCTTCCAATCGATTGAAAGAACGATTCCAGATGAAAACTGATGAAGTACGGCATTACCTGAAAACAGGTAGAAATAGAACAAAATCCTCGCTAGCGCTCGGATTTTCTTGAGTACATCAAGTTATACTTGATATACTATAAAAAACCCAAAAAAGATGGAGAGATTGGAATCATTCAAAGTGAGATTGGAGAGGCAAGGATACGCTTCGTTTACATCGTTAGAAGTGGGACAATCTATATATTAACAATAGAGGAGTAAATATAATGAAATGCCCTTTATGCAAAACAGAGATGAGAACCGAACATAAGGAGATAAAAAAAGGTGTATGGGCTACTGTTGAGATCTGTCCTCAATGCAAAGACGAATGGATAGATGAAAAAGAGCATGACATGCTTGTTGATCTGTTTAAAAGAAAAACCTTCAACCTTGGAGGTAGTATAGCTATCAGAATACCCAAGGAAATAGCTGATGCTCTTTCCATCCAGGAAGGAACTGAAGTAAACTTCTCTGTGCAAGATAAAAAGATAATAATATCTAAAGCAACCGCATAGCCTTCATTGTACTCAATTATATAGACAACCTTGCAAAATGAATTTTGCGCCTGATACCAAGTGGAATATACTACTTATTTCCAATGTTGGATTATCCATTGATAGAATTTGAAATGGATATCAATTATCATTCATTTATCACTCAAACTCATAAGATATGCTCTTACCAGCCGTATTTCATTATAAGAGAAATCATCACCCAATTGATCTTTAACCGGTGCTAATTTTTCATCCCCAAGAATCGCTATGGTATTAATAATAATATCTTGCTTATTTTTATCAATAAATTTATCAATATCTATTTCTTCTCCGGATAATATCAACTTTTCAAAATGTGATGCAATTGTACTTGCTGCCAGATTCCTTTCCTCTGCAATCTCTCCAATAGTAAGATCTTGATTGTGCAATTCGAGAGTCTTTTGTACAGTAGAATTTATTGTGTTATCTTGTGGAGGAATATATGTGCTGATATAACCCGGTTTTATATCCTTTTCCCCACAATATCCACTAATTTCCTGCAGGAATTGATCCCCGTATTTCTCCAGCTTTCTTTCACCAACACCATTTATCATACGTAAATCAGCCAAACTCTGGGGAAGTTGAGTTGACATTGCCTTTAAACTCGAATCATGGAAAATGATATACGGTGGTATACCCTCTGCATCAGCAAGTTTTTTTCTCAGACGTTTTAGGGTTTCAAACAAACCATGATCAAAGTCCTCACTATATGATCCCTGTAATACCTGGACTTCTTCTATTGGCCTTGTCACAATAATTATTTCATTTCTCGCTAAAGCATCACGGATCTTTTGAGTTGTTTTTAAAATAGGGTATTTATTCCCATCCGATCTAAAATAACCAAGCTGGACCAATTCCCTTATCAAAGCTTTCCATTGCTTTTTTGAGTATTCTTTACCAGTACCATGAATTGCTAATGAATCATGCTGGTTGCCGGTAATCTTCTTTCCTTTTGAACCACACAGAACATCAGCAATATATGTAACACCATACCTTTCATTGATCTGGGAAATACACGAAAAGATCTTTTGAGCAGCATCTGTTCCATCAATAGTATCTTTCGGATCCAAACAAACATCACAACTTTGACAATTTGATTCATCATATTCTTCACCAAAATAATTTAATAAAATTTTTCTGCGGCAGGTTCTACTATCACAGAAGGTAATTATATCATGTAGCTTTTGATATGCAATTTGTTTTTCATTTTCATTCTTTTTCTGGTCTATAAAAAATTCGATTTTTCGCTTATCTCCATAACTGAAAAAAAGAATGCAATCACTTTTTTCTCCATCCCTGCCAGCGCGTCCTGTTTCCTGATAGTAGGTTTCAAGATTTTTTGGCAGATCATAATGGACCACAAAACGAATATTGGATT
>JAIOQW010000357.1 GCA_021108405.1 Methanosarcinales archaeon
GGTCCGATACCCAGTACGGTTATAGTACCCTGAGGTATCTGGGTCAGTCCTGCATCAGTGACCAGGGATGTAGACAATCCTTCCCTGCGTGCCTGTTCTTTTAATATAAAAAGATCAGTAAGAGCCGGGGTTTTTAGTACAACCTTCTTTTGTCCGTCCTTTATCCATGCAGCCCGTTCTTTCTTATCAGCAAAATCAGATGCAGTCACAGCAGCATGTGCCACTTGGACTGCCAGTTTGCCTTTGGAAAGTTTTAGGTCATTGCGGGTTATGATACATTGTTTATATTCAGTCATTGATGAGCATTCCGTTCTCATCAAATATAAGTGTATCAGTGGTCCTGTCCTGCCATTCTTTTCCGAGTTTTACAGCTTCGTCCCTGTCAAAGGCTCCCACAACCACATTTTCATCTGTGATCTCTTCTACTGATGATAAGGGTATATACAAATTCTGCGCATCCTGTTTAAAGATCAAATGACCTGATTCAGTGGATATGGTCTCGCCGATTCGATTATTATCAAATAGCACGAATTTGCATAATACATCTCGATCAGTGAAGGTATGGGTTTTTTTCCCGTCTACTGTTTCTCTACCGGACTTATCCGGTGTACTCACAGAATCATTGTTCTCGTTTTTTTTTAAAAGTCTTCTAATTATTAGTGCCAATCCCATTTAGAACTCCTACCAGTGTATTCGTGTCATATATTTCTCATTCACTCCCAGAATATCAATGGCTGACGCAATGACAGCATTGGTAAAGATATATGAATTTATCTCAGAGTAAGATGCACGTATTTGATCCATCTTTGTGGTATTGATCTTACTGGGAGTCCTGTCATGGAAAATTTCCCTGTCTGTTTCTTGTACCGGGATGTAAATAATATTCTTTTCATGTTGTATCTTTCTTAAGTATGTTACCAGTCCTGAATTTTTACTAACAGTGATAGGGAAAATATCCACTCCTTTCTCCCTGGCTCTTTTCATTCCATCCAGTATCTCCCTGGTATCACCACTGCCTGTTATGGGGATATATACATCACCTCGAACAAAGCTGGGTGTAGTTGCATCACCTTTAATATAAACATGCATACCCAGATGTGTAAGACGCATACCGAATGCCCTGGCAACAAAGCCTGAGCGCCCTACCCCATCTACAATTATATGACCTCTCCTGTTAAATAGTTTTTCTATCCAGGTCCGGAGGTGGTTTTTCTCGGGGTCTTTGTTGGATTTTTTATCAGGATCTTTCTCGGGGTCTTTGCCAATGTTTTTAAGCAATTCAGCATTCTTTATGAAATGGTTTACCTCATCGTAATAAGATTGAATACTATTATTTTCAAGTGCAGGCAGAAGACAATTTAAAAAAGTACATAATTTCAATTCAAATTCTGATCCCATTACAGCAAGGTTACTGGGCTTATCCAGTTTGGTATCTTCAAGCATAATGATAAATCCATTGTGGGATCGTATAGTCTTATAACCATTAGATTCAGAATTTGCAGTTATGAGTATCTCCTTAGCTCCTAATTTGTTGGCATCATTGAGATAACTGATGACACTTTCTGTGTTTCCTGAGCCTGATGCTGCAATGATCATATTCTTTCTGCTAGGATCAAAATAACGCCTGATCGGGTCGTCCAGTGTGACTGGAAAAATATGTTCGAATTTTGGTAGTTGCTGAAGAAAGTCATATAATGACAGGGCGCTTCTTCCCTCACCTATGCCGTATATGATCTTCATTTTTTCATCATCCTGGAAGATAAAACTCTTGAATTCTTCTATGATCTCTTCTATCGTATCTTCGGGAATAGATGTTAGCTGGTTAATAAATTGCAGTTGGATATCGATCGATTCATAGTATTTTGTTGTGAATGTCATTTTTTTTCCTTGTTTGAATTGATAATATTATTATTGCAATATAGTTACTTATTATTTATAATGGTTCTTTTATCGGATTAAAAAATGTTTTGTATCGTTTTGGATATGGGATTCAGGGCGGTTGTGATTCTGGGATTAATGGTTTAGATGGGTGTAGTGGATTGGGTTATGATATTGATCTCGAAGATCACATCATTGAATATCTTGTCAAAGGCGGCTATCCGGGTCTTGAAGCTGTTGATTTTGAAACTGCCCGTGATATTTTAATGGAACGGTTCGGACTTACCTTGCACAAGGATATCATGAGGATATTTGCTGTAAGGAATATTAAAGGACTGGAGAACATGATACTTCGGTGTGCCATGCAAAGTTCTCAGTTGACCAACTATTACGGATTTGCTAAGTCCATAGGGATAAAATATGACACTTTTATGGTATATCTCGGATATTTGACGGATGTCTTTATAGTATCAGAATCCAGATTTTTTTCAAAAAGCGATAGTACCTTTAAAAAAGGGAAGAAATTATATTTACGGGATCATGCTACACGGAACTTGCTTATAGGCCTGATGAACAGACGGCTGTTTGAATTTAAAGAAGAGGTAGGAAAGACAGTGGAGACAGTTGTCCAGGACCATGCCTGCAGACTGGTATATAGGCTACAAAGACGCATGCAATGCTATTACTGGAGAGGAAAAAAGGAAGTGGATATAGTGATCAGGGTTGGTACAGTGCCTGTCCCGATCGAGGTTAAATACCGGGATAGTCCGGATGATGTAGCAGGTTTGAAGGAATTTATGCAGGAGTTTGGTTCTAAGTTTGGTATTGTAGTTACTAAGGATATTTTTGAAGTCAGAGGGGATGTTTTGTTTGTGCCTTTGCATTTGTTTCTTGGGATATGTTAAATGTGGTTTTCATTCAAAGGTTGAATTTTCGATAATCAGATAAGTCCGGGCAAAATTATGTTTTTAATAATATTTTAAGATTATACTATCCTGATACAAAAACGGAAAATTAATATAAAATCAATTGATAGTAACTTTTAATATCCTAAAAATAGTAAGGAGTAAAACATTATGAAACAAATTATTCTGTTTATTATTATAATTTCTTTTTTATTAAGTTTGTCAAATACAGGGATTAGCCAGGAAGAAGACGAATTACTCAAAGGAAATGAGCTGCCAGCTAGACCCCAATTAGATGGAATACTAAACAGTAATGGCACGTATTTTGCATTGAACAATAGTACATACCTGGATATAATTCTTGAAAGCTCAGAATCTATTAAATTAACTCTTAAATCAGTACCTAAAATGGTTACAATGCGAATTGAACCAATTCTTGGTTCTACTTCAACACAGATAACTCTTCACGGTCTTGTACCACTAACATCATACCACAAATATGAAGATGATTATCATAATCTTAGTGTTTTTACTGCTGATGCAAATGGAGATTATACCTATTTACAGGATCTTACAAGACAACATTTCGTTTTTATTTTACCAGTATCTGGTAGTAAGTTCACTACCAGTAGTACTATGAGTACAGATATTAAGTATATCAAAGATGATGCAACTGGCGGTGACTGTACTTCAATCGGTAGTTGGGATTACAGCACAAAGACCTGCACCTTGACAAGTGATTTTAGCGGGACGATTCAGATAGACAGTGATGGGATAACTTTAGATGGGAATGGATATAGTCCTAGTA
>JAIOQW010000217.1 GCA_021108405.1 Methanosarcinales archaeon
CTGTGTAAATCCGTGTAAATCTGTGTCTAATAAAATTGTTGAATTATCCCGATTCATCACTTAACCGATCACATATGATTTGTATTTATCTGCATCTAATCCCCTGATCTGATGAGTTTTACATACTCAGGATCAATTATCCAGTTTGCCCATACCTTCTCTCTGATCACTATATTATCCTTGTACGGAAGGTTGATCCACAATGCCTCTTTTTCATCAAATAATAAATGGACTGAAATGAACCTGTTGCCATGGACATTCTGTAAAAACTTTTCCTTGGATTTAGCATTAAATTCACCCATGGGAAAGGTCTTATTATTCATTTCAAATCTTGGCTGCTTAATTTTAATATGTTTTTTAAGTTTATCATCGATATCAACTATAGGAGGACCTATAATCTGAACAATTATCGATATGTGTGCAGGGATATTTTCAAATAGCAAATTAAAAGTCGTATCATCTATCGGACCTGTTACTGCACCCTGTATCCGATTATTTGTTCGTTCTGAGATATCACAGATCTTCCGTATCACATTGTCCAGACTTTGCACACTCCATACTTCCTGTAAGGACATTTCCTGGCTCTCATTATATAGAGTTTCCAGCAGATCAGTAATTAATCCTATTGATTCGTTGATCATGGATATCTGCTGGTTTCCAGAAGAAGTCGCAGCGGTTTTTGGTGGTAATGCCCGGTATTTTTTAGGCCGCTCAGAGGTAGAGTCTATCCATCCTTTATTTTTAAGTCCTTCAAGTGTTCTGTACACTATGGGATACTGAACATTGATCTTCTTACTAATATCCTCAGCAGTCATCACACCGTTTATTACTAATGTATAATATGCATGTGCTTCTTTACGGGTCAGATTAAGTGTCAGTAATGCGTTGAGTAATTGCTTATCTATTAAATTTGTGTTCGGCTTTATCATTGTTATGTTGATAATATGTAAAAAACTATATATCTTTTTTGCTGTATATTGTATATAATATTATATGCCAGAAATTTTTATTTAAACAAATAAAGACGTATCCATTTCAGAAAGTAGGGTAATAAAATCTGTATGAATCATTGTTTATATTGTATGCCACAGAAAGCACAGAGGACACAGAGAGGAAATACTCTGTGATCTTAAGTATTCTCTGTGGCTATCATTTTTACCTTTTGATTTGAAGTGGATATATGAAGACAGATATAGGATGTTGTAATTAATGAGTGAAAATTGGAAAGATAAAAGAGAATCATTTGAGATATTGGATGGCAGAGGACACGTGGGTAATTTCCTGCAGACTGTTCTAAAAAAGTGCGAAAATCTAGCCAAAGATACTGGAATATGCGTGATCCAGAATTTTGAGCCGGTCCCACTTTATTCCAATCTATCTGATCTTGGCTTTGAACATATGACTGAAAAAGTCTCTGATGATGAATACAGAGCATATTTTTACCGGACAAAGAGCATAGGAAAAACCACAGCTGTGAAAGTCCCGCTGCACCCGGCAGCTCTTGCCAATCTTGGAAAAACCGATAAAGCACTTGGTAAGATAGCATCACAGTTTTGGCAAACTGTCTGGAATAAGGAAGATCCTGCTATAGACCAGAAGACTAAATATTTGCTCTCTCTTGCCAATGCAGTGGGTGCCGGTCGCCATCGACAGGCAACACGAGAACTGGTGAAAGCATACTTTGCCGGTGTTACTGTTAGTGAACTGGATGAACTATTCTCGCTCTTTGTCTGGAATCAGGGAATCGGTCACTTTGCATCTGAAATCGGACCATCACAACTTTTTTCCGCCTATCAATTGATCAAAAGGCTACAAGGTGAAGGAAAATCCAGGGATGAAGTGATGACGCAACTGATTGAGAAATTCGGTGAGAAAAACCCGGATGTTAGTGTGCTTGAATCCCAATGAAACGAATAGCAATCATTGAGATCGAAATTTCATCACCGGTAGATAACCTGTGTGATTATACGTTCAATTTCTACTGGCAAAACCAGCACTTGAACCCACAATCGATGGTCCCTCACCAAAGAACAGGCTCATATACGTATCAGGACCTTGTAGAAGTACTTGAAAAAGGTGGTGATATCCGTATTATAGGTGATGTGGGTGCAAGATTCGCTTATAATATGGGGGTTGATGTTAAGCATTTCGGAGGCACCGGAGAACAGAAACCGACAGGCAGAGTATTTATTGACGGTGATATTGGTGCAGAAGCAGGTATGGGAATGGTCAATGGCATACTGTATACCAGCGGGACTATTAAAGAACCGATGGGTAATATAATAGAAGTTAAATCGCATATCGATGGGTATCGAAAATTTCGTTCAATCACAGATATCATGTGCAACGGATTAAAAGATGATGTTTTAATTCAAAATTCCCTTAACGAGACCGAGAACACGATGACCATCGGTGACGGTCTCCTGAGAGGGACTATTGGTGCGAGAATGGACTGCAGCGGGACTATTAATATAGAGCATGATGCCTATAATGGTACAGGTCTTCTTATGCGTAGAGGTATTGTCAATATTGAAGGTAATGCTGGTCTGAACACTGCATCCAGACTTGACGGGGGTACAGTAATTGTAAGAGGTAAGGCAGATGAATTTGCTGGAGCATATATGAAGGCAGGTAGGTTGGTAGTCAACAATGCTAAAGGATATGCAGGTGCTGGTATGACGGGGGGTTTCATATATTCAAAGAAAAAATTATCCATAGGCTCTCCGGCTACACCTGCTAAGAGGAACAGTGAAGATAGTGCGATGCTTCGAAGAGTTCTGGGTATAGGACGGCTTGAGGCTATGCTGTACCATAAGTATGAGGTAGGACCCGATGAAGATGAATATGAAACCGTACACATGCGAGATGGGTCTATGATAAAGAGGAAGATTTGATAACGTTTATGATAACTATATACGATACAAATACATATTACATAGCGAGAACGCCGAGGGGAGATTCAAATTCCTGCTCCCACTGTGTAAAATAAGGTGACAACCAACCGAACAGGTGAGGGGGATGATCTCTTTTATGAAGGTACTATATCAAAAAGCAGTGAAAAGATACTCTGAGAGCTAATTAGAAATTTATATAGTATATTTCATATAGAACTAATGAGAATAACACAGTGAATTGAAATTAAAAGCCTGATATCACAAATTTTAGAGGGATAAGATGAGTACAAGAAGTGAAAGAAAAGTTGATAAAACATTTACTCATCTCTGTTCGCAACTTGAATATACTCGAAAAAACGGCTTAGTTGAATCAGATTCTGATGCGGAAAACGAATCCCAAAGATATATCTTCAAGCAAGTCTCAGAGAAGCTCGGTATAGATGCTGTTTTCTTTTTAAGAACTGAAAGTGGGCAAAGTATTCCTCTTATATACTTTCATAAATTGGAATCCAAAGACCGTAATGCAATTAGAAAATTACATAAAAAAGCTTGGAATATGGGACAAGCGCCTTTATTATTTATAGTTCTACCTGATGTTGTTCTCATATACAATGCATATGAACAGCCAAAAACACTTACAAATAAACAGCTAGACGATCAAGCCGGATTTATAGAAGAATTGG
>JAIOQW010000029.1 GCA_021108405.1 Methanosarcinales archaeon
TTTATATAAGAATATAATCAAACTATATTGTGTGAATATGTATGGATGAAATATTAGATACACTGGTAAAACTAAACCCGTGGTGGGATTTTCAAAAATTTGATATAGGAATATTTAGAAATAAATACACATTGAAAATTAAAAAATATCTATCCACAGGTGAAATCGTGGTTCTGAGCGGGGTAAGAAGAGCTGGAAAAACCACATTGATTTATCAAATGATCCATGATCTGATAAATGATCAAGACACTGAACCTAAAAAAATACTATTTGTGAACTGTGATGAGCCAATCCTGAATTTATCAGATAATTTTCTTAAAAAAGTTATAGACGTATATAAGCAGAACGTGTGCAGTGAAGACCATACATATCTGATTTTTGATGAGATACAGAATGTCACCGGGTGGGAAAAATGGATCAAATCATTATATGATACGAAAAAATATCATATAATCATATCAGGCTCATCTTCACACCTGCTGGATAGCAGCCTGTCGCATTTGATAAGCGGGCGCTACTTTAGGATAAATGTGTTCCCTCTTGACTTTATGGAATATTTGCAGTTCAATGATTTCCATATTAAAAAAGACAGGATCTCAGCAGCTGCAAATAAAGACAGGATAATACATATGATGAAAAAGTACTTGCAGGATGGTGGATTTCCCAGGGTGACGCTTGAAAAGGATAGAGAACTTAAAAGGGAGTATTTGAAATCATATTATGACAGTATTGTATACAAAGACATAATATTGCTGCATAAGATAAGGAATGTCAAAATACTTAGAGAACTCATCACCTACATGTGCTCAAATATCACAAACCTTTACTCTTATAAAAAAATGGCAGAACTGTTGAAGATTGATTATGCAACATTAAAAGAGTATTTCTATTATGCACAAGAGGCAAAAATATTATTTGAGATGCATTATTTTAGCTATTCTTTGAAAACACAGAGCAGGAACAATAAAAAAATCTATTGTATAGATAATGGACTGCGTAATGCAGTATCGTTCAGATTTTCAAAAGACGAGGGACGTTTAGCTGAAAATCTTGTCTTTGTTGAACTTCTTCGAATGGAAAAAGAGCCTTATTACTGGATAGGCAAAAGTGAGGTTGATTTTGTCTTGAAAAATAAGGATGGTTCGCTGAGTGCGATAAATGTCTCATATACCAATGAAATTGATAAAAGAGAAAATTTAGGGCTCATAGAGTTTCAAAAAAATTTTGCTGGTATGATTAAAGAGTTGATTGTATTAACAAAAGATGTAAATAAGACCGAAAATGGTGTTAGGTTTATTCCAATGTGGAAGTGGATGCTCGGGATTGAGAATTGAAAGATTCATCAATACATTCAACCACTTGATCGCATATATTGTATAATCGCCCCAATACTCGGCCGCTTCCCGTACATAAGAAGTCCAACCCTGAACAACCGGCTCGATAAGATTATTACAAAATAAACTGACACAACAAGTATCAAAATACTAGCTGCTATCTGGTATATAGGTACATCACTAACTGCGATCCTGCTTAGCATTGCAACCGGGGATGTCAATGGAAACAGTGAGAGGAATGTCGAAATAGCGCCATCGGGTTTGGTGATCAATACCTGCATGAACATCATGGGTGAAATAGCAATAAAAGTGAAAATGCCTACAAGCTGCTGAGCTTCCTGCATTGAGCCGCTTATGGCACCTACTCCGGCCATTATACTTGCAAATAATAAGAATCCCAGAATAAAGTATACAAATGCCAGAAGTAATATCAACGGCTTGATCGCAACAGGAAGAACGTAGATCGATCCCATAGTGCCAACAGAGATCCAGATTGTAATCTGTAAAAGTCCGACACAGCCAAGTCCGATGATCTTTCCACTAAGCAACTCGCGTGGAGATAGGGAAGATAAAATGATCTCAATAACTCTGGTCTCCTTTTCTTCGGCAACTCCTCTTAGCAGGTATCCTGAAGCTGAAAAAATAGTAACGATCAGTAGCATTCCTGTAATGAACGGGAGAGCAAAATCACCTAAGATATCTAAGATCCCTTTCTCCTTAACTTCACCTGTGGAATCTATAGTAAATAATTTCATATCTACAGGATCCTTGATCCTCGTTAGAGTATCATCATCCACTTTGTCTGTTAATAATGTCGTTATGAATATTTCAGAAAGTCGGGTTGATAATTCCATTTCCTGGAAATCAAATCCACTATTTGTGCTATATAATTCAATCGTACCGTTTTGTAAGTAATCATTTGGAATTATGATGTATGAAGAGATCGTCTTAGAAATAGTAGCTTCTTCTGCTTCTTTATTATCAGTGTATTGTATAAATTCGATGCTTTCATTTGTCTCTTTTACTGATACTATTGCCCCGGATCCTGTTGTGTTCTTGGAAGATAGATCAAACAAACCTGTTTGGTCAATATATCCAATACTCTTTAAGCCAGGATCATCATCAAATGCCATTAGATTAGCCATCATCGGGATGGTCATGATCAATAAAAGAAAGATAGGAAATCCAAAAGTAATAAGTATAAACTGCTTGCGCTTGATGATCTTAAGGAATTCGAACCTGGCTACTATTAATGATCTATTCAGTAATACCACCCTCTACGATCTCTATGAAAATATCATTTAACGATGGAGTTGTTTGCTCGAATCGTATAATCTCAACTCTTTTTATAAGTTCTTCAAGCAGCGGCTGTATGTCCTTCGCATCTCGTAGTATTAACTCTACAAAAGTATCATGTTCTATGATCTTCCTGATACGATCAAGTCCAGACAGTGCATCAATACTTCCCTCAAATTCGAGGATCACAGAATTGTTCTTAAGGTTTTTCCTGTATTTCTTCCTGATCCTGTCTACTGTATCATATAACACTACATTGCCCTTATTGATCATAAGTATCCGGTCGCACAGGGTCTGTACCTGCTCCATTATGTGTGTTGAGAGAATTACAGTCTTACCTGCTTTTTTTTGTTCAAGAAGGATGTTAATAATGAGCCTGGTATTAACAGGATCCAGACCTGAAAACGGCTCATCTACTATTATAATATCAGGATCATGGATAATAGCAGCTATGAACTGGATCTTTTGCTGCATGCCTTTGGAAAGCTCTTCCACTTTTTTATCCTTATGTTCATACATTTCAATTAAGCGCAAAAGGTCCTCTGCCTTTTCTTGAGCCTGCTTTTTAGGGATTCCTTTAAGCTGTGCCAGATAAACCAGATGCTCGGTGATCTTTGTTGTTTTATATAATCCCCGCTCCTCGGGAAGATAACCTATCCTGTCTTTTGCGGCATAGTCAAGTGTACTATCAAAAATCTTGATGCTTCCGGAATCAGATTTTATAATATCAAGCATCATTCGAAGAATTGTGGTTTTTCCGGCACCGTTAGGTCCTAATAGTCCGAATATCTCACCCTGGTTCACTGAAAATGAGATGTTGTTGATAACCTGTGTATCATTGTATGATTTCGAAATATCTGTTAATTCTATAATTGCCATTTATATC
>JAIOQW010000193.1 GCA_021108405.1 Methanosarcinales archaeon
CACCTACTAAAACCGAAAAGGAAGAAACGGGTTGGGGTATTGAACAAACACAAGCTGCAACTCCGGTAGAAACTGAAGATGAAGATGGTGGACTACCAGGTTTTGGAGCAGTAATGTTCATTGCAGGATTCCTTGCAGCAGCGTATATAATAATGAGAAAGAGAGGATAGAATTCTATCCCCTCTTTAATTATATTTTAGACACGGATACACTCAACTCCTACGGAGTTGAGTGCCTGCTACGCCTAAAGGGCGTGCAGGTAACACTAATTTACAGGATTAAAATTCTTTAACCGATCACAAATGGATTCAACATTAAAGAAGTGCTAATTACTCAGATTTGTAGTGGATACGGAATTTTGAAGAACAAAATCCTCCCTCCGGTCGGATTTTCTTGAGTACATCAAGTTATACTTGATATACTAAAATAAGATATATTTATTTAATATCCGGTAATTAAGACCAGACATGAGCGATCTGACAATACTTGTCATAAATAATTACGGCCAGTTCTGCCATCTGATCCACAGGGCAGTACGCGACCTGGATATGGAAACCCGGATTATTGCAAATACCCTATCCAATGAAGAGATACTTAACATGCAACCTGATGGGTTGATCCTATCAGGCGGGCCAAGTATAGAGCGTATTGGCAGATGTGAAGAGATAGTAGCGCAGATTGACATACCTATACTCGGGATATGCCTGGGCCACCAGCTTATGGCAAGAGCCTTCGGAGGCAAGATCACCACTGGCAAGAAAGGAGGATATGCAGCTGTTAATGTGGAAATAATTGATGAAGATGAGATACTAAAAGGACTTGGACCTACCACAAGTGTATGGGCATCCCACGCAGATGAAGTGGTACAGCTTCCCCCTGATTTTATTAATTTAGCAAGAAGTGATGTGTGCGAGATAGAGGCTATGAGACATAGAAGTAAACCATTATTTGGAGTACAGTGGCATCCGGAAGTGAGTCATACTGATAAAGGGGATGAATTACTGATGAATTTTTTTAAAATTTGTGGATAGAATTGAGCTACAGTAATGATATCCTATAAATCCCTTCCCTATCTTCTATATTGAATATAACATCCAGGAACTGCTCTACCACCCATATATTAGTCCTGGTATGCTCAGATACTTCACGTACACAAAAACTTCCTCCTCTGGCAAGTCCTAAATACGGGATCAATTGATCCCCAAGATGTACATCAACTGACGCACATGAATCCAGTTCTTTGATTATCTCATTCGCAGCAGTTCTGCCCACTTTTTTTGCAGGAAGTCCCCTTTTCCCCAGGGCAGCACTTCCAATATGTCCGCACCACAAGGTTATTCCGCTGCCAGTTGATAGAAAATGTGAGGATTCCATATCAATTGATGAACTATATCCCACATGCTCTAAGGCTATTTTAGCTGATTGTTCCTGGTTCTGTACTACATGTTCCGGAAGGTTGGAACTGTGGGATATACCTTTAATAGTACATGGTTCTCGTTCTATATCCTTAATTGATAATTTTGAAGGATTGATCTCAAATCGCACCTTTCCGCCACCCCTGGGATAATAACCTCTTTTTCGGACCTGTATATTGTAATCCATACCCATAGCGGTAAGTACAGGCAGCAGGACATTGGATAGATAATCCACAGGTGGTGACCATGCCACATCTGTTCCTCCTGTTATGTCAAGTATAATAGGTCCTGTTGTTATAACAGCTGCAGGCATCAGACACTGTAGAAGTAATGTAATACTACCTGCAGTTCCGATATCTACTTCATGATATCCACTATGGATCCCATGCGGTTTGAAAGTGAGTTCCGTAGAACCGGGGTTCAGTCCCAGGACTTTAGCATTTGTCATAGCTGCTGCCGTCTTAACTGCACTTAGATGCTGTGCTTTCAATCCCGGTTCGGGCCTGTTACTCCTTATATTACGGATCGTGACATTACTCTTTGTTACTATGGACAGTGCAATACTTGTACGTATGATCTGCCCACCACCTTCACCGTAAGATCCATCAATTGTGATCATATATTTTTTCACATCTTTTTTTTTCTATCCTCAGCTGCAATTGTTACCGGGTCAATTACCATAGATACAGGTGGTGCATAAGAGGTTTCCCATTTAAGTAGGTCATCTATTGTAGCACCCATGCGAATGGCAAGACTAAGTGCATCTATTCTTTCTTTTACTCCCTCTGCTGCCACTACCTGGGCACCTACAAGCTGCATATCTGAAAATATAAGTTTGATGTGAAGTGGACTTGCACCCGGGTAATAACCGGCTTTTGTATACCCTTTTGAACTACCGCTTACTACATAAATGTCATGTTTACTTGCGGTTTGGGATGTGATCCCCACCGAACCTGCTGTGAGATCTTCCATTGCTATTACATTAGGATGCAGTGTCGGAGGATAGGTAGCTAATGTTGAGGTTTTTTGTGTGATATTCGTACCAATAACCCGGGCCATACGCCTGGCAGCCGCACCTGAGTGTATGAGTACAGGTGAATTAGTGACCAGATGTTTAACCTGGGCACATTCACCTCCTGCATATATATTGTTCAGGAACTTTCCATTAAATTTTACTCTTAAGTATTTATCAGTTACAATACCACCTTTAAGGCCAATATCAAACCCTGCATCCAGGGCAAGATCAACAAGAGGCTTTACTCCTGTAGTTATAATAACAATATCAGCCGGTAGCAACTCATCTCCGGCAGTCACCGACCCTACACAAGTACCCTCATTTGAGTTGATGTGACCAACCCTGGTTCCTGTGATCACTCTTATGCCCTGAGAAGAAAGATGCTGCCGGACAATCAATGCCATATCAGGATCCAGAATAGAGGGTAATATCTGCGGCATAGATCCTATTAAAGTGACCTTGATACCTCGCTTAATAAGACAGGCTGCGAGCTCGGATCCTATGCTGCCTGCTCCTATGATAACTGCTGTGGTGGAAT
Organism: Methanosarcinales archaeon; assembly: GCA_021108405.1. Taxonomy (GTDB): domain Archaea; phylum Halobacteriota; class Methanosarcinia; order Methanosarcinales; family Methanocomedenaceae; genus Methanomarinus. The sequence goes on from JAIOQW010000193.1 coordinate 2,969, forward strand.
TATTAAGGGCTTTTTCTATTTTCATGCCATCAGAAAGCGTATGCAATGTATACACCCCATCCAGGTCATTCCCTGGGATCGGAGGTATAAAAGGTATACTGCCCGTGGCAATCACAAGAAAGTCATAGGTAAAGGCTCCGTCTTTGGTGATCACTTTCTGGCTGTTAACATTGATATTGTTTACTCTAGTTTTTAGATGCAGGTCTATTCCCATCTCGATAAGGGCATTTCGGGGTTTTACTATCAGATCAGTGAGATTAAATAATTGGCTGCCCAGTGCAAAAGGCATTCCACACTGGCTGTAAGCAGTATGGGTATCAGATGAAAATACACGTATATGGTGATCTGTATGACGTGATAGAAATGTGGCTACAGTCATGCCAACTGCACCGGCACCGATGATGATCACATTTTGAGTCATGTGAAGTATAGTATTATTTATTATAGATTGGATTTATTGCTGTTGAAAGTCGGATTTTATTGCATTTATACAGTATCTCCGAGTAATAGATCCATTTTTCATAGTCTCAACTGCACCGTACATTT
>JAIOQW010000062.1 GCA_021108405.1 Methanosarcinales archaeon
CTGAATCTATTCGTGCATTCTTCGAGCCGCGCTTTGGGCATGACTTCAGCCAGGTGCGGGTGCATACGGATGCGAAGGCGGCGGAATCGGCGCGGGCAGTGAATGCGCGGGCTTTTACGGTAAAGCAAGATGTGGTATTTGGGACTGGGCAGTATGCGCCAGAGGCGGGCACAGGGCAGAGGTTGATAGCGCATGAGTTGGCGCATGTGGTACAACAGGGCGCAACAAGCAAGTTTTCTGGCGCAATCCAACGGCAGGACGGTAAAGAGGAAGGTAAAACAACAATTTCGGGTGAAACAATCACTATTCCCTCTGAAACTCTAAATCAAATAGATGAATGGGAGCTGAAAGCCGAAAAAATTATTAAGAGAAACATTGCTATTGTGATAACATCGTGGACTGATTTCATTATTGATTCTCAAGTAAATTTATACGCTTTGGAACCTTCTGCATTTTCAATAATGTTTGATTTTCTCCGAGATCAGATTCCATTTAAATTTTTAGCAAATCTTATGCAGGAAATAGCCGTAAGAATTTTCACGGATATAAAGCTTAAGACTCAAAAGATAGCATTGGAAATTGGTCGTAAGGAAGTCAAAACCGAAATAGGTATAATAGTAAGGGAGGTGGCAAGAGAGTGGGACACTCTGAAAGTGACCAGAAAAGCCCAAGAACTAAGGCGGCATTCTCAGCCACAAATACCTGAATTACCTGCGGAGGTACCCAATAACTTTAAGCAGATACTATATGTCGGATGGTTGCAGTCACAATCGGAAATAGGGAGAGTTCCTGTGCGTGTATATAAGAGAGGAAGGTGGAAGACAACGATGACAGGCTATGGTGTCAAGCCTGCTCCAGATGTTCCCCGAGAGGCATGGATGAATATGCTTACTGAAGCTGTTAATCCTCCTGAAGGTCCATCTTGGGCACGGGAAAGAGATCCTCTTTTACAAAGGGAGGTAATAAAGAGATTCATTTTTGAAGAAGGAGGAGTAGTTCTTTTTGATTCCGAGGATGTAGAGAAAGAAGGCGGCAGTACGTGTATAAGGTACGTCGGCGGTAAACCTGAGTTATTCGGGCGTTCAGATTTAAAAATGCCAAAGAAGAGATGGGGTGAAGTGAGGGATGCATCAAAAGCAAATCAGGCTGCACATGGATATATTGGAGAACTTTTTACCGAAGAGAATGAAAAAATTTTCTTCGGAGAAAGGGCATTAATCACGATGGATACTAATGCTATGATATGTGCAATGCCAGAACAGGTGACAATTATTGAGCGGGAGGCTCCATACACTGTTTATGATTCAATCACAAAAAAGCCGTATGAAATTTCGGAAAGGATAATAGAAAAGACAGAACACCTTGAAAGTATGAAGCCCAGTTTGAAACATTATTTTTTAAGGGCGACTATCGAAATACCACGACGTGGAATCACATTCGAAATCAAAATCCCGTTTGTGCCCCCCTAACCCGTCAAGAAGATTTTTGGGTGAAGATTGTTTGACCATACCCCTCTTTTCTGGTTCTTTTGGAGGTGGTAGATTTAGTTTGAGTCATTCCATAATGATCTTATTAAATCTCCATTCAAACTCCTTGATTTTATTTGAATCGAACTTGTCTTTGTACAGCCGGGTTTGATTCACCTCAAGCGAGCAGATGAGGACGGCTGAACAACGTTGTGGCCGTACCGGTATTCGAAAATACTGGGAAGAGCATGGTCGTGAGTTTATTTCTGACCAGCTAATGTACACCAGCTAGAACAACGTCTAAAAGAACTCCACTCCGAATTCGAATCCGGCCAGAAAGCCCGGCTGACCTTAAGCACCAACAGACGAAACTGAGAAGCTCCCTGCTGCGCATCAGCGGTGCAATCCAGGTGCTTGAGGAAGAGTTAGCTAAAGAGGGCGGCCAAGAGAACACAGGGCAACCCGGCGCCATCGGAGAAGTTCATAAACCTGAGCAGGAGACTGAAGTAAGTCAGACTGAAGCTCATGTTTAGGTAACAAAAGACTTCGCTTTAATTGGATATCCTAACCATGGTTTAATTATGAGACATGATACATAAACACTTAACGAAAATTGGTGTTTAAACAATATATCGGGAAAGCAAATAAATTATTAGAAAAATAATCCGAAACCTAAATGATGACATCATACCAGTTGTAAACGAAGTGGTCCTTAGGAGGTCGACCACTGGATTATTCCATGCGGGCGTTTACTATGGGACGGGATGTGGTGTTTGAACGAAGGGAGTATACGCCGGAGGCTATACAAGGGAAAAGGCTGCTAGCACATGAATTAACGCATGTTTTACAACAGTATACAGTTATGCCCCAGCCCGGTGTAGATACGACGCAGTCGGATGACGGGATAATGTACGAAGATAATATCACTAAGAGTGTTTCTCAGGGTAAAGAGTTAATGCCGTCCGCTCCTCTTCTTGTCCAACGATTTCCCGGTCAATGCAATCCTTTTAGACCGGTTGACTGCTTAATACAGCAATTCATTGGGCAAATACCGCAGTTAATAGAGGAAGCAACCATCAGCCAGGTTGAGCGGGTATGCCAGTGGGTCATAGGAGTAACCGATGCAGACGCCGTCGTCTTCATAGTCAGCATGCAGATTGGTATTGGGAAAGGCGGCGAATTCGGCGTGGAGCTGATCTATGCACGGAACCTAGGATGGCTGAAGTATGGTCATGGTGTTTACGGCCTGATGACATCACCTGGTGGTGCCGTAGAGGTAAGTTTGATCTGGAATCTGACGGATCCAGGAGTTTACACGGGTCCTTTTATGAAGTTGCCAGTCGGTTACAGCATGACATTTTCATCTTCGGGTGTTACATCTGATGCAGGTCTTGAGGAGGAAAGTCCACAGGGCATTAAGTTCGGCATAGGGACTCCAGGGGACGCAATCCTGTACGAACAGTACATGCAGATAAGCGGCCAGCGTCGGCCAGCCGTGGCTCGCTGATGTCTGTGAGAGCGACGCCGGCTTTCCAATTCGATCGCCGACCTAAAAAGGAAGATGGATTAAGGCTTTAAAGAGAAGGTGCTAGACATAAGGCGTCGGATACTGATAGGTCATATTGACTCGGTCCGTACAGTTGTTGTTACACCAGATGGAAAATGCGCAATCTCAGAAGATATTGTTAAGAAGTTCGAGGTGTTGTTAATATTAACGACCAGTAAATGCATGAATTATTATTGAATACTTATAGCTGCAATAAAAAGTGCGGGATTCTACGCAGCTAATTTATATAGGCACCAGCAGCACATTTTTATGTTCCTCTATAATAAATTTGACAAAATCACTCAGATCCGATTCTCTTCCCTTCTCAAGATAGTCGAAATATTCATATTTTCGATCAGGATCGAATGCGAATATAGGATATCCGCACTTTAATAGAATAAAAGAATGAATAAGTCTTGCTGCTCTGCCATTGCCGTCTTTGAATGGATGGATTGATACAAAAAGGAAGTGGAATATCGAACCAAGTATCAGGGGATGAAT
>JAIOQW010000354.1 GCA_021108405.1 Methanosarcinales archaeon
GAAATAGATGAGCCGGTGGAAAACAATGAGAGCACATTGCCCCCTTATTTGTGATCGGTTAAGGATTTTTCAACATATGAATTTCGAACCAATGTTTTCTTAGTCATATGCAAGTACACCTAAAAAATCATTAGAAATTAGAAAATAATATTAAATCATAATGATTAATTACAATTTTTTGTATCCACTTCAAATCTAAGGGTAATTAGTACCTCTTTATAGAGTTCGAACGCATTTTTTCAGACACAGATTTACACGGATTTATTGTTAATTGGTATTGATTTAATTTCTTCAATTTTGTTTTTGATAAACCTTCTCTAAGAAACCTGATGCAAGAGTATTATGTACATTATAAGCGGCTCCAATGATTTTTTTCAGTAATATGATGATGTTTTATCTTTCATTTTACCGTGACCGTTACAATTCGTGTTGGTGAATATTATGAAACCGCAGATAAACGCGGATGAACGCAGATTTTCAGGCAGCTCATCCGCGTTTATCCGCGGTTAATTTGATAGTACCAACATGTAATGTAACGGTCTCATTTTACCATACTTTTTAAAGTGGATACTAACTTATTTCCTGCCAACTCCTAAGATCGCAAAGTTAAGAAAAATCGAAAGAACATAAGCGTCATTAAACTTATCAACAGACTAAAACCCGGAATACCATTAGAATCAGTTTCATTGGAATTATTATCTCCAATTAAAGTGGTATTTTTCACAGTCTCGACAATTATCTCTTTTTCAGTCTCAACTTCTTCAGGTGTTTCCTCTGGTTTGGATATCTTGATAACAGGTCTTGTGGAATAAGCAATGCCCGTATAATGCGCCAGGTCAGTGTATTCTCCGACAGCAGCCGGAAATCTAAATTCTCCTCTATCTTCTATCTTAAGTGTATAATATATTGATAATGAACTGCCTGGTTTTACTACTCTACTGTTATTAAGCTGTCCGTCTATTAATTCTGCAAAATAAGGAATCTTATCTCTCAATTCCAAAAAACAGGCGTGGTTGCCAGTGTTTTTTGCTGTAACTGATACTTTTACTACCTTTCCGGGTGAGATTTGGGACTTATTCAGTGTTTTGGATATCTCCAGGTAAGGACCATATATCTTGGCAGTTGTAGCATCCATGGTTTTTACATAAAGATGTGATTTATATTCTCTACTTACTGTAGTCCTGGAAATCCGGATTTCACCTGGTCTTATTGGCCTTAAAAAATAGTTGAATGATTTGGATTCACGGGAAAGCAGGTCAAAGGTCCAGTCAAGGTCTACATCGGGATCAAGAATGAAATTTTTAGTAATTATTGTTTCATCGACTGATACATTAAAAGCATCTGTTGTCGCTGAGTTAAAAACAGAGACCCATACATATACCATGTCGTTCATATTGAAATGGTCTTCACCTTTGTTTACTATACGGTGGAGTGGTATTTTTGTCACTTTTATAGCAGGTTCGATCTTAATGTTCACAGTTGCTGAAGTACTATACGGCTTTTCATCAAGATCATATCCGTGAGCACTGATATATATAGGAATGGTTATATTTTGCGGGAGTGCGGGGATCTCAACATTTATCCAATTTATCTCTTTTGAACCAACAAAAAAATTTTTGATTATACTGGTAAATTCTGTATCATTCGGTCTGACATCCATTTTTTCAAAGGAGGTTTGGTTTATGTCACTGTCATCTTTGTAAGGGATCAGGTCATTGGGTAGTGTGGTATTAAGTGTGATATTATGGAATCGTATCCCACCTGTGTTTTCAAGTGTAATACTAATATTCGCAAGACCTTGTTTTGTCATTTTATGTGTGGCGCCAAGGCTGATTTTGGGAAGTTTCATAGTATAGATGGTCATGGTACTAAATGGAGTTCCTGTTTCCCCACAACACCCGTGGATAGTTTTTACTGCTACTTTAATGGTACTGACCTTAGTGGTATCACCAGCAGACATTATTGCTGAATGTATCTCTTTATTATTTTTATATATTACCAGTATTATCCTGCCTGCCTTTTTATCGAATGACTGTGCCTGGATATTATAATTTCCTGTTGAATAATTATCACCCCATTCTAGTGTAATTTCTTCTTGTTGAGTCCATTCGGTATCATTGATAACTAAAGCACTTGATTGTTGTATAATGAAAAATAGGAATATAAGAGTTAATAATATTCTTCTCATGATCTGCCGGATATTAAAAAGAGATATGTGATCGCAGATGCTATTATAGCTCCGATTAGTATTGCATAAAAGGCAAAAGAATCACCAAGCATTTTAAATGCCATTGTTGCGATGGTTGTTCCGATTATAACAGCAACTGGAAGTGATAATATTAATATTTTGCTTTCTTTGCTATTAAAATTTACATTCACCAACTTCATCCACTCCCCATACTATTTTTATAACTGCTCATTTCATTCGCAGTTACTTGAGTAGGATAATCCCATAGGTTTAGAAAATACGACCAAAAGGAAGATTTTCTTGATATATATTATTTAATTAAGAACAAAATCCTCGCTAACGCTCTGATTTTCTTGACCGACATTCCAGAGGAATGGAGGATTAGAAAATCTGAACGGAGTGAGCATTTTCGATATATCAAGTTATACCTGATATACTAATATATTTAGTAGTTGATGTTATAAATGATTTACGGAAATTTAGTAAAATTTTTTAGATTAAATCTCTTTTGGATTAATAGTATTTAATTTGACGTGTAGAATACCTTTATGTCTTACAAGATTTTCAGATAACTCTCTTATCTTCTCCCCATCTCCGTTAAGAATAATTACTTCCATGCAATAGTCATTATCAAGATGCATGTGAATAGATGTGCGAATGATGTCAAGGTATTTATGCTGAACATTACCGAGAGCATCTTCGATACCTCTTTGTTTATGATTATATGCAAGTGTAATAGTGGCTACTCTTTCTCCCTGAATATCTTTCATCCAATCATAATATCTGATATAGCTTCTAATTGCATCTCTGATACCTTCGGATCTGGAAGAATATCCTCTGTTCTTGATGATCACATCAAACTTGTCAAGCAAGTTCTCTGGTAATGATACTCCGATTCTTGATAATTCTACATCCATTTTGAGATAGCCCCGTTAAATAATACGTATGATGTTTTTATTGTACATTAACGTTTTGTTTTAGTGTATCAAGTATAACTTGATATATCGAAAATGCTCACTCTGTTCACATTTTCTAATCTTCGGCTCTTTTAAGAGCCTCAAGCAAAGATTCTGCGAATCTTCAGTCAAGAAAATCCGACCCGAACAGGCTGTCCCAAAACCACCCCAGACGCTAATTATTTATGAATTAATTAATTATTTTTGATAAGATTTTTACTAAAGCTCTCTGTGAATCCACTTCAATTCTCAATCTAAGAAAAATTATAGAATATTTCGTACTTTTCCAGAAAAAGAAATACGAGACCGTTACATTACATGTTGGTACTATTAAAATAACCACAGATGAACACAG
>JAIOQW010000334.1 GCA_021108405.1 Methanosarcinales archaeon
CCGCAGATAAAAGTTGCAATGAATTTCAATTATCTGGCAGGAATAGATATAATCTGATTTTCTTGATTTATCTGCGTCTTAAAAATCACAGGAAAATGGGACCGTGTTAGATTACATATCTTGCGATGTTACATGGTTGACTCGACACTAGAACAAAATCCTCGATGATGCTCGGATTTTGTTCTGGTCATAAAAAGTTAGTAACTATTCAGGTAGCAAAGTTACGAATACTTATAAAGGCTATATGACCTATAACTAAAACAATAAAAGGTGAACCTTGATGGACACTAATACATAGGAATGATGGTAGTTATGAAAGTTACAAAATTATATTTGACAAACTTTCGGGATGCTCGGGATTTTTCCATAGAATTAAATCAGAAACCTGATGTTAATGTATTTGTTGGCGTGAATGGCTCTGGAAAATCAACTGTTTTGGATGTAATTGCTATCATGCTTTCATGGGCAGTTAACAGAATTAATCGTCCGGAGGCACCTGGTAGACCAATCATGGAAAGCGATATTACCAATGGCAAGTCTACTTCATCCATTCAGTTGTCATGTGAAGCAGAAGGCAGAACGATAGAGTGGAAATTGTCTAAAGCTCGAAAGGGGCATGTAGCTTCAAAAGGCAAGAGTGAACTGCAGGAACTGAATGACTATACCAAAAGAATTCAAAGCAGGATCTCCGAAACATCAGAAAAGATTAATCTACCTTTGTTTGTTTATTATCCTGTGAATCGTGCTGTGGTGAAGATTCCATTAAAGATACGTGGGAAACATACTTTTGACCTGCTAGCAGCCTATGATGATGCGTTGAGCAGCGGTGCAAATTTCAGGACTTTTTTTGAGTGGTTCCGGGAGAGAGAAGACCTTGAAAATGAAATTATGAGATCTCGAAGTCAATCTACTCTCACTGGACATACACTCGCTGAACCGGACCCACAATATCAGTTCCCTGACCCACAGTTGGAAGCGGTTCGAAGTGCATTAACAGAATTTTTACCGGAATTTTCAGATTTTACCATTCGGAGAAGCCCCCTGCGAATGGAGGTTAACAAAAACGGCAAACAATTAACAGTAAACCAACTTTCAGGTGGAGAACTGATCTTAATCGCGATGATCGGGGACCTGGCAAGACGAATGGCAATTGCAAACCCTGATTCCACAAAACCGCTGCGAGGTTCGGGTATTGTTCTCATAGATGAAATCGACCTGCACCTACATCCGAGATGGCAACGGATAATCGTACATAAGTTATTGGAGATTTTTCCTAATTGCCAGTTCATCATATCCACCCATTCGCCACATGTTATCACTCATGTGCAGCCGGAGAGTCTGTTCCTTCTCGAGCAAACGGATTCTGGCATTGTGGCAAGAAAGCCGACCGAGTCCTATGGGAAAAATGTAGATCGGGTACTTGAAGACCTTATGGGTCTGGAAACAACAAGACCTGACGAAGTTGATTTTGATCTTAAGAGTATTTTTGAGACAATCGATGCAGGGAAACTGGAAGAAGCACGAAGACAGATTACTAATTTAATGAAAAAAATCGGAGCTGATCCTGAATTAGTGAAAGCAGAGGTCCTCATCAAACGCAGGGAGCTGATTGGTAAATGAAGCATATCGTCAAAGATCGGAATACTCCGGATTTTGATGAATGGAAGGCAAGTGCCAATGATGACTGGCAGCCAACATATGAAGACTTAAGCGGCACAACAAAGGAGGAAGTAAAAAATTCTCTAATGAAGGAACAGGGTAGTATTTGTTGCTATTGTGAGCGTCGGTTGACCGATGATGGTTCTCATATTGAGCATTTCAATCCTCGAAGCAACAACGCTGTCAATCCTCTGGATTATACTAACATGCTCTGTTCCTGCCAAAACCAATTAGAACGAGGAGAGCCTCGACACTGTGTGCATTTAAAGGGCGATTGGTTTGACAACCAGCTTCTTATTTCGCCGTTAGATCCAGACTGTGAGGGGCATTTTGCTTATACCGCAGACGGTAAAAATCACCCGGCCAGGAATTCCAATGATGCAGCAAGAATAACAATTGAAAAACTGGGATTGAATATTAATAAACTGAACGCCCTTCGCAAGAAAGCAATAGAGCCATTTTTGGATGAAAACTTGAATGAGCACGATTTTTCTCTATTTGTGAGTGGTTACCTCAGAAAAAATACGGGTGAAATGTTCGGAGAATTCTGGACGACTATAGATTATATATTTGTGCAAAATGTCTGGAATAATGAACGCCAATAAGAGATACATTAAAATTTTCCCGTATCCACTTCAAATCAGGGTGAAATCCCATGCGAGGTTCGTCATCCGGTCAACTTCCTTATTTTTCAACAGCCTGAACTATGAACGGTAGAATTTATTATTCTCCATTTATCGTTTCAATTATTTCTCTAAAACTTTCAAGCCCAGCTTCTACGTTTTCAATAATCTCAATTGCCAGTATATCCGGATCCGGCAAGTTATCCAAATCAGCCAGGCTTTTATCTTTGAGCCAGAAAATATCAAGATTTGTTTTATCCCTTGAAACTATTTTGTCATAAGAGAATTTTCTCCAGCGTCCATTTGGATTGTCTTTTGACCATGTTTCTTTTCTCTCATGTCTATTTTCAGGATTATAACATTTGATAAAATCCTGTAAATCCTCAAATTTCATCGAGTTCTTTTTAAGTGTGAAATGAACATTGGTACGAAAATCATAAATCCATACCTTTTCTGTCCATGGGTCCTTACTTGCTGGTTTATTTTCAAAAAACAGAACATTTGCTTTTACACCCTGTTTGTAAAAAATTCCAGTCGGAAGCCGTAAAATTGTGTGCAGATCTGTTGTTTCAAGCAGGTTTTTACGAACAGTTTCTCCAGCACCTCCTTCAAACAGTACATTATCGGGCAGAACAACTGCAGCGCATCCGTCTGATTTCAGGAGAGTATGAATATGCTGTAAAAAGTTTAACTGCTTGTTGGAAGTAATTGCCCAGAAATCCTGGCGATTGTAAACAAGGTCTTCTTTTTCCTGTTTCCCTTCTTCATTTGTAAAAGTCATGCTGCTTTTTTTACCAAAGGGAGGATTAGTCAGTACATAATCATAGCGATCACTCGGATCGGATATGAGTGAATCTACTGCTGATATAGAAGATTCACCGTCAATCTCACCGATATTATGAAGGAACATATTCATAAGGCACATTCTTCTTGCACTTGCAACAATCTCATTTCCTGAAAAGGTCCTGTCTTTAAGAAATTCCTTTTTCTCTTTATCCAAACGGTAATTTTCCGGGTTGCTGATAAAATCATAAGATGCAAGGAAAAAGCCACCGGTTCCACATGCAGGGTCGCAGATTGTTTTTTCAGGTCCAGGATGAATGCATTCAACCATTGCCATGATAAGCGCACGGGGAGTGAAATACTGACCTGCCCCGGTTTTTACATCTTCTGCATTTTTTTCCAGCA
>JAIOQW010000074.1 GCA_021108405.1 Methanosarcinales archaeon
GGCAGAAATTCAGAGACAATAAAAATGCGAAAATTAATTGGCAATTCACAACCAAAGATGCCCGAATAAAGTTATCTCGACTCTATCCGACAATTGAGAGTTGACTCGACACTAGTCTATCTTTACAGAGAAGAGCACGTAACATTCTTGGTGGTACAGGGAGTATGTGTCCAGATGGACATGGTTTTATTCCATCTGGTGACAAATGCGAAGAAAAACTGGAAGAAGATTTTCAATGTTCAAACATTGGTGACAATCTTCTAAATTCAGAAGGTCCCAGACTCTCAATTCAAGATGAAATGCACTTACTAAGAGAGGGTTTTGGAACAATTTCAGCTCATTTTGAAGGATTAATCGAAACAATAGTAGAAGATCAAACAAAACGTAAATTGAAGCATATAGCTATGAGTGCAACTTTAAATGGAACTAAAAAGCAGATCAAAGAATTATACAATAAAAAATATTTTGTAATCCCCGGTCGTTGTCCAGAAGGAGCGGGTAGCCCAAATGATTTTTTCTTTGAAAAAAAAGAAGGACCAAAACGTATCATATATGGTTTGAAGCCAAATTTACGAGATAATCATTATGCATCTTTGAGAACACTATTACATTTTGGTGAATTTATAATAGACTCACAGAAAAATTTGAATTCTGATCTAAATAATTTTTGTGATAAATATGATTTAAAAAATCCTTCTGAAGCACAGGATCTTTTAAACCAATACCTCGTTCCTCTAACATACCATATTAAAAAACAAGATGCTTATGATATGGGTCGTTTGGATAACGCTGTTGTCGGAGACACATTAAAAGATCATTTTGGTGGTTCAGATATTCACGGGACGGTTTTAACAGGTGATAGTGGCCTTGAAGAACTAAAAGAAACTATCGATAAAGTGCGGGATTTTGTTAAAAACTACAATCCAAAAGTGGTAGATGATGAAGGGTTGTTATTTGAGCCTATTTATGCAACTTCTGTAGTGTCTCATGGAGTTGATTTAGATGAACTTAATTTCATGGCATTTCAAGGCTTGCCATATTCGACTTCAGAATACATCCAGGCTCTTTCCCGTGTTGGTAGGAAAAATCTTGGTATAATTCTATTGTGGTTCTATCCAAACCGTGTGCGAGATGAAAGTTTTTTCCGTAATTTTGTCAGATACCATAATTCTCTTGATCATGAAGTTCGTCCTGTGCCAATAAACCGTTTTTCAAAACTTGGTTTGATGCAAACAATTAATTCACTTTTCTGTGCTGGAATTTTAAACTACTTATCAAACAAAAAAGGCAAACCACTTTACCACAAACGTGATGTTATGAATTTAACTTCAGAAGATCGAGAAGATTTGGAAAATTTTATTGAAAGTGCATATGGCAAGAAAAGTATTGATATAACGATTTCAGATGAAATTGATAAAAGGATTAGTGAAATTGTACTTGGAAAGGACAATGAAACACAATTTTTTCCAAAAATTCTTTCAAAATCAGGCAATCCTTTTTTCCACACCCAATCTGGTATGCGAGGAATACAAAAAAATCTTGCACTTGACTTAAATCCAAAGGATGAAAGAATACTAAAACAGATGGAGAAATAATCATGACCGATGATTTTGTTCATCAAATTACGGAAAGCAGTTGTTTTTTTCAGGGGCATGAAAGCCAAATTTTTTCACGAAAGTTTGGTAAGTTTTTAAGTTTCAAAATTACCTACAATAAGGCTGATTTTGGAGATGATTTTAATACTGAAAAATATAGATCCGTTTTTAGTAAGCTCTTAAATCAAAAAATTGCTCTTAGAATACAAGACGGTGGTAATTTTCATGGAATTAGTCCAGATGATATAAATATCAAAGTTATAAAATTAGTTGACGATTTCAATGAGGAGGGTTTTTGTGGCCAGTTTAAAATTTTTCCACCCACCGCAATATGCACAAAAGATGGTTGTAATCATTATTTTGAATTGAGTGAAGGACGAAAATGCGGTCATAAAGATACAGATCCATGGGACCCGTTTACATTCCTTGCATTTTGTGATGAATGTGGAAGACTTTTGCCTCTGCATTTTATGACAAACATTAATCATAAATGTAAAAAATGTGGCGAAAATGCAAGTTTAACAAAATTGAAATGGACTCGAGGAAAAGATAACATAAGTTCTTACAAGGTAATATGCAAAAAATGTCATAATGAAGAAGGGCTATACTTTTATGATTGTGACCATAAAGTTCGTAGTACCGGTGAATGTTTATCAACCCGTCCCAAAAAAAAGTTTAGGGGTGTTCCGGCAAGAGCAGGCGCAATAGTTCATCCTTTTGTTATTTCTATTCCAGATCTATCTAAAGATGATACTAGCACATTTGGGAGAAAAACTCTAGAAAGATTGTTGTCAGAATCATTCACTTACTTTTTTGGATATGAAGTGGAAGAGTCAAAGCTAAACCTTCCTGAATTTAAAGATGTGATGCTAAAAGAAGAAGATTTTTGGAATTTGACAAAAATACAATCCGAATTTGATGACGTTTGTGATGATCTTTTATTAGACATAACAGATTATTCTCAACTAGACCAACACTATTTCTTGATAGTTATAAGCAGAATACTCAAAAGTGCCAAAAATAGTATAGAAGACAATGCAAATGAGGTAAGGATAAAGGAACGATATGGAATAGATTTTATTGAAAAATCGCTTAGATCTGTTAAAGAGATCGAATTTGATGAAAATGACCTACAGTGTGCTAACCTCATTGATTCAACAAGTCGCGAAAAGAAAGAAGAACCAACATGCAAGTCAAAGGATTATGAAAAAAAGCTCGATAAATTTGGATTAAAAAAGGTAATTCATTATCCCGATCTTATGATGATCCAAGCACTATTAGGAATAATAGAAGGATCCACAAGAAGAAATCCAGTATTATTTAGAACAATTGAAACTGGAAAACAAAATCACAAAAAACCAACCGTTTTTGTCAGGAATTTTACCACAGAAGGTATTTTGTTCCAATTAAAAATTGAAAACATTTTTAAATGGTTAAACGAAAATAAACAGCAAATAGGCATAAACAGCAATATTTTTACCCCGGGTGGTGAAAAATCATATCTAAATTTTAGAAATCTGCTTTTAAATGATGAAAAATGTAAAAATGCAGTAAAAACACTATTACACACATATTCACATATGCTGATCCAACAATCCACGATAGATACTGGTCTGGATATTCAAAGCCTTTCAGAAATTATTTGTCCATATACTGGATCAATTTTCATTTATTCGACAAATAGCATAAACATAGGTGGATTGGAATTTACATATAATTACCATTTGGAAGATTGGTTTAGCAGAGTTAAAGAATTAGCAGAGGATTGCCCCCAAGATCCAGGATGTATGATTGATGAAGGTGGTGCATGTA
>JAIOQW010000323.1 GCA_021108405.1 Methanosarcinales archaeon
CATCCAGAGCTTTGAAATTACCATAAGACTTTGATACATTCTCAAAAACGATCTTGTTTGTCATTTTCATTTCTCCTGCTCACTTTTTCGCCTTTTTCATGCCCGCACCGACAACCACGAAGCTGATAGCCAGAGCACCAATTCCCGAGATTTGTTCTACCGGCAACTGCCCGGTTATATAACCCATCGCACTGCCGACAAATAGACCAAGTCACAGTAGCAACAACACTTCGCCGATCCTTGCTCTCGTATTCATTTTTCACACCTCGTTTCAGAATCACACACTATCGTGTGACAAAAATTTATATCTCCGTCTTCTATCCAATTAACCTGAATTGATTCTTCTACTGATGTTTTTGGTATAGTCAATTCTCTTAAATACTCGGCATGAAATTCTATCGATGCTGCACCATCCAAAAGCAGATCTACACCTTCTACCACCGTTTGTCTAACTACTCTGTCGTGTGCTGTGTCTGTAAATATCACAGTCACGGTTATGTTCTTCAATTCTTCATTGCCTGTGTTACGGAGAGTCCCGTATACTTTCACGCACTCTATTCCAGTGAGGTTCTCTGCTGCCCCCTGTGTACAAACAACATCATAAGAAATATCCATGCCGTTCACTTCTGGTTCAGCAAAGTTGTAGAGTGAGTATCCTACGAAAACATTTCCTACGATTATCACACCATAAGTGATTGCTGCTATCAATATGCCGATTACCAATATTTTGAATTTATGTTCCATCTTTTTTCCCTCCTGCCTATTGTTTCGCCTTGCTCATGTTGTTTATCACCATTTGTTAATCGGTTGTCGATTAATCGACACCCTCTATTATATAAATGGCAGTGAAGATATTTAAATGTTCCGATTAATCGAAATACTTTGTGGTTTAGTACCGAGTTTGATAAAAAACGGAAATGTTGGTCGGTGCAGATGAATGCGCACTCTTGACGATCGAACTGCAGACTTTAGAGAACGGGTCCCGAGTGGAAGCGTAAGATGTCGATTACCGATGAACAAAATCCTCGCTAACGCTCGGATTTTCTTGACTGAAGCTTCGAAGAAGCTGAAGATTAGAAGATTAGTAGAATCTTCGTCTGACATTCTGGAGGAATGAAGGATTAGAAAATGTGAACGGTGTGAACATTTTCGATATATCAAGTTATAATTGATATACCATAAAAAAATGTTGTAGTGGTAAATTTACCACAACAACATAATGTGTGTATTTATTCTTCATAAATTATTGCAAAACGCCAAGCACTGAATTTAATGTCAATTATCTCTTTGTCCTGATTTTCTTTTAACCATGTATTAGCCTTTTTGGTAGATGAAAACTCTTTCACTTGTTTCATTATTTCACCTCCTCAAAATCAATTAGTGTAAGTACAACTTCTTTTTGACATTTGCAATTTCCCAAGTTCTTTACGTCCATCAAGGTTGAATGCTTGTTGTTCTTTCATGTTGATACTCCTTGATTCTCTCAAAATCACCACAAATCCGCGATATATTCAAATTCATCCACCTTTTCAGCTGACAATCCAAGATTAACAAACATATCTTTGAAAATCCGACGATATTCCTCTTCTGGGATTTGCACTTTGGTGCCGAACTTGATCCCTATGTCTACGCCTCCCAGCCTGTCTATTTTTGAGATGATTTTATCATAATCAATTACACCAAGATTGCTCCCGGTTGTGGAATATCCGGCATGATCTGAATAAATCAGTATCAATCCGATGATGCGTACACTGCAACTAATAAACCTGCTGCGAGTATTATGGTTAAAACAGCTTTTATGTATCTTTTCATATTATTTTACCTAAATTATTTTCTATTAGTTCATCTTTCACCAGCGTCATGTTATTTTCGATACCAGTACTTCCGATTTTATTCAAACATTCTATAATGCCATGATCATAGCTGCTTCATGCCATCCGGCAAGGAGTATCAATGTAATTGCAAGCCCAATTCCGATCCATTGTTCTAACGATAATCGTGGAACCGGACTAATACGGTAGGAGTTGTTAGTAAGTGCAAAGCGGGACTGATTATAAGTTGCGACTGCCACAAGTATGTATGCGGTCATTTCGTATGGTCCGCCGCGCAACAATACTGCTAATGTTGGTGCCATTGGCTCTGCCATAGGAATGGAAAACGAATTCGTTCCCAAAAATACAGCATATAGAGTAATCGTACCAAGGGGCGTTACGTAACCAAGTGGGATGCGATCCAGATACCGGATTAAGTTAATCAGGACGATTAAAAATAAAGCCCAAAGATTCCACATCACAATCGTGCCCCATTCTTCGAGCATTGTGGGTGCTACATCCGAACCCACAATAATGGCTGAGCCGGTTTTACCTTGCATAATGCCTTCTGGTAAAAAGTAGTAACTTAGATACCATACCGCTGTGAAGAGAATGGCACCGATTACGAAAAGGCTGGTAAACCTGACAATTATGCTATCATTGAACAAAAATTTATTTTCCATCTAATACCTCCTCCTTTAAAGTATCTCTTGAACATTTCCTTGCCGTGTACAGTAGCAACACAAGAATTGCAATAAGATAAACTGCAATAGCAGGCACTGCTGACTCAACCCCAAAACTTCCTCCTGTCAAGAATATGTTATCGCTTGTTATTTGAAGTTGATAAATGGCATCAAACTGATGTTTTTCAAAAGCAGATATCCTGATTATTCTTCCTGCCAGAAAGAGATTCCAGATACCATGTATAACCACTGCATTCCAGATATTTCTTGTAACGTGTACAATTAATCCAAACATAACACCGATTAATGATATGGGAATTACTACAAGGATCACGTTCACTAAATCAATGCTGTCTATCATCAATAGATGAATTGAACCAAATAGCATTGCAGGACCAAGAATTGCGATTGTAGTGTTCCATTTTTCTTCAAGAATCCTGAACATGTATCCTCTAAAGAGAATTTCTTCAATTATTCCGCCCAGTAGAGCCATTGAAATTGTTGCAACAACGAGATATATAATTTTTGATGAGGATAATGGGTCTGCATGACCAAGAAATTCGATTTTACCAAATATTAAATAAATTAAAATCACAGATAAAGGCAAAACAAACCCAACACTAATCCATTTTAGTATCTCTTTTGTAGGTTTTCTGATCATAAAGAAGGAAAATGGCTTCTCAATGACATAATGTGCAAATAACCAGAACAAAACAAGGGTGAGAGGCAATCTTAAGAAGATCTCCCTTATACATGACTTCCGAATAAATTGATTTTCCTACCAGCCTAAATATCACAATCTTTAT
>JAIOQW010000088.1 GCA_021108405.1 Methanosarcinales archaeon
CGTCCCAGCAGTTTGAAGTACCCATTGGATAACTTCTGCGCCAGATCCCCGGTGTGCATCCATCCGTTGATGATCTTCTTCTTAGTAGCATTCTCATCATCCAGGTAACCCAGTAGTATATTGTCTCCCCTGGCAACTAGTTCACCTGTGATATTCGGTTCGACTGGCCTCCTATTGGCATCAAATACGTCCAGCGTGGCCCCTGGAATCGGTTTGCCTATTGTATCTACGAAATCCTCCACATCCTCTGCTGGTAAGTATGCCAGCCGTGCTGTGGCTTCGGTCTGGCCATACATTGGCAGTATCTTTATATCAGGAGTAAATTGCATTAATCTTATCACAGTAGGCTTATCCATACCCCCACCTGCGGATGCAGCAATCCTGACATTCCTGAATGCTTTTTTAAACCTCTCAGAGTATCGAAGGAGTATACGATAGGTACTGGGAACTCCATAAAATATGGATACTCCTGATTCTACCAGATCGAAAGTCGATCCTATAAAGTTCATAGTTCCCATCCTGATGGATCCACCAACCATAAAATGGGAATCGATTATGGAATTTCCAAAAGCATGATGTGGAGATATTACCAGCGCTGCCTTATCGTTAGCGGTTATGCCAAGTATCTCTATTATCGACTCTGCATTTGCTATAAGGTTTTTGTCACTTAACATGACACCTTTTGGAATACCCGTTGTACCGGACGTGTACAGTACCAACCTCAGGTCAGGATTATTTTTCTCACTTGCTATTTTTTTACGTAAGGATTTTACGGAAGTATCATTTGAAATAACGATCACGGTTCCAAAACGCTCAAAAAAATCATCTCCGAACCTTGAATACTGTGTTTCTGTTACAATTATGTTATTGATATGAACAGTATTAAGGATCCGTTCTAAGCTGAATATCGGTAATTCGATTGGCAAGGGTATTGCGATATTGGTTGAGCGATATACTGCCATGAGCATTTTTACATATTGTATACCCGGTTCTGCCAGTATTGCAAATCTATTATGCTCAAAGTCCATCATAGAGGAAGCAATGTTGTTTATATCCTCATCAAGAGATATGTAGGAGATGGAGTTATTGCCCTCTTCCAGGGCAATGTGGTGAGGGGTTTTTCTAGCATATTCTGTGAAATAGGTATCAATTCTCATGATCTCATTTTGTTAATTTGACAATTAGGTCTGTGATCCCTTGCAATGAGTCAAAATATTCCGGGGTTAACATATCTTCAGGAATTTCTATGGAATATTTTTCACAGATATAATCCACCAGTTCAAGTAAACCGATCGAATCTATGATGCCGTTCTCGGTGAGAGAATCATTATCATTCAAGCGAGTAGTATTGTCCATAAAATTGCTGTTTTTCAGGTAGTCAAATATATCATTTTTGATGTGTTCCATAAGGTCTTAGCACCCCTACTTTCTTTTTGCGAATCAATGATCATAAGCAATATACAATTTTATCCATTATTGTATATCACAATATGAATTCCTTTACCACATATGTAGTGGAAATATATAGCTTTTATGTTATCTCTCATATTCTATTTGTCTACAAATATCTATAACCAGAATCATCCGGTATTATTCAATGTTAAAAAAAAAATTATTTAAATATATTAAATATAAGCTACATAACATAAAAGATCATTAAGTTAGTTGGAGATAACCTGAGACTGTCGGAAAAGTCCTTTTTTGAAGTATTTCGACATTAGTGTTTAAACTATGAAGGACACAGCGCAACGATTTAATTATTACAATAATTTCCAATGTTTTAATTTAGGCACTTTTCAGGTACTTTTCCGACAATCTCAACCTATCAATACGGGGTATTATATACAGGTCCTTATAGTAGATATATCGGGAATTGATATGGATGCAGAATATTTAACGATATCATCTACCATATCTCTGGAACATATACCTCACTTATGGGCACAAAATGATATTTTGATCCTTATAATTGATATGAATGACTATGATACGGTAAGTACAGATTATTTGGATGATACCGAAAAGAAACATTTAGAAAGATTACGAACCAGGTATTTCAAAAAAAGATATACTACCTCCAGAATGATGCTGAAGTATATCCTGTGTCATCTTCTTAAGGAGCGATCCGTATCTGACATAGCTCTGTATAAGGAAGAAAATGGAAAGGTCCATGTGCACGATCATGAAGATATACACATATGTATCTCTTATACTGAAAATATTACTACCCTGGCAATATCAAAGGTTGTGGTAGGTGTTGATGTTGAGCTTATAAGATTGCGATCTCTTACAAATATTTTAAAATACCTCTGCACAACACCTTTACATACCGACCGGCCTACGAATGATCTTGATCTTTTAATGATATGGACTTTAAAAGAAGCGTATTGTAAGTTTTCAAATAAAAACATATTTCCCAATTTCAGTAAAGAATTGGATCTTAACAATGTCTGCCATTTAAGCTATATTATAAACAATAAATATATACTTGCTATCATTACTGATTCGGATCGGCAAACGATTAATATAAGTCGCCTTCAGAAAATCGCTCAAAGAAATCTATAACCCATTTCGTATCTTTATTCGGAATTTTTATGAAGTAATAGGGTTAAATTTGGGACAGCCTGATAAAAACGCTTCATCCAGTTGCAATTAAAGATTATCAATAAAAAACCAACCGTCAAACATTTCAACACTCTAATCAGTTATGAAACCAAAACCCATACACTACCTGACCATAACATCCCTTCTTCTTGTACTCTCAGAAATATTGACATATTACTCAGGTGTAAAAACAGGTCTATTCGCATATATCACAGTCCTGATATTTCTTATTATCCTGTACACATTAACAAAAAGTCTCACTGATGAATACACCCGCGTCTTCCAGATAATAACACTAATACCACTGTACCGTATCATAACACTATCAATCCCTACCGAACTTATCACATATAATGGGTACTTCATATTAACAACCATTACAATACTTTTTGCTTCACTGATCCTGGTATACCTACTTAAATTTCCGCTCGCTGATATAGGACTGGTTTTAAAAGATCCAAAATTGCAGATACTATGTATTGCTGCAGGATGTGTGATCGGATATCTGAAATGGAGGATCATAAACCTACAGCTATTTGAACCATCAATACCGGGTGTACTAACTCTCATATTATGTGCATTCACAGAGGAGCTGATATTCAGAGGACTGATACAACAGTCGATCGAAAAGGCACAA
>JAIOQW010000009.1 GCA_021108405.1 Methanosarcinales archaeon
GTTGCCTTTTACAACATGCCATCGGTCCAATCCGCCCCTTTGAATATCTTTATTAACAATTTTATTAAAATTTTCATCTGATATATCTAAAATCGTACTGATACAAGCTATCAATCCCATTCTTATGGTAGGTATGCATTTTTCAGATTCTTTTACAAACTCATTACTTAACTCCTGATATCCATGCAAAATTTCATTTCTAATTTTCCTAATTTTGCTAAAATCATTACATTGCAGTTTATCTTCGAATACTTTCTTTGCGCCTATCCAGTCATCAGTGATCCGCTTTTTGCACCCTCGGTTATCATCCTCGTAAATGCTTAACTGTCCCTTTTTTTCCATGACATCATATTTTTTCGTTCCATCAGATATTATCCATCCATCATCTTTTTCTTTTGTGATAATAGCATTCGAAGAAAGTGATAAAAATTTAATTAATTCTTTCGAGATAATGCCTTTCTTCAATTCTTTTTTCATTCTCATATTCACATTGCCTTTTAATATCTTGCTTAATATTTCTACTCCAACCCAATATGAAATAAACTCATCCAATCCCTTCTTGTTAAGGCCTGTTCTAAACCAAGACATTGCCCTCATCAATCTTTTCTGGTGTTCGTTTTTATAATAGTTGTTCCAAACATCGACAAAAATAGCTATATCTATTTTTACCAAAGACCAGTTTGTATAATCGTTCTCGAATGGATAAATATAATATTGCAATGGTGATAAATTCGTATCCATTTTAATCTCAATAACATTAATAATCTTAGCAGCGTCACAAGAACACAGCATTGAAAAACTGATAAGATTTAAAATAAGCTCTACTACACCCTTCGATTTCTCTTTTGCTTCTTCTTCATTTGGTGCATGCACATGTACGATAAACTCCAATCCTGCATGTAATTTATCTGCACCTTCTAGTCTAATACAATCCTGTATCACAACTATGGTATCTCCAAAATTAACTTTCCATAACGGCAAAGGAGTTTGTTGCAATTCTTCCAGATTACTGATTGTTAATTGCGTTTTTGCGCAATATTGGATGTAAAACTCTCTTGTAGTTTTATTTTTTGTATCTGACATATCTTCCATCACCACGATCGATTACCTACTCTCCGTCTCTTCCACCACCTTTATCTCCTCCTCCGTCAGCCCATACAAATCATAAACCAGCCTGTCAATCTGTTTATCAACAATCTTTATCTGCCGCTCATAAAGCTCTTTATCTCGCTCCATTCTCGTCTCATGACGTTTCTTATGGAGTTCGAGTATGTTACACAATCTCATCCAGTTCCAATGCATTTGTAGTCATATTAAAATTTTAGGGTATCGGTAACGAGGGATTCTCTGAAATGAATTTTATGATTGCTTGTACAGTGAATGCTAATGTTGAAAATGTTGCCAAATCTCTTAGAATGGGTAAAATTCGGTCTTTTTTAGGATTTTTCTTTGCCAATTGTTTTTTTATCGTATCCACATCGATCATCAAATCTTCTTTGTCTTCTTCAGGTATCTCACGACTGTTTAATATTTCATTAGATAATTTATTAATAAGTTCATCAAGTTCACTACTTTGACTAATTACAGTTTGTTTTATATGTTCACCAATCGCTATTGTGTTATTTGACCCAGCTCCGGTTTGGATAACCACCAATTTTTCAATTGGTACCTTTAAATCACTATTTGTTGTTTCAATGATTTCATCTAATCTGTAACTCAAATCTCTTACAAGTAGTCTGCTAATTGCATCATTAAAAGCTCGGACCATCTCAGTAACATTTGTTTTGCCATAAGCTTCTAAACAAAATTCTTGAAAATCAAGTTCATTAGAATTCATTTTTAATAATAATTGATATAAAAGTGATATCCTATCTTCTTCATCAATTGACAAAACATATTCCTTGCTACCAGTGATCGAACCCCCTGTTTTTTGAAAATCGCTATACCACTTATTCACATCCACATTTTCCTTCGATTTAAGTTGTGCAGATATGATGCGCATTATTTCATCATTCTCGCAAAAATCAATAAAAATATTTAGATTGTTTGAAAATGTTTTAAAGTTCGAATTCAGTAAATCCTCGGAGTAATCTCCGAATCTTCTAAAAGAGCGTTCGATTTTTTTATGGTCGTATATTTGATTCATTTTTCATTCCGACTTTTCAATATCTTCCGTTTTTCTATATCGAACTGGTTTGCTCGCACAGAAGGGTCTTCTTAATTCATAATCTGGTTTTATCTCAACGGGTTCTTCGGCGGCTCTTTTTGTTTTTGTTTCTTCTTCGTTTGCCATTCTCTCACTTCAAAAATATGCTTAAGGTTAAGACGATCAATCCCATGAATAAGAGTATGAGGGAATAATTAATATATTTAACTTTCTTATCTATTTTAGTTTTATTGTCCTCAAAAGACTGGATAAAGTTATCAATAAGTTGTTTCTTAACCTTTTTATCATTTTCCATTAAATAATTTTCTGTGAGTTTTCTTGGATCTGGATCTCGCCAATAACTTTCGACTTTGTAAGAAGAGAGTGTGAAAAAAATGGATGTCAGAAACAACGTCATACACGAGCCAAATAGATATGAATTGCTATGCGAATATAAATTTAGCGATATTCCAATTATCACACCAACAAATCCAACGATAACACTTGCCTTGGTATTGAGTCCATCTAACGACTGAAACTGTGTATTCAATGCATCTTTCACTTCGTTATAAACCAATTCAAGTGTTTCCAAAGGATATTTATCTTCGTTCATTTGATTGTGCCCTCTATAATCTCAATCTCCTCCCCTGTCAGCCCATACAAATCATAAACTAGCCCGTCAATCTGTTTATCAATAATCTTTATCTGCCGCTCGTAAAGCTCCTTATCTCGCTCCATTTTCGTTGCATGGTATTTCTTCTGCAATTCAAGCATGTTGTCCACCAGAGAAACAAGTTTATCATGCTGGGCTTTTTCATCCAGATTTGAAAAATCAATAGCATGGATTGGAAAATCTTTGAAGAACACATAACTAGGTTCATAAAAATCACCCCGTAATTTTGGCAAAATCGTTCTAAAGAGGAAAAAATTCACTGAACTATTAAGAATTCCAAGAAGATACTTATCTGTCGAAGGAATAATGAAACATTTTTGATTTGTATATTTTTCTAATTCATCAAAGGTAAATTCTGGTCTTTTACAGATATTTGGGTAAATA
>JAIOQW010000100.1 GCA_021108405.1 Methanosarcinales archaeon
CCATGCGGCATTGGGTGGAAGTGCGATTCTACTTTCTGCAACACTTCCGATAAAATATCGTCAGGAACTGGTGAATAGTTTTTCTCAGGGACTGGAGGGGAAGCAGCACAAATTAAATGAGAAATCATACCCCCTTATCACTCACAGCACTGCGAATTGTATTTCTGAAACACCTCTTGAGATTCGTGAAGGCACTCAACGGAAGGTTGCTGTGGAGTTCTTTGATGATATTTCTGATGTGGAAAAGTCTCTGGTGGATGCTGCTGAAAAGGGAAACTGTGCTTGCTGGATTCGCAACACGGTGGATGATGCGGTAGATGCATACAATAGTTTGTCTTCTAAACTGGGTTTTGAAAATGTTCTTCTTTTCCATGCACGTTTTGCTATGGGTGAACGTTTGAAGATTGAGAAAAAAGTACTGGATACATTTGGCAAAGATAGTACGAATACAATTAGAAGTGGACGGATTCTTGTAGCTACTCAGGTGGTGGAACAATCACTTGACCTTGATTTTGATTATATGGTGAGCGACCTGGCACCTATGGATCTAATCATTCAACGAGCCGGGCGGCTTCATAGACATTCACGCAAGGAGCATTGTGGAACTCCGACATTGGGGATATTTACACCACCTTTGGCCGACAATCCTACTGAAGATTGGTACAAGAATGTGTTTTCAAAAGCAGCTTTCGTGTATCCAAGTCATGGGCAATTATGGCTTACTTCGCATTTGCTTTCAGAGCATGGGCAGCTTGTTATGCCTGATGATGCACGTGATTTTATAGAGGGTGTTTTTGGAAGTGATGCTAGAAATAATGTACCAGAAGCATTGATAGATAGGGATGATAAAGCAGAAGCTGAAAATATGGCTGCAATTTCAATGGCAAAGCTCAATCGTTTGTTGCCTGTAAAAGGATATGGAGCTACTGTCGGCCAGTGGTTGGATGATACTAAAACTCCAACACGTATGGGGGATTTAACTACAAATGTGCGACTTGCAAGATGGGATGGTGATATAGTAATTCCCTGGGTGGCAGATGAAACGTACGCATGGGAGTTCAGTCAAGTGAGCATGAGCCAGAGAAAAATTAAGGATATGGTAACATATGATGGAGCTTTAAAGGCAGGGCTTGAAAAAGCAATGGATTCAATGCCTGATAAGGGCAAATGGGCTGTGATAATACCATTATCTAAGGCAGACGAGGGTCAATGGTGTGGGTTTGCGAAAAATGAACGTGGTGAACGTATTCAGGTTATTTATAATTCCATTACTGGACTTAGTACAATTCAAGAAAATTAAGAGGTATTGAATAATGACATTTAATTTAATAAACGAACAATGGATCACAGTGCGAAGATTGGATGGGGCACAGGAAATTATTGCTCCGTGGCAGGTTACTGATGATATTGGCTCAAATCCGATTGTGAGTTTGGATGCAAACCGCCCAGATTTTAATGGGGCGTTGATTCAGTTTTTAATCGGTCTTGTGCAGACAACAATGGCTCCTAAAAGAGATAGGAACTGGATGGGTGGATTTACTGAACCTCCCGGGACTGATGAAATGAAGAATGGTTTTGAGAGAGTTTCTCATGCGTTTAATCTGGATGGTGATGTGCCTCGATTTATGCAGGATTTTGAACTTGGTGAAGCGAAAAGCAATCAGATAGATAAACTGCTTGTGGAGATTCCGGGCAATGAAACTATCAAAGATAATGCAGACCATTTTATTAAACGCGATTCTGTAAAAAGAATGTGTTTAGCCTGTAGTGCGATGGCTCTTTTCACATTGCAAACTAATGCCCCCAGTGGAGGCAAAGGGTATAGAACATCTCTGAGAGGGGGTGGTCCACTGACTACCATAATAATGGGTGATACACTCTGGCAGACTATATGGCTTAATGTGCTAAACGAATCTGATTTTCTTGATAATTGTGGAAATTCTTCATTGACTGATGATGCTGCCATTTTCCCATGGATGGGACCAACCTGTACAAGTGAGAAGAATCAGTTAACCACACCTGAAGATGTACATCCTGCACACATGTTCTGGGGGATGCCTAGAAGAATTGTCCTGAAATTCGATTCGGCTGAAACTGAGAATTGTGATGTGTGTGGTTGTGATTCAAACAATCTGGTTACAAGTTATATCGCAAAGAACTATGGAACAAATTATGAGGGAGGTTGGCGCCATACACTTACACCTTATGGCACAAATAAACAAAATGTGCTTATTCCCAGACATGGAAATCCAGGTGGAATCACTTTCCGTCATTGGTTGGGATTGGTGCAAAATGACAATGTGAATCGAAACGAACCGGCTACGGTAGTGCATACATTCAGAGCGCGGCATAAAGAGCTTGAAAATAAACAATCACTGCAATTATGGGCATTCGGGTATGATTTTGATAATATGAAAGCTCGATGTTGGTATGAAGGAAAAATGCCACTAATAAATGTAGATGATAATATTCGTGAAAATTATGAATCAGTAATTGAGAGATTGATAAAAACATCCGAGCTTGTGGCAAATAATGTTCGAAAATATGTAAAAGAAGCTATGTTCCGGCGACCCGGAGATGTAAAAGGTGATTTTTCTTTCATAGATAACCGATTCTGGAATGGTACTGAACCAGAGTTTTATGCTATACTGGAAAAATTACACATTTCACTTTCTGGTGGGGATGATATCGGTGATGATGCTGTTGTTGGTATAAAACTTCAATGGCTTGATACATTATTCCTAACAGGTGAACAATTATTTGATGAGTATTCACAATCCAATCAGATGGATGTTGCTGATCCAAAACGTATTGCTTTAGCCCATAGAAATTTACGCAAGTTCAACCAAAAAAACAACAAACAAATAATAAAAATTTTGGACTTGCCTGATAAAACAATTAGAGATAAAGACAATTAAATTCCTACAATCATAAACTCAACAAAATACAAGATGAGGTAAATTAAATATGGAACAAACTAAAAGTTTATCTTTCGTATCTAATCAAGATGCGCATGATGCATTGCTTAAATGGTGGAATGATTTAGATAATTCTCGTGGGGACAGGGCTGCATTAAGACGTTGCCATAACCCTACAGAAGTTGCATTTAATCCGGCATTTCATCGACTTA
>JAIOQW010000105.1 GCA_021108405.1 Methanosarcinales archaeon
AGAACCTGATCCAAGCCAGGTATCCGCTCCTTGAATCCCTCACAATGGAATACGAGACCAGGCTAAACGGTTCCAATGCACTGATGATCGAAACCACCGCCTTTGCCATGGGATATACCCAGGCAAGAGGATACCACCAGTATTACAAACCCAAAGGCCCTAAAAATGTCGTAGACAACGAACACCTCGCACTTACAGTGAACGGAGGAATACTGCTGGAACAGAGTTTTTTATTCAATTCAGCTGACCCCGAGAGTATAATCGAGTATGGCATGGAAACAAAAAGGGTACTGGAAGGTAAAAATGACCTTAGCATGAAAGAATTCATATTAAATACCAAACTGGACAATGGCAGTTACATAGTCGATCCCAATGCCGATGCTGCCAATTCCACAGGAGACCCTGATAATGCAACCAAAGCAATGGAACTGGCTGCACAATTTGACTTCAATGCCACTCCCATAACTGATCTTCTCAACAACGATTCAATACCGGGAGGTTCATCCACCAGAAACCAGATCAACAAGATCATCCCCCAGGTCTATAAAGCCAGACTGGCAACCGGGGTTGCCAGGCAGACGGACGTGGATATGGGAGCCCACAAAGGGCATAATTCAAGCCACAAGATATATGGCTGGGGTGAGCCTGACAGCATGAGGCGCTTAGAAGTACTGCCAAGGGATACATTCGTGCCCGGAAACCTCTACGGTGAAGTATGGGAAGTAACATGGACACGCAGGCATGTCTGGCGGCATTATTATAAAGTAAAATATGACTGCGAGAAGACCGAGACTTATCCATGTACGGATGCTAATGGTAATTCTACTACCTGTACCAGAACATACATAGGTACGTGCACCCGTACTGAATATTATGAGATGTCTACCAATGATACAAGGGTGGACAGGGTCGCAGTTACACTGAAAGTCAAGGAGAACTCGAAGACTAGTATCAGTCTGGATTATGCAGATACCACCCTTTCAACAGTCAATGATGTGGTCAAGGCTTTTACTTCGAAGGATGTGACATATTTGTCCACCCATACTGATCCCGGACTGGAGGAAGCGTATGATAGTTATAAGTCCAAGATATTTGACCCGAACATGACGGCAAATGTCAAGAATAAGAACCTGGACAGTGATAATTACAGACCAAAGACCTTTGATGTGACTGCACCGGAGTGGTTGAAGGGGGAGGCACAGGATGCAATTGATGAGATCAACCGGGAGATACGAGAGGATATTCATCTTGATCCTGATATTAATTATATGAACTATCCCAATCCTGCCGATTCTATGCGGGCTACTGCTGTTGACCTGACTGCAAAGATCAAGGCGAACCAGAGCAGGTATGTGGATAAGGACAGGTATCGCAGTGACGGGAAGTATACGAGTTGCAGTGCTAAAACCATCAGCCAGGTGCGGCAATGGTATGTGGATGAAGTGCTGTACCAGGTGAATGAGCAGTACGGGAGTGCATCAGATAATATCAATAATGAGATAGATTCCAATTTCGGTGAATCGGCAGACGGTGTGCGGGATGCCAATAATGCGGGTGCTAATCTGCTAAAGTCTGTAATGTGTTTTCCGATCGGGTTTACCATGAAGGCTGAGCACGTAAGGCCGGACGGTTCGCATTTCGATAAGGATGAACTTGCCTACTGGCAGGAGAATGTGACGCTGGGTGTGAATATGGTGCCGAATTACTTGCGGCATGATAAATTCTATGACCCGGAACAAAACACCTGGATAGATGCAGTGAAATCGGGTAAGAGGTACATAGCCGATCCAGCCCAGAATCCATCAAGTAAGTCTTTCATTCCTCTTTCACTGCAAAATGTCAATGTTTTTGCTAATAATCCTACATTAATAAATGGTGGAATGCAAGTCTTGCCGCCATCGCCCAGCACTGCCTGGGTAGCAACTACTAATATCTGGAAGATCCGGGTTAAGGGGATATTCTATCAATTCCAATTATATGATTTTGATAATGAATGTCATCCACATCCAATTTATGGACATGAAGCGCAGATATTTTCAAGAGAATACTATAGGGATATTCGTGATCCAGCTACTGGATCAGTTGTAGGCCACAATAAACCAATCGAATTTGAGTTTACTACCGGGACTTTTATTTTTGTTCCTCCGGGTCCAAAAGGAGTCGGTGATAAACGTGAAGGAGAAATTATTGAAAACTCGATAGGAGCAATCAATGAAGGATGGAAAATATGAAATTGGTTAAAAAAATAATGTTATTATCTTTGATGATTTATTTAACTTGTAATGTCAGTGCTTTTGATAATGAATTTGCTAATGGTTCAGTATATTTTAATGAAAAACAATGCACTGTCTATGATGCTGAATTAAAAGTGGGTGAGCCAGCCACAATTAAAGCAGTAGTATACCTGAAAAAAAATGTTGATGTTTCAACTGGTATTACTGCTTCAGGTTGGGGTTTTAAAAATGTTAATCAACCATTTGAAGTAATTAAAGGTCCGAGTGAATTTACTGATACTGCCAGGGAATTTGGTCATAACGCAGGTGAAACAGTTACTTTCGAATGGATTGTACAGCCAACAGATAAAGCCGCAGGATGGACAATTCCGTTAAACATTGATTTCACATTCTATGATAGAGATGAGAAGGAAGGATATCCAATAGCATTCACAGCAGCCAGCATCCTAGTCCCTGATGAACACTACTCAGGCCCCGCCCCAACCCGCACCAGCACCGACCCCTCGTCCACTGACCAGTCGCCGTCCCAGGGGTCGCCTGGATTCGGGGGGGCGGGTGCGATGATGGGGATACTGCTGGCTGTCGTATACAGGGCAGGGAGGGATTGATAGACTACGTCGCAGCCATGGCAGTTACAAGGTCGATCCCAACGCTGATATCCCATCATCCTCGACGAGCACTACTCAGGCCCTGCCCCCACCCGCACCACAACTGACCCCTCGTTCACGGACCAGTCGTCATCCCAGGGGTCGCCCGGATTAGGGGTGGTGGGTGCGATGATGGGGATACTGCTGGCTGTCGTATACAGGGCAGGGAGGGATTGA
>JAIOQW010000032.1 GCA_021108405.1 Methanosarcinales archaeon
GCCAGATAAGTTCACCGGTCTTGCCTTCAAGTACAACAATTGAATATGCCGAACCGATGACCTCTATTGAACCGTCACCATCCAGATCAGCTACTGCAGGTGAAGAATACCACCCGGTCTCACACCATGAGTTATAACAACCACCATGCTGCCATTTAAGGACAGGAACAGCAATCTCTCCATTAACAATACAAGCAGAAGCAATAGTAAACATACATATTGCTAATATTGTTTTTCTAAAAATTATAGAAGAGCGGGATCAGGCCACGATAATCTTCTGTTGTCAGCAACTTTCAAAAAACTCTGCCCCTGGTGACAGCTTACGTAGCTATACCCCTATTATCGCCAAGACGGAAAAAAATTGAATGCCCCTGAAAGAGGCATCCAGAGAATAGGGTTGTGTGGCTCCCGGGGAACTGCCAACCTCGTTTTTGAAGTTACGAGACAGAGGGTGGCTTTTACGTGGGTTTTGCTTCTTCTTCTTCTATACCTTTAAATGTCCCTGCCTGCGCTGCTGCTATCTGCTCGGGGGTCATTTCTATTGGTATTGCTTCTTCTTCTGCGACTTCTTCCTCTATACCTTTAAATGTCCCTGCCTGCGCTGCTGCTATCTGCTCGGGGGTCATTTCTATTGGTATTGCTTCTTCTTCTGCGACTTCTTCCTCTATACCTTTAAATGTCCCTGCCTGCGCTGCTGCTATCTGCTCGGGGGTCATTTCTATTGGTATTGCTTCGTTCTCCATTATTTCCTCATCTCCTTTTACCATATGTACATTTGTTTGATCTTATTGCCTTCTTCGTTGAAGTTCACATTCCGGTTATCAGCCTTGGCATGTGCTGCCATTCTCATCATCGCCACAACCTGTGAGTCGTGAGAAGACCAAAGGTATCTCCATTCGTTTCCTTGCACATGTACCCATGCATTTCGGTTCTGTGGGCCATACACATAGAGTCCATCGATCTTTTTATTATACTTCCACGCCATCTTGTTATCCTCCTTTTACCATACGTACATTTGTTTGATCTTACCGTCTTCTTCATAGAAGTGCACATTCCGGTTCTTAGCCTTGGCATGTGTTGCCATTATCATCATTATCTCAAACTGTGAGTCGTGAGAATCCCAAAGCTTTCTCCATCCCATTCCTTGCACATGTACCCATGCGCTTCGGTTCACTTCTGGGCCATACACATAGAGTCCATCGATCTTTTTATTATACTGCCATGTCACCCTTTTGTGTGAATTGATAGTCATATTATTTTGACGTTTACGGAGGAGAAGCCGATCAAGGTTATACTTGAAAACCCAACTTAGGTCCTGACGATCTTTGTAAGCTTTTCTCAGAGCCGCCTCACATTGTTCCATGGTTTTGCCTTCAGCCATGGCTTCTATATATGACCGAATACAGTCTCTAAATGGCTGAAAGTCCATTACATAAACCACTTCAGTATAGCCCAACCAGGAATAGCAACCTTTTTCAACGGCAGTCTGGCCTACGCAATTGTTGCCATTTGCTAAACAGGCGAGGGTGTAAACATGAAGCTCTTTGGTCAACTCCTCGGCATTGGTTTTAGTGATAACCGCTGCTGTTTTGTTATTCTTCTCACCATAAAATGCCGAGCAACTTCCATGATCAAAGCCTATGACTACCTTTAAGGTTCTCTTGCTGCCGTAATTCAACCAGTAATGCACATTTTCAGGGCTAGCCTGAGCATCTTTTAGATCAGTTACTGTGTGTCCTTTGCTTTCTAAATAGCTCTTCAAACCGTCGCCCAATTTATAGGTATATTCAGTTGCCGTGTCACACTTATTTCTAATGATCAGAATATCCACCATCAGTACACCTCCTCCAGCCATTCTTCGATGTTGGTTTTCACTTCAAGAATCTCCGGATCAACTATCGCAATGCCCGTTTCTTTTTCTTTTTTAAGCTCCTCGAGAATTCCTCGAATTGTAGTCTCTCTTCCAGTATTCATGTTGACAGTTGGTGCATCAGCCGCTTCGGGATGTTCACTTACCCACTTTTCAAGTTTTTCTATGAATTTCATTTACTCACACTTCCTACTTTCCAGAGCTTTATTTTAGTGCCTTTTGTTTGAATCCCTTCTCCAAACTTTTTGGACTCGTCTACGAGCCACATTTCCATTTCTTTGAGTTTTTCAACCATTTTCTTACCTCTTTTTCTTTTTTTATGCACTTACCACAGTACACTTTTTAAAGGGCAAATCCCTGTGCATCTCGGATTTTTCAAACCATGGTTTTTTCTTTACTTATACCTTTTAAGCCCCAGTCATTCCACCTTCGGACTGTAAGTCCATGGCACCCCCAACTTTGCATTGGATGTCCATACCCGCGATATTGCGTGAGTCACTGAATCCCGGACTTATAGTCCAAGACCTGTATATGATTTCTTAGCATTGGTTTTTCCTGGTTTTGAATATATTTTTCAACAACTACCCAATCATGTCCAAGCCTTCCGTGATAACAACTTGGTGTCCAAAGACTTTGTTTTCACCATTTTTTAAGTTCAGGAATTCCTTTCATAATATCTTGCTAATTTTAACTATGAACATCTTTGTAATAAAGTTTATGGTACCCACTTCAAATTTGAGGGCAACTAATAATTTTTGAATTGTTGGTATAAAATTATATACTTTATATACAAAAAAATCCGAGCGTTAGCGAGGATTTATTTATCGACACGTTAATACAACAACTCCCACATAAACAATACTAATGTCAGATTATATGATCGGAGCAGGTGGATGGGCATACTTCAACATTCCGGGTATGAACCCACTGGAAGCATATTCCCGGGCATTCAACTTTGTAGAAGTGAACTCCACCTTCTATCAGTTACCCCGGGATAATACTATTGACTCATGGGCAGCACGAGTCCCTAAAAATTTCAAATTCTCACTCAGGTGCCATAAAGACCTGACCCACAAATATACACTAAGTCCGGTAGAGCAGGCATGCCAGA
>JAIOQW010000297.1 GCA_021108405.1 Methanosarcinales archaeon
GGTCGAACTCTCTTCCAATGCCAGGCAAAAAGTCAACAAATGCCGACAGTTTGTGGAGAGTCTGGTTGCAGGTGAGAAGGTGGTATATGGAGTAACAACAGGGTTTGGGGCTTTTGACAATGTATTCATTTCAAAGGAGCAATCCGATAAACTTCAGGAGAACCTCATTCTCAGCCATTCTGTGGCGATAGGGAGACCGTTGCCAGAGGAAGTTGTAAGGGCCACAATGATGCTGCGGGCAAATTCTCTGTCCAAGGGATATTCAGGAGTCAGGGTAAAGATCATCGAGACCCTTATCCATATGCTCAACCGTGGTGTACATCCCGTGATCCCTGAGAAAGGTTCGCTGGGTGCCAGTGGTGATCTGGCCAATCTGGCCCATATGGTTCTGGTGATGCTGGGAAAGGGCGAGGCCTTCTATCACGGGGAGAGGGTGAGTGGCTCCGAAGCTATGGAACAGGCCGGAATTATCAAAATTGTACTATCATCCAAAGAAGGTCTGGCTCTGATCAATGGCACCCAGGTCATCACTGCCATTGCAGCCCTGCTGGTATATGATTCCCAGATCCTTGTCAAGACCTCCGAGATTACAGCCAGCATGAGCTTGGAAGCGTTAAAAGGCACAGGACGGGCTTATGACGAGAAAGTGGGACTGATCAGACCTCATCAAGGCCAGATCACCTGTGCTGCTAACCTCAGACGGCTCACTGCCGATAGCGAGATCATGGAATCCCACAGGTATGATAAGAAAGTGCAGGATGCTTATTCGCTGCGGTGCATACCTCAGATTGTGGGTGCAGCACGTGACGCATTATCTTTTGTCAGGACCAAAGTTGAAATCGAGATCAATTCTGCAACTGATAACCCGCTTCTGTTCCCCGAGGAGGACGAGGTCATATCCAGTGGCAATTTCCACGGTCAGGTCATTGCTATCTCCCTGGATATGCTGGGTATTGCCATATCAGAGGTGGCCAGTGTGTGTGAACGCAGGATAGAACGTCTGGTAAATCCCCAGCTCAGCGGGCTGCCAGCATTTTTAACAGAGAAAGAGGGCCTGGATTCCGGATTCATGGTGGCCCAATATACTGCTGCGGCACTGGTCTCAGAAAATAAGGTTTTATCCCATCCGGCCAGTGTGGACTCCATACCCACTTCGGCCAATAAGGAGGATCATGTTAGCATGGGCATGACTGCGGCACTAAAGGCGCGCAGTATTTTTGAGAATGCCTCATATGTTGTGGCAATAGAATTATTGTGTGCGTCGCAGGGTCTTGATTTTAGAAAGCCCCTTAGGGCTGGAACAGGTGCAGAAGCAGCATATGAACTGGTTCGGTCCAGGATTGAGCATCTTAAGGATGATAGGATACTGCACAATGATGTTAATACATGCAGGGATATGGTGCTCACAGGAGAGGTTATTTCGGATGTTGAAAAGGTGGTGGGGGAATTGGATGGGTTTTAATCAAGGTAATTGTAGGAGACTATTTATTATTCTATGATACTGGTGCCTATTCGGATTTCTTTGCATCTAATGCGAATTTATTTCCAAGACCTGCAAAGGTTATGATTGCAAAAGACGGAACTCATAGTCTGAGGGTGATAAAATAGGAACTATCTATCATTATTACAATCCACATATTATTGTCTCAAATAACTTTGTGACGCAAAGTATTATATAACACAAACACCTTTATGATAATATATTGAGGTCATCACAATGACACAAGAAATAAATTTAAAAGAAATCGAGAAGAAAGCATATCGTGATTCCCAGCGGGACGGCTTGATGGAAGTCATGATGGGGCTGATCCTCATAACTTTTGGAGGTTTTCTCTATTCCCCCATCTTTGCATTCTATATATTATTAATAATATTTTCCAAAAAGATTGTGGAGTATATCAGGAGACGCTACACTTATCCGCGGATCGGTTTTGTCAAATTCCATGAGAAGAATCCAAAGGATGCCTTAACGGGTGTCTTTCTCTTCGAGTTTGCAGTTATTGTTATCATATTCACGTTGATCTCTATCTTTGGTGATTTGAAGGATTATTCCCAGTGGGTGAAATGGTCGCCCCTGTTTTTCGGGATGATCCTGGTCGGGCCATTCGCCCATGCAGCATCCAGATCCGGAAGCATCCGTTATACCGGATATGCGATACTATCTGTGGTTTTGGGCGTTTTATTTTTCCTAATAGAATTTGGTTCTGGATATGCCGGGTTGATACTGTATCTGGTTTTCATAGGGGCATTTCTATTCCTTAGCGGTCTAGTAATCTTCACCCTATTCTTGCGAAAATATCCGCTTCCAGCAGAGGAGACACCTGATGCTAGCGAGTGATCCCGATGAAAATGACCTCCAGCCCATCGCTAAGATCGACCGTTTGATCCACGAACCTGCCCGGCTTATGATCATGGCATACCTCTATGTCGTCGAGAGCGCAGATTTCCTCTTTTTGATGCACCAGACAGGTCTCACACACGGCAATCTGTCCTCGCACATGAGCAAGCTGGAATCTGTGGGTTATATTGAAGTCGTGAAGGAGTTTGTCGATAAAAAGCCGCATACCATGCTCCGGTTGACTGATGTGGGGCGGGATGCATTTGGAGCATACCGGAAGAAGATGATTCAGGTGCTTATCCGGTAAAAAACAACAGCATGAATCTGCTACACCTCGACCGATGAGGGGGGGAAGGGGGTAAATTAAATTGTAAAATCTTATAAACCTGAACCTTATTTCAACTAATATGGAGTATATTCCCTGGAGAGCAATAATTATATTAGTACTGATCATTATTGCAGGAATAATTGCATTCTTTGCATTAAAAGTAAGCAAAGAGGAATACAAAAGAACAGGTAAACATCCAGAAGGGCATTATCTTGGTATAGGTATCGCAATTGGATTGCCGTTGGGGATATCCATGGGGATTGCAATGGGTTATATGGGAAT
>JAIOQW010000276.1 GCA_021108405.1 Methanosarcinales archaeon
CAATAACTGTGCATAAAGTAGCTGTGGAAGATGATTATTTCACTGCTGTGGATGATCTGAATAATGGTGACGATAATTCGGGTGCAGCACATATTGGAGAATCTGAATTTGCTTCCGGTCTATTCTACAATTATATCTGTATAAACCGCACTCTTTTATCAGAGAATCTTGGTGGAGATGAAGAGTTGGTGAATAAGGCATTGAGTTCTTTAGTGGAAGCCGCTGCAAAAGTTGCTCCGACTGGCAAACAAAACAGTTTTGCATCCCGCGCATATGCATCATATATTATGGCAGAAAAAGGTACTCAACAGCCACGCTCACTCTCTGTTGCGTTCCTTAAGGCATTGAATGGAAAGGATTTACTGGATGAATCCGTATCTACTTTGAAAGATACGAATAAAAAGATGGAAGATGTATATGGGAAATGCAGCAAAGATAATTTTGAGATGAATGCGTATACAGGCCAAGGGTCATTATCAGGGATTCTTGATTTTGTAACAGCATAGGAGCGATAGTATGACGAAATTTTTGATTTTTCGTCTTTATGGTCCCATGGCTTCCTGGGGTGATGTTGCAGTGGGGACTTATCGCCCCACATTTGACCACCCTTCAAAATCAGCTGTCATGGGATTATTGGCGGCAGCTATTGGGATACGCAGAGATGAAGATGTAAAACTTCGGACGCTTGCAGAGTCATATGATTTTGCTGTGCGAGTGGATGCATCGGGTACGATGCTCAGGGATTATCATACTTCACAGGTTCCTTCATCTGGTTCTGGCAGGAATAAAAAATATTTTGCTACGCGGAAGGATGAACTGGCAGCATCGCAAAAGGATATGAAAACCATCCTTTCTACAAGGGATTACTATTGTGATGCAGTATATAGTGTGTGTTTGTGGGGTAAGTCGGATGATGTTCCCTATTCCCTCGATAATCTGGCACAAAAACTGAAGGAACCTGAACTTGTCCTGTATCTCGGGCGAAAATCCTGTCCTCTTGCTATGCCTGTTGATACAAAAGTAGTCAATGGCATGAATATACAAGATGCGTTTAGCTCTATGAATTCAGATAATCTTCTTGATGGTCTGCAAAAAGATGACAGTATGAGGTTATACTGGGAAGGAGGTCAAGATGCTGGTGTGCCAGCGTTGCATACAATAACACGGCGTGATGATCCGTTGAGTCGCAGGCGATGGCAATTTGCGGATAGGAAGGAACATTTTGCTGTTGTACAGCCAAGTGGGAGGGATGATTGATGTATATGAGTAGAATCAGGTTGCAACCTAATGCATCCGAAAATAAGGATTTTTGGCGAAGTATGGGAAATACCTATCAGATACATCGTTTACTCTGGTCGTTGTTTGCAGATGATCCACAAAGAAGCAGGGATTTTCTGTATCGTTATGAGAATACGAAGGGACTGACGACTTTTTATTCTGTATCTGAACGCACACCTGAGGATGAGGGCGAGGTGTGGCAGATTAAATCTAAGCTTTACGAACCCATTTTGCATGTTGACCAGAGGCTATCGTTTTCACTGTGTGCAAATCCCATTCGAACAAAACGGGACAACAATGGAAAACAGCATCGTCATGATGTGGTCATGAATGCCAAGAATCAATTAAAGCAGGAAGGTGTCCCAAGAGGGGAATGGCCATCAGAAGCAGAGATTGTCCAGGAGCAAGGTTTTGAGTGGCTGGCACGAAAAGGGGAGCAGTATGGATTTATGGTGGGAGAGCATGAAGTTAGGGCAGATGGCTATCGTCAGGAGCGGTTCTACAAAGCAAAGGGAAAACATCAAGTTAATATCAGCACGATTGATTTCACTGGATTATTGACTGTCACTGACCCTGAGCGCTTTAAGGATGCTCTGTATGGTGGTATTGGTCCTGCAAAGGGTTTTGGCTGTGGTTTGTTAATGGTGCGCCGTCCATCAATGTGAGGTAAATCGATGCTTCCAAAACTGAAACCTATAGCAATTAAAGAAAGAATATCCCTGTTATTTCTGGAAAAGGGAGAGCTTGATGTTCTAGACGGAGCATTTGTGCTTGTGGATAAAAACGGAGTGCGCACCCATATTCCTATTGGGAGTGTTGCCTGTCTTATGCTTGAGCCTGGCTCCCGTGTATCTCATGCGGCGGCGGCTCTCGCTGCAAGGGTGGGGTGTTTGCTTATCTGGGTTGGTGAGGCTGGAGTGCGCCTCTATTCTGCAGGTCAGCCCGGAGGTGCACGCTCAGACCGCCTTTTATTCCAGGCGAAACTGGCTCTTGATGAAGAAGCAAGGCTTAAAGTGGTTCGCAAGATGTACGAATTTCGATTTGATGAGGAATTGCCTTCCAGTTACAGTGTGGAGCAATTACGTGGCATGGAGGGCGCACGTGTGAAGAAGATGTATGAGTTAATGGCTAAACGTTACGGGATTGATTGGAAAGGACGGCGATATGACAGTACAATATGGGAAAGTGGGGATATGCCAAACCGCTGTCTGAGTTCTGCCACTGCCTGTCTATATGGTGTCACAGAAGCTGGTGTACTGGCGGCTGGATATGCGCCTGCGATTGGTTTTGTTCATACTGGAAAACCTTTGTCTTTTGTTTATGATATTGCTGACCTATTTAAGTTTGAGACCGTTGTGCCCGTTGCTTTTAGTATTGCAGCTAAAAATCCAGGCGACCCGGAAGGTATGGTGCGACGGGCATGCAGGGACGCATTCAGGGAAACTAAACTGCTTAGAAAGATAATTCCTACTATTGAGGAAATACTGGCATCAGGTGGTATTTCCCGTCCGAAGGCTGCACCAGATGCTTTGAAGCCTGCGATTCCAGAGGAAGAGGGGATCGGTGATGTTGGTCATCGTCACTGAAAATGTCCCTCCCCGTCTTCGTGGAAGATTGGCCATATGGATGCTTGAAATACGTGCAGGTGTATATGTTGGTGATTTTT
>JAIOQW010000325.1 GCA_021108405.1 Methanosarcinales archaeon
TTCCAGAGGAATAGAGGATTAAAAAATGTGAACGGAGTGAACATTTTCGATATATAAGTTATACTTGATATACTATGAAAAAGAACACAACAAGTTTATACATTCCTATACATCAAATAGAATATCATGCGTATCTCTTACCTGGCCGTATCAGAAAAAAGATGTACCGTCCAGGTGACAGACTGCAACTTCATGTGCCGCGGATGTTTCAGTAATAAAAGACATGATCACTGTATAGATATAACTCCTTCCCGATTAGCGAAATATATTCCTACCAATAAAGAGGTAATGCTTGCAGGAGGTGAACCTACTATTAATAAGCAGGATCTATTATTACTTATCCAAGAACTTGACAGGCAGAACTTGATCATTTCTACTAACGGCTACCTGCTGGATAAAACACTGATTCAAGAATTAGAAGGCATTACGATCCACATAGACCTCAAAGCTTTTAATCCCAAACTGCACAGATGGTATACAGGCAAGGATAACACCAGGATCTTAGAGGCAATACAGCTTCTTTATTCCAATAATTTCGATTTTACCGTAAGTACTGTATATATCCCTGGTGTGGTGGATATAGAAGAAATAGAGGGGATCGCACGGTTTTTATCAGGTATAGGCGATATAAAGTATAAGATCATACGGTATATACCAATAGGAGGTCTTTCAAGAAGGCCGCATATATGGGAGATCGAGACTGCAGTAGAGATTGCTAAGAAATATCACAGCAGCGTTTCCAGTTCACTAGAGAACCGTAGTCATCCTAAATATCGAAAGATCATGGATCATTCGGTTCTTTCTAAATGACAGTGTCATGATAATAAAATTTATATGAATCATTGTTTATATTATCTACCACAGAGAGCACTTAAGGACACAGAGAAAAAAACACTGTACTCTCTGTGGGTATCATTTTTTCCCTCTAATTTGAAGTGGATACAAAATCCGACCGAAGGGAGGATTTTATTCTTTCATCCTCTGTCTACCCTGCTCTTTTGGTTAATATACAACTGTTCTATTCGTTCAAGTGTATCCACTTCTTTCGGATCTCTATCATCACGCACCCTGACCAGTCTGGGAAATCGTAATGCATAACCGGAATTATAAGTAGTGCTTTTCTGGATCTCCTCAAAAGCTACTTCAAATACTATTTCAGGTACAAAATCCATCTCAGTTCCACGTTCTATAATAATCAGGTCTTTGAACCTTGACGTCAGTTCAACAAGCAAATCATCTGTGATACCTGTTCCTACCCGCCCCATGGATAAAAATTCTCCTGTAGTCGGTTCTATACAGGCCAGTTGATATGAACCGATCATTTGCGCACGGCGTCCCTCACCCCATTCACCACCAATAACTGCAAGGTCCAGCGTTTCCATCAGTGGTTTTACTTTCAGCCAGTTTTTTCCACGTTTACCAGCAGAATACATAGACTCCGGATTCTTTAACATCACTCCTTCGTGTCCTGCGTCCAGTGCCATCATATAGATATCATTGACCACCTGCACATCACAGGTAATTACCTGCTTTGTCACATTCAAAGTAGCAGAGGGGCTTACACACCCTAATAATTCCTGTCTTCGCGCAATAAGAGTATTATTAAACAGGTTCTTACCATTGACGTACATGATATCGAACAGGAACAATTGCAGAGGGATCTTGCTTACCATTATCTCGACATCATATTTTCGCCTGAACCGTTTTAGTATCTGCTGGAAAGCCCCTGGTTTTTCATCTTCGAATACCACAACCTCACCATCCAGAATAACACTTTTAGCTGTTATCCCATTTCGTATCATACCCACAATATCAGGTAACGAATCAGTAACATCTTCCATGCGTCGTGAAAATATTTTGATATTATCCCCGTTTTTATGAATTTGCACTCTGGCTCCATCGAATTTCCATTCAACAGCTACTGAACCTATTTCCTTGATAACAGATTCGATTCCCTGAGATATTTTAGCAAGCATTTGTTTTATGGGACGACCCAGTGTTATATCCATACTTTTAAGTCCGTCTATTCCTTTTAACATGGTCTCCCTGGCAACCATTCCCATATCATTTGTCAGTATATAGGCCATCTCAACATCATCTTTTTCAACATCAAAGGCCCTGGCAATAGCATCACGTACTATTCCTTCTCCTACTCCTATTCTTAATTCCTCAATTGCTAAGCGGGCAATATATACAGCTTCTACTTGATCAGCCTGGGTAAATAAGAATTGAAGATTCCTGGTCCTGGCAGCCTGTGAACCTTTACCTGATGCTTTAGCGATGTTCAAGAACCGCATGTATACATCTGTTATGGATAAAACGTAATCATCCTTATCAAAAGCTGCAAAGGTAGATTGTGTTTTTTTATTATCTGCCATAGCTTCTTTAGCAGCCAGTCCTACATCCCCGTTCTTTCTGACAAGTTCAATAATGTCCTTAACCGGCAGACCTGAAGCCTTAGATAGGGCAGTATATAACAGGCCAGGTCCAATACCCAATTGCAGCGGACTCCAAACCGGAAATATCTGTCCCATGATGAACCTTGATATGATCTCAAGTTCCTTATCGTCTATTGATAAAAAGAAATCGGCCGCTACTTGTGTGATCTCCAGCGACCCGGATATGTTTTCGATACGCTCACATATTATAGTAAAATCCTTGAAACTGGTCATCCGGGTCATTATCTGTTATAGGATGTAAAAACAGTTTCTATATTGTCCAGCTAGAAGGCAGACTTTATTTGTGCAACAGTATCTCCGATTAATAGATCCATTTTTCATAGTCTCAACTGCACCGTACATTTATTTTTTCCATAAGATGTGGATATACTATCGATGATTCCCTGGTGCTTCATCAACCTGCACCCCCATGTTGCTGTGTCATAGAGGTGGCCACCTTATTATATATTCTTATATCGTACA
>JAIOQW010000318.1 GCA_021108405.1 Methanosarcinales archaeon
TTAGAAAATGTGAACGGAGTGAGCATTTTCGATATATCAAGTTATACTTGATATATTACTAAAAACTCTCGGTCAGCAACACAGCAGGTATATATGGTGCCGATGATTATATATAAGAAGAAGTAAGGTACTTCCCTAAGTATTAACAGTATAATGAAAAAACATAAACTTAAGCAAATTTGTTTCCAATGGCACTATCCTAAAAACCAGTTATTTCAATAGAGGATTATTTAAATCGGTAATTTCATAGACACGGATACATTCAACTCCTGTGGAGTTGAATGCCTGCAACGCCTAAGGGGCATGCAGGTAACACAGATACACTCACCTCCTACGGAGTTGAGTGCCTGCTACGCCTGAAGGGCGTGCAGGTTACACGGATTTAAGGTTGTTGTGGTCGATATCATAGGATTCCATTAAGTTTGTGATAGAAGGTATTTGATCAAAATCAAATCGGTGTTAATCCGTGTCTGAAAAATAACTGGAAAATGGTACAGTGCCGTTTCCAATAAATGGATAATTAAAAAAAATGCCAATTGAAGATACAATGGAATTGGGAACGTTATAATTTACAGGTTAAGGAAAATGAAAATAATATGGAACTTGAGATAGAAGGAAAATATATTTTTCTAAGTAACAAAGTGATTTCTAAGCTGGACCTTTTTGTAATAGATTTCATTAAAATTCTGGAAAAATATACAGATTATGTTATTGTAAGCGGTTATGTTTCTATACTCTTCGGACGATCCAGGGGAACAGAAGATATCGATATATTTATTGAAAAAATTGATTTCCAAAAGTTCAAACAGTTTAATGATGAATTACGTCAAAAGAAATATTGGTTTTTAAATGCCGAAAATCCTTTAGAGCTATATAAAATGCTTAATGACAAACTTGCAATCAGAGCTGCCATACAGGATACTGTTATTCCAAATATTGAGATCAAATTCACTAAAAACAGGATAGATCGGGACTCTTTACAAAAGCATATGGAAGTAAAAATAGATAAAGATAGTATAAACATTTCACCTCTGGAAATCCAGATACCTTTTAAGCTTTATTTGGGCAGTGACAAAGATATAGAAGATGCAGTTTATTTATATGAATTATTTGGTGAACATCTGAACAAAGAAAAATTGAAACAATATATGGACCTTCTTAAGGTACAAGGTAGCAATTATGGAATCAAAATTTGATAAAAAGCAAAACCTAAAAGAGAGACTTGAATTTGTACGTTTCTATAGCCGATGGGTCAAATCAGTACCGAATGAAGTATGGAGTAAACAGCAAGCGGATTTTCTCAATAGTTTATTTGAAAATGCAGTTAACTATCCATTTTCACCGGAAAAGTATTTAAAATCACTTAAAAAATATCACGAAATCCATCTATTAAAAATAGAATGACTCAATCCGATATACTACTTAATTGTATGGATGTATGTATGAATTCAGGTTCGGATATTCCAGAGTTATATTCAAACGCCAAAATAACTACTTTTGAAGAATGTGAAAACGCAAGCTGGCTTGTTCGTAGTTGGTAAGGCTCAATAGATGGGTAAGAAAGGAGGAATAAAAGATGATTCAATTTATCTTAACATCTGCGGCAGGAAAAAGACTTATCGCGAAAGCAACAGCTTCACATCCGTCCATTAAAAAGTCTCTTAATTCAGGTACTGTAGTGATAATAGCAGGAACTACCAATGGCTATGTTGCGGAAGAATTATTGAAAATTCTCGGACAATCAAAGGATTTCATCAGGGATCGATTTTTTAGGGGTGTTATTTTGCCCCCTAATATGAAAACCACAAAAACCGGCAGACTTCCGGATGAATCCAAATTTCCCGGGGATGTTGTAATCGTAAATGGTGTTTGGCAAAAAGGTAAAACAATTTTCGATGTCGTAGATGATCTGAAGCAAGGAGATGTTATTGTTAAGGGTGCAAATTGTATTGACCTGGTAAAGAAGAAAGCAGGTATTCTAATTGGCCATCCAAAGGGAGGTACTATTGCGGTTGCTTTGCAAGCCGTAGTCGGCAGACGTGTCAGTCTGATTCTTCCTGTTGGACTCGAAAAACGCATTTCGGACGATATAGATACAATTGCTTCTATTTTAAATTCTCCCGGTTCTACCGGCCCCAGACTACTTCCTGTGCCAGGAGAAATAATTACCGAAATTGAGGCCATTTCAATCCTTTCATGTGCAAAAGCCATGCTTATTGCAGGAGGCGGTGTTTGCGGTGCGGAAGGTGCAGTAAGGATTTCTGTTGATGGAGAATTAAAAGAAGTTGAAATGATAAAGAGTATTTATGATTCCATTGCTGACGAGCCACCTTTTTTGTAGTATATCAGGTTGTACTTTATGTACTATGAAAAGAACAAAATCCTCCCTCCTGTCGGATTTTATTGACCGACATTCCAGAGGAATGGAGGATTAGAAAATATGAACCGAGTAAGCATTTTCGATATATCAAGTTATACTTGATGTGCTATGAAAAATCTGCTATGCAGGAATATGAAATGGATACGATCCAACTTTAATTTGGTGCTAATTACTTTTAGATTTAAAGTAGATATCTACTATATTGGTTTTACTATAGACTCAAATGAATAGTTTATGAATATAATCCCATCATCATTATTGTGATTATGAGGTAACTACTTATAGTATTAATGCGTATAAGTTATTATAAAGATGGGCATTAAATCTATATCCTTACCTCCTACCATATAAACCCCCAAAAAACCTCCTCC
The DNA here is from genome assembly GCA_021108405.1 of Methanosarcinales archaeon. Lineage (GTDB taxonomy): Archaea > Halobacteriota > Methanosarcinia > Methanosarcinales > Methanocomedenaceae > Methanomarinus. Next base: position 2,752 of record JAIOQW010000318.1, read on the forward strand.
TTTAAAAAATGCCCATCACCTCCTTTTTTTTATATTCCAGAGTTTCGAAGATAATTTTTACATCTTTAATTCATGTAATCAAATGCACAAAATTTTAGTATTGTGCCATATGTCATATTCCATATGCCGTTCATAA
>JAIOQW010000272.1 GCA_021108405.1 Methanosarcinales archaeon
ATTCAATTGGTGTTTTCTTTGTTGTTGTATGAATACGGTGATTTACGTAGTTTTCAAAGTCTAAAAGTTTCAAAGGGAAGTCTTCAAATGATTCAAACTCATTATCGGCAATAAAGTGATTTTCAAGATATGAAAATGGATTTTCTACTTTTCCCTTGGTCTGTACATGCAACAACACTTGATCCGAACTTTGAGAACCAAATGTTTCGGGTCACTCATCCTTTCCACCCCCTTTATGGAAAAGAGTTTGAGATCATAGAGTGTCGTTATGGATGGGAAGAAGAGAGGGTATGGTTTTACAAACAAAACGGCACGGTAGGAACCATACCATTGGCTTGGACAAATCTTCGGCCACCTGATCCCTATCTTGACATGGAAGGCGGGCATTCACCATTCCGTGTGGAAGACCTCCTGCAGCTATCTGATTTGATAAAGGAGATAATGAAATGAATCCCACATATTTTAATAAATATTTTGTAAAGGCAATTTTGCCGCAGTTGTTAAAAAGATTATGTTCGTCTAATCTATCAACATCGAATATTAGTGGATATTTAATAATAAGCAATATAATAGGCAAAATCTTATTAACATGTACTGCCATATATTCTCTGGAGGCTTACCATGAATCAAAACCAAACAAGCAAGCACAAAGAGCGATATCTGCGAGACCATGGGGTATTAAATCCCCATCCGGAACGCGTTCAAGACGAACTCTTTCCAGCGAACGAGTTTTTCGATCCGCGAGACCTGCTCCAGGTCCGCTACGAGATGATACGACGTCATCGTGTAGACAAGGCCACTGTCATAGAGACCTCAAAGCAGTTCGGTGTCAGTCGTGTGACCTTCTATCATGTTGCTGGAATGTACGACCGTCTAGGCCTCATAGGCCTGGTCCCACAAAAATCGGGACCGAAGAACCCGCACAAGTGCACGGAAGAGATTATCGAGTTCATCAAGCAGCAACGTTCACAGGAACCCGATATAAATTGGGAAGACCTAATTCACGAAGTATACGAAGAGTTCGGTGTCTCCCTCCATCGTCGGACCATCGAGAGAGGACTTGCCAGTACCAAAAAAAAGAATCAAACCGAAAAAAAAACGCAGGTTTTTCATTTTTCAAAGGCGGGACGACCTTGATCGATCACTATGAACAGCTACGGGCATCAATGATCTCACCTTATGGAGAACTGCACACATCCGGCTACGGTATTTTCATGTTGCGTGGAATGTTGGGGTGGATTAGGGCACTTCCAACCCTTGCACCAATACCTGAGGAAAAATCTGAATACACAGGAATTGAATCCATAGTAGAAGTTTCGGAGATCCCTTCGGAAAACTACACCGATGTCGTGAATGTATTGGCGAATATGGTCGTCTGCTGTCTGGGGGGGAGTTCATGAAGGATCAGAAAATAACCTCCGATCACCTTCAGAGAGCAGCGTATCTCTATGTCCGTCAATCATCCATGAAACAGGTGATAGAGAACAAAGAGAGTACACAACGGCAGTATGCCCTTAAGAACAGGGCTCTGGCTCTTGGTTGGGGGGATGATCAGATTATTGTGATCGATGATGACCTCGGTCTGTCAGGTACCAGTACGCAGGATCGGAAAGGCTTCCAGCTCCTTGTAGCTGAGGTGGGATTGGGGCAGGTAGGACTGGTCATGGGGCTGGAAGTATCGCGATTAGCACGAAACAACACCGATTGGCACCGCTTACTGGAGATCTGTGCTCTAACAGACACACTTATACTCGATGAAGACGGATTATACGATCCGGGATTATTCAACGACAGATTGCTGTTAGGGTTGAAGGGCACAATGAGTGAAGCAGAAATCCACTTCTTGCATGCGAGACTACAGGGAGGGATACTCAACAAAGCAAAGCGCGGTGAGTTGAAGATACGCCTACCAGTGGGCTTTGTTTACGATGATTCGGGAAAGACAGTCATTCATCCTGACCGACAGGTTAAAGAAGCGGTGGAACACCTGTTTTCCACCTTTAAGCGGACAGGGAGTGCCTATGCCGTGGTCAAACATTTCCGTGAGAATGGTTTGAAATTCCCTGCACATGTGCGGAGCGGTCCCTATGCAGATGAGATTGTCTGGAAACCCTTGTATCATTATAGGGTGTTACAGGTGCTCCATAATCCCCGTTATACAGGCACTTTCGTCTTTGGCCGGACCAAGACGAGGAAGAATCCCATAGATGGGATGGCTAGGATCCAGAATATTCCACAGGACCAGTGGAAAGTTATTATCCCAGAGGTATTTGAAGGATATATCTCCTGGGATCAGTATCAAAATAACCTAAAGCAACTTGCAAACAATGCTGCAGCACACGGTAAGGACCGACGTCGCAGCCCACCTAGATCAGGTCCTGCTTTAATTCAGGGGATGGTGTTATGTGGTAAGTGTGGGCAGCGGATGACTGTCCGTTATCATATATACAAAGGCGAGTTGGTACCTGACTATGTATGTCAACAACATGGAATCGAAACTGCAACAAGGCAATGTCAGTTCGTTCAGGGTGGGCCTGTTGATGAGCTCATTGGTAAGATACTCTTGGAGATGGTGACACCCACTATCCTGGATGTTTCGATGAAGGTTTTTAAAGAGATACGAACTCGCCATGAGGATTTAGTGCGACTTCATCGGATCGGATTGGAACGTGCCCGTCACGAAGCTGAATTGGCTCAACGTCGGTTCCTCCGGGTGAATCCCGATAATCGGTTGGTGGCCGATAGCCTCGAAAGCAGATGGAATGAAGCCCTGCGTACCGTGACCGAACTCAAAGAGAAGTACGAGTGTGTAATTGTAGAAAATGAAAATGATATGACATCTGATAAAGTTGAGCGTATCCAAAAGCTAGT
>JAIOQW010000266.1 GCA_021108405.1 Methanosarcinales archaeon
GGATGTCACCATAAAACCCACATTTGGGTAAATTATTTATTGGGAATTCCCTAACCAACGAAATAAACTATTTTACATAACCTTGAGTACAATCCTACAAAGGTATAAAACCGGCAATGAAAATCTTTAGTGGAGTGAAATTCCTCAATGTCTTATTATATTAAAAATAGTAACTATTCAGCCATTCTTTAAACAGGATGACGATGGCGAAAAGCCATTTATTTATTTCTCTGCTAATACATATCTCAGTTTTTTATACTTGGTTTGTTGCTATTGATTTCCTTGTGATTTAACAAATGTATGTAACTAACTATTATTGGGCTATTTGGCCGATCGATGACGTTAATGTATAGCTGAATAGTTACTCTTTTTCTTTATAAATTGAATTTGCTAATTCCATTAATTATACTGAAATATCAGATTTATCCATTGAATACTGATCATAATTTTTGAGTATTCATTGAGCAACTTAATTAATATTCTTAATTTTATACAAAATAATCTAATATTAATAACATAAAAACTGACAAATTGAGTAAAGTTTATGTATAGTTATACTTAATTAATAGTTATGCCAGACAAAGCAAATGTTGATGATAGCCGTAAAAGTTTTAATGATGTACTATTAAACATTAGTTGTAAAAATCTTGAAAGTCATTATAACCGATATAAAGACATTGACGCCAAAGCAATCGGGATAATTACAATTACAGGTATTTTAATAACCTTCTTAGCAAAACCAGTCAATAACGGATACTTAACGGAAATATTTTTTACTTTAACGATGTTATCATTTTTAATCACAATTGTGTTAACTGTTTTAGTAATAAGAACTAGAAAATATGAGGATGTTTCAACAGATAAGTTAATTGACGAATTGTCAAATGAAACAAAAGAAAATCAAATTAATAGGATAATAGGTACTATTGCAGCAGCAGAAAAGAAAATGTGTGAGGTTTCTAATACAAAGGCACAAGATCTGAGAAGGTCAATTTATAGTCTTGGGGTTAGCATTGTTATGTTGATTTTCTATTCAACGTTGTCCTTTAGATGGTTTCTTTTCATCTGTTTTTTTTATGGTATATCAAGTATAACTTATTATGCGTTGGAAAATCCAAGCGTTAGCAATGATTTTGTTGTTATGTGCTGTAGCGAGTATGTAGTGTAGAGGATATCAATTAGGCCTCCAGAGCCTGGAACTTGGGTTCGACTCCCAGCATACCCGTATAAGTTATGAACACAATTCTTCCTTTGGCCGGATTTTCTTAAATATATAATTATATATATTATATATATTATTTTTGTAACTATTCAGCTACTCCAAAGGTAGGATGCCGACAACGAAAAGCCGTTTATTTTCACTTGTGCTCATTCATTATCTATTTTTTCATACTGATTCTATTGCCATTGATTTCATCGAGATTCAACAAATATGTGTCATTAAATAATACAGGACTATTTATCCCACCGATAACGTTTATGCATGGCTGAATAGTTACTTATTTTTTTCAAAAAAAAGAGAGAGCCTTTAGTGAGGCTCAAGATATTATTATATTTTATCGACTTTATCAATCTTAAGTTTCTTTACATTCGGCTTTTTGACCTTATCTGGCATCCAGCTGGGTTTGTTCTTGGGAGCTGGCACTTTTTCTCTCCATCCTTGATATATATGAAGCTTTTTAGTTCCCCTCTCCCTCAATATGATCGTTTCTGGCTTATTTTTAGTTCCTTTTCCCCTGATTGCGGCCTTAAGAGCTGCCTGTCTGGGTTGTTTGCCAGTGAATACTCCATGTTCATTGCCTTTCTTATCCCTTAATACAAAATTTCTTGTTACTTTTCCCCTGACCCTTAATACAAAATTTTTTGTGATTTCTACTCGCTCAACGGGTTTATATGGGTCATTTTCCCCTTCATTTTTTGTGCTTTCTATAATGTCTCGCTCAACGGGTTTATATGGGTCATTTTCCCCTTCATTTTTTGTGCTTTCTATAATGTCTCGCTCAACGGGTTTATATGGGTCATTTTCCCCTTCATTTTTTGTGCTTTCTATAATGTCTCGCTCAACGGGTTTATATGGGTCATTTTCCCCTCCATTTTTTGTGTTTTCTATAATGTCTCGCTCAACGGGTTTATATGAGTCATTTTCCCCTCCATTTTTTATGCTTTCTATAGTGTATCGCTCAACGGGTTTATATTCTTTCTCTCTATTTTTTTCATTTTTTTCATTATCATCACTCATAATTATCTCTCCTTTGGGTGCGTTGCCCAAAAATACCTAATTTAGTCTTTTTTTAATTTTGGACAATTTTTGGATTTAGATTTGGAAAAACAAAATTTAGATTTCATTTCATTTGACATCTTTTCGTTATCAAACTTACAAGGCCCACTTTCTTGATGATATTCACAGCAACAATCTAACAATTAGAACCACCTCCTTAAACATGAATATATTGATGATCGGTTATATTTTTTTCTCTTAAATGCCTTGATGTTTTAAGTAAATGTAATTGTGTAATTTTCGTGATCCATTAGCCTAAATTGGGTACAATCCTACAAAGGTACAAAACCGGTAATGAAAAAAGGTCATTGCTGTAGCCCTTGCTAACCCGCGTTGTTTGAGCCAATGGTATAAATTTGCCTCTGCTATTACAGTACTTCCGATAGACAACTAAATCTTCTAGTAGATCCAAAGAAAAAAATTTATAGGGGATGAATCATACCCCTCAATAGAAATTCATGAGGGGATGATTCATTGGATTTTTCACAAATTAAGTCAGCCAGTATGCTGACT
>JAIOQW010000008.1 GCA_021108405.1 Methanosarcinales archaeon
AGCAAACGCAACTGATACAGCAAACGCAACTGATACAGCAAACACAACTGATACAGCAAACACAACTGATACAGCAAACACAACTGATACAACAAACACAACTGATACAACAAACACAACTGATACAACAAATAAAACCGATACGGCAAATACAACGGATATATTCAACACACTTGAATCAAATCCATCGTTTGATAACAATATCCCTATCATAATCACGACCGATAAAGCCACATATCTTATGGACCCGTATTACTGGGTATATGATGCACCTGATGATCTTTGGCCCGGGTATGACCGTAGTGTAGATTTCTCAGTAATGGTACTCGATAATAGAGGCTATAGGGTAAGTGGGGCTGTAGTTGATTATAGTGTATATAATAATACCAACCAAATAATAGCAAGCGGAAATAACATACAAGAGGTTCGAAAAGGGTTCTATGAAGCAAGTTTCACCATCAACGATGCTGATGCGGGAGGAGCAGGTTTTGATGGGAGTGTTCCAAATGTTTTTACCATCAGTGTTTCAGTGAATTATGATAGTATGGACTTTAGTGGAATAACAAAGTCATTCAGTGTTGGAAGATGGGGCTGTGATCGATGCCACCTGGGATATGATTGGATAGATGGATTAAAAAATCCCATCGCGAGAACAATATATCCCTGGAGTAAATTCCCGGATGGTGGACCGGAAGGTCCGCATAACTGGAAAAATATACTGGGAGGTAACGGGGAAGATAAAACTACTTTTAATATTTCATACTTAACAGATTCCACATTTACACATACACCATCAGACTATCTTAATGAATATCCATATCATGAAAAGACAAATCGTAAGCAGCCATGGCATGATAATTGCACACCCTGTCACATCGGCTCAGGAAGATTACGTTATGATTGCCAGGACACCAGCGAATTGCCCTTCCTGACATATGCAAAATCAGAAGTAGTTGAATGTACTTTCTGTCATGGGATGGATGGAGGTTATAATACTACATACTGGCCTGATACGCCAGGATATGCCTATGGAGAACATTACAAAGTCAGTCCACCTGATGATGAACAAAAGGATCCGTATCTTGCCCGTCAATCATGTTCAAATGCGCTATGTCATGGACATATTAACAGTTCAATGCCGGGTGCTATAGATAATGCATACCCTACATGTGCTGACTGCCACCCGATCTCTTTCGGATCAAATGTCCCCCAGTGGATGGATACCGTATCAGGAGAACCAAGGGACATAGGAGGACACCCATATGAGGGCAATAGCGATAAAGCGGTTGTTAACTGCTCGTTCTGTCATAACCAGTTCCATTCCCTCTTTGACGGCAGCAATGTGCTCTCATGTGTAGACTGCCATAATCAAGTATATGAAGATATTGATACTGGTTATAATAATTATGCAATGAATGATGATCCGGATAACCTTGCTCCCGGAGGTTCGAGTATGACACACAAGAAAGATACTATAACTTCATCATACTGTGGAAGCGATCCGCAAGGGCTTAGTGGGACCGGAAGCTTTTTCTATGCACGACATGCAAACCCCTTATCAAGCGGAGGATGGCCCGGTGCAACCGGACCTGAGAGGAACGCAGACCAGGTATGTCTGAACTGTCATGCACAACAAGTAAGAGATACTGGTATACTGCACGAGCAAAACTGGGATTATACCAGATGTGAGTCATGCCATGAAGTCTGGATCAATCAGGTAATCCTTGATGCTAATGATACCCATTATAGTTCTGATTGTATTGACTGCCATGATACAAAACCAGTACTACCAGACACTTATTCAGGGTCGGATCAAACACAATATACCAATGCACCGAATATCCATTATATTTCTGCTCCACAATGTACAGACTGCCATGCAGCAACTCTACCTGGTTCGTCACATATATGGTCTATGGAAAACATCCCTAAGAATTATATGCGCACACCAGCTATTGGCTTGATGCTTTGCGAAAGTGTTCACAAAGACCTGGTACTGGACACATCCACAAACAGACCTACCAATTATCCTGGTTGCCTGATCTGCCATACTGATGTAGGTTTTGATATTGATCCTGATAATACGAAAATCACGATCACAGACTATTGCGGTGTACATACATGGTACTCAATGCCGGTTTGTACAAAATGTCATTCTATAGATGATAGTATTATACATCCTGGTCCAAAAGCATGTGAACAACCAAACCATGAATGGGATAATAATGCACAGTGTTTGACATGCCACAATAACCAGAATGCCGGGAGAGATCACGGACATGATGTAGCACCAGTAAGTTCGTAAGTCGTTAATTTGAAACAAAATCCTCCCTTCGGTCGGATTTTCTTGCCTGAAGATTCGCAGAATCTTCGTCCGACATTCCAGAGGAATGGAGGATTAGAAAATGTGAACGAAGTGAGCATTTTCGATACTGAAGTTTCGAAGAAGCTGAAGAATAGAAAATACGAAGTGTTTTCGATTCAAGTTATACTTAATATTCTATAAAAAAACAAGGAAGAATTGTATTGAACAGATTGAATATTTTTAAAAAAACAATGTTAGCAATATGTATTTTTACTATTGCTTCTGCTTGTATTGTTAATGGAGAGATCGCTGTTCCTGTCCTCAAGTGGCAGCATGGTGGTTGTTATAATTCATGGTGTGAGACCGGATGGTATTCTTCACCTGCAGTAGCTGATCTGGATGGTGACGGCTCAATAGAGGTCATTGGTTCGGCATATTCAATTGTTGTACTTGAAGGCAAGACCGGTGAACTTATCTGGC
>JAIOQW010000235.1 GCA_021108405.1 Methanosarcinales archaeon
TTATTCAAACAACAAAATTCTGATAAATCCAGTTCTGAATCCATTTATATCCCTCAAAAGAGGGAATTACATTTAAACTATTTAAATATTGTCACTGATTAAGGGACACGACCCGGATTCCAGTATCTTACGTAATTCCTGCAGGTACGGACCCGGCCACCATCCATTCGAACTCATATTGATCTCAGTGTCATTGAGATATTGGAAAAACCGGAGCAGGCCGTAAGTGAGGTCAAATTGAGCAGTATTAACACATCCTTTGAGGCTGCTGGCAGGATGTTGTGGTCGTATTTTATAAAACCTGCCTACTGCAAAGCGATGAATGACATGGTAAGGGGTGCCATGGCCATGCTCCGGGGTCCTAAAATCATCTACCCCATCATAATTTTGGCCAGCGCAGTACTCTTCCCCGACGAGGTCATCATGAGGGCTGCCCGGTACTATCATGTGGGACTGGCGGTCGCCTTCTGTGTTTAGCAATATGGATTCATGTCTGCAGTTGGGGGGATGCCGCACGTTTTTGCCAGGATGCTCTGGATATTATGGTGAGGTTAATTGATGGGGGGCTGGGGCTGCTGTCGATTATTTGAAGGAGGCGGGGTGTGGTTGTCAAAACTGGTTTGTTCAGGCTTCGTTACATCTTGTACGGGGCTAGTAACTCAACAATGTGACAGATGAAAGTGTGGTGTAAACTTTATGGGTCTCTTGTAATTTGCGGGGTGATAAATTAATTTCAAATCACTATGCTGTAGATCAATTTTGAGTGGATACAAAATGATTTTTAAAATAGAATATATCAATTTGGATTGATGCATATCGAATACAATTGATTTCAATATAATTAAATAATATTAATACGATTTCTAAAGAATTTCTAAAAATTAATTCAATGGGACAAAAATGGAATCGTTTAAAATAAATTTGGACATAGAAAATGTTGTAGTTGAAAACATGAAAATAAATAAAAAAGGCGAATTTATTTTAACTGTAGTTAGCACAATTGACTATGCTTATTGTCATAAATGTAATCGAAAGATTACTAAACCTTATGGTCATGGCAGATGGATTACTCTCCGTCATTTATCGATTTTAGGTAAAAAATGTTATATTCGTATTCGTCCTTCAAGATTCCAATGTATTAATTGTGATGATAATACAACCACAACACAAGAGGTGCTTTGGTATAATTCACGAAGTCCGCATACGAAAGCATATGAGGAATATATCTTATTACAATTGGTAAATAGTACCATTTCAGATGTGAGTATTAAGGAAGATTTGAGTTACGAAGCCGTTTCAGGTATTATCAATCGTTATATTGATAAAGAAGTAAATTGGGAAGAGATTGAAAAAATAGATGTTATAGGATTAGACGAAATTTCACTAAAGAAGGGACATAAAAATTTTGTAACAATTGTGACAGCATGTATAGATAATAAGATAATTATATTGGGAGTGCTCAAGGACCGTAAAAAAGAAACTGTTAAGAAATTTCTGTCGAGCATTCCAAAACGGTTCAGGAAGAATATAAAAGCAGTATGCTCAGATATGTATGAAGGTTATATTAATGCAGCAAAAGAAGTTTTTGGAAAAAAATGTAATATTGTGGTTGATCGATTTCATGTTGCTAAATTATATCGAAAAGGATTGGATGGACTTCGTAAAAAAGAAATGAAGCGTTTGAAGAAGGAGTTATCAAAGGAAGAGTATAAGAAATTGAAAGGTGCAATGTGGATATTACGTAAAACTAAGAAAGAATTGACAAAAGAAGAATTAGAAGTTATGGAATGTTTATTCAAGCATTCATCAATATTAAAATTAGCATATGAACTTTGTACTGAATTAACAGATATTTTTGAAAAGAATATCTCCAAAAATCAGGCAAAACGTGAGATTAATAAATGGAAGAAGAAAGTCAGAAAAAGTGGTTTAAATTGTTACAATAATTTTTTATCGACATTAGAGAAATGGCATAATGAAATTACAAATTATTTTATTAATCGGCAAACAAGTGGATTTGTGGAAGGATTTAACAATAAAATAAAAGTAATCAAACGACGTTGTTATGGAATTTATAATATAGGTCATTTGTTTCAACGCATAAACCTTGATGTAGAAGGGTATTCATCATTTGCGTAATTTATCAACTATAAACGTTCAACGCGAATTACAAGAGAGCCAAAATTATAAGTGAGATAAATGCATAATTAGATAAATAGGAGTACTGGCCAAATGGCACAACTTGAAAGGGGTAGCCGGTTAGGCAATCTGTGATATAACTTCTTGTCGACAGGCAAAGAGCGCAAAGTTCGCAAAGACAATGTTACCTTAACTTTGCGATCTTTGCGGTGCAGCATTTCATAAATTGTATATTTCAACAGACATCCCCGCTACAGGCAGCACCTACCAACACCCGTGGCCACCGCCTGCACCCACCACTTCCCGACCCACGCTCGGCGCATGAGCACCCACACCCGGTCCGCAGCGTCAGAGATGGGCGGGCGGTGGGAAAGTGTAGAAGTATGAAAACGGGGAGGGAGCATGACAGGATTTCAATATTAACAATAGAAGATATGATGAATAAAAACGACAGGCATATTTAAATAGAGGAATAAATACACTTAAACATATGGCTCATAAAACATTAACCATCTCAGAAGAAGCTTACAAAAGCCTTGTTCAGCTAAAAAAAGAAGGGGAAAGCTTTACTGCCCTCATAAATCGTATAGCAGAAATCGTCAGAAAAAAGCCGTTAAAAGAATTTGCCGGAA
>JAIOQW010000109.1 GCA_021108405.1 Methanosarcinales archaeon
ATAAGAGCAATTATTGAAATGAGCATCCTTCTGATGCCTCAGATTTAAGTGTAGCGAAATCCGAAGTGTGTCACTCAATTTCATCATATCCAATCACAACGAATTCTTCATTCATCTCTTCAATAAATTCATTTAAATTATCCGGCGATAGCATTATATATTTATCTTTAAGTTCTAAACAAACTACCTTAGGTCCAGTAGTCATCATTATTGCATCTTTCCCATTTGCTAATTTAAACCGACCCATTTTATAATTACCCATACCTGCACCGAATGTATGATATTTTGGTTGTAAACTTTCATTATGTTCCAGGTCTATCACATATGCTCTTAGAATTTCTTCTTTTTGGATAGTCTCGCGAGCATATGGAGGAATATATAATTCCAGTCTATCATTAAGTGCCACATTAGTCTGAATAGGGGCAATGAAAGATAAATATATAAATAAAATAATAACTCCTCCTATAATACTTATTCCAATAATTCTATTTCTATCCTTCGAATAAAACCATATCACTATTCCAATAACAGCTAACCCTAAAATTATTGCAATATCATTTATCAGAACATATGCAGGAATAGAAAACTGAAATTCACTCATTTTCATCTCACTTTATATATCCTGGTGATTAATATTTCACCTTTTTTCATATTTTTTACACCCAATAATCAATATAGCAACGATAATTAGAAGTCCAAGAACCCATAATCCCATAATAGGAGTTTGAATAAAATAGACTAATATTGGAAATGTCAATACATATACTCCTATAAAAATTAGAATCGAACCTACCTATTTTGCAAGACCTTCTTTATCTGTAACTTTATCCGGATCATACCCTGCAATAAGCCCGACATTTCCTCTGTATATAAAAGTGCCAAGTAGCATTGTTATAAACGCAGTCCAGATACAAATTATTATTGAAATAATAAATCCTGCTTCCATGTTATATTCCTTTTTTGCATATCAACTTTAAGGATATGCTAATTACCCTTAGATTTGAAGTAGATACTATATAGGTTTGATCAGTTCCTTTTTACTCCTATTTCTTTCAAGTACTCTTCCATGTTGAAAATCTCGTCCATGTTCCCGGCTAAGAGTATAACGGAAAAATCGCCGGACAACGGCAATGTATCGCAGCTAAAAGGAAATACGGAATTTAATTTTTTTCCATCATAAAGTACGGGTTTAATACGTTTCGTAAGCTCAATAAATGAACATGCGGATGTCTTGATTTTTATAAATTTCCAGAATGGAATGGGGGAAATCAATTCTTCAATGTTATCTACGATCATGCTCACATAAGAGGAGCCGTTAAAACGAGCGTTATTTTCAACTGGAAATATACCATCATCCAATACAATATAATCTATACCGACTACACCCCTATATCCGGATTCAGCCATATTGTTTACAATTTTCACAGATGTTTTTGTAATGTAATTTAAAATATCCGGTGAGGCTTTTGCTCCTTTGAGAGTACCAATGTGTACCATACCTCTTTCGAATATTTGATCCCGAATACCAAGAGAGCTTATATTTCCATCTCTACTGATTACCCACTGATCATTCGGAGAAGACAAGACGTCCAGAAAAGGCTCAATCATAATAGATTTTTCGCCGCTAATTGAAATTTCTTGATATATTTGTGAAATATCATTGCCCCTGGTCTTATATAACGACATACCAGCTTCACCCAAAGTACCGCGAATAATAACAGTCTTACAGGTTGCCAGATAGCTGCTAATAATGTTTTTCATCTCTATACAATTTTTATTATTTTCAGGATGCATTTCAAATAAAGTACCTTCAACAACAGACACATCTAATTGTCGACACATGGTCTTAAAAACTGACTTATCATTATATTTCAATGTTTCAGTTTCAGGTGCTCCGAAAAGATCCGCACCAAGAGCTTTTGCAGCTTCAGTTTCCATGCGCCCTGAAAACCATGGTACATATATAGGTTTTTTCCCGATCTCCCGGATAATATTTTTAACAGGTCCAGGATTATTAATGATAAGCTCCGAGAGAGTCATATCTCTTGACTGAGCATTATATTCAACAACATAATCTGATCCGAGACCATGAGAGCGAAGCCATTTATGATACACATGATCAAGCTTTCCACGTAGAACTACCAGTTCATCCCCGCGTGCTACCGGAAGCGCTCTGTCACATTTTGAATTGACAGATGCATCACGCCGCGGGCACTGTGAAAAATTATCGGCTCCGTAAATAATTAACTCATTGTCATTGTTTGAGATACACTTCCTGAGTGACTGGTAGTCATACATATATTGTGTCCCCTCTTTCCAGTTAATAATTGCATCAATTTTATTGATATTCACTCCACAATATTGCGCTATAAATAACTGTCAATCCCATAACATAAACCAGGAGGACATAAAACCACTTTCCGGTAAACTTTGGCGTTCGTATCGGTGCTAAATTAAAAACAGTCAAAAACATCAACACTGCATATATGATGACTGAAAAAATCGGCTGGGTGAAAAAACCGTTAAACAAAAAGATAAAAGCAAGAATAATGACATTGTTATCAAGTGCCAATCCCATGTATGTCGAATCATCAATCAGGCCAAATACATTGAAATAACTCAACCGTATTGCACTGGCAGCGACAATCACAAACGCTCCGGGCAGGAACCATAGATTGAATTCTCCGTAGCTCAAGAGAAAAACAGCGGGGCAAATTCCAAAACTTACAATATCTATCAATGAATCAAGCTGTCCTCCGAAAG
>JAIOQW010000045.1 GCA_021108405.1 Methanosarcinales archaeon
AGATTATAACCAAACGAAGTTTGACAGTCAAAATAAATATATAGATCTTCTTACTTATGTTTTGTGATCAATAACATTGGGCGGGATTACCATGCGAGAATGGGAGTGAACTACTATGGATTATAGCAACTTGAGTAACTATTGTATTTACACGATGAGAAATTCAGAGGAACTAAACTATCTTTTTAACAGTGACAGAAAAGGAACGTTCTATGAGAATCAGCTCTGGAAGACTGGAAAAGTATTATTCGATGATGCACATACACAGGGTTTAACAATGCCAATTCTATTCAGTGCAGCCGATACCAACAGTGGATTAATATACTATGGAACTCTCACTTCAATAATTTTATTCGAAATAGAGAATAAGACTAAATATTATTTTGAGAATTTGACAAAAATTACCATTCCAAAGCCATTAAGTAGTTTATACTTGAAAAGCTCAAAAAACCCCTTATCTGATAGTTACATTAGACCCTATGCAATATGTTTGACACCATCATATCTGGAAGATTGCTCAAAGACTACTGAGTTATTATCTTTACCTAAATTTCGTAAAAGTGGAAAAGAGCCTTTTCACTATAATTTTAAAAAGCTTGACTTTTCCCTCGAACAATTTTGGCAATGGGCTTATTCTGATATTATTGGGAACACTGTAAGGGGAATTCTTGCAGAATATATAGTTGCTAAAGCTTTGGACTTGACAGAAAAAATTAGAATTGAATGGGATGCATTTGATTTATTAACAGATAAAGGACTTAAAATTGAAGTGAAATCCGCATCATATATTCAAACCTGGTATCAAAAAAAATATTCTGAAATATCATTCTCAATTCGTAAAACTAAATACTGGGATGAGAATACAAACATTCAAGCACAAGAGTCGAAAAGACAAGCGGACATTTATGTATTCTGCTTGCTAAAACATAAAGTTCAGGAAACATTAAATCCTTTGGATTTAAACCAATGGGATTTTTATATTCTGTCATCGAGTGTAATTAATAAAGAAATGGGAGATAGTAAGCATATCACTTTAAAAAAACTAATGAGCTTAGCTCCGGTAAAGAGTAATTTCGGCAATTTGAAAATGAATATTGAGTAACAACTTGTGGCCTGGTCAACAACACAGCAGGTATATATGGTGCTTATGATTATATATAGAAGAAATAAGGTACTTCCTAAGTAATAACAGTATATGAAAAAACATAGGTAAATTTGTTTCCAATAAAAGGATAATTTAAAAAAATGTCAATTGAAGAGTAATGGAATTAGGAATGTTCTAATTTACAGGTTAAGGAAAATGAAAATAATATGGAACTTGAAATAGAAGGAAAATATATTTTTCTAAGGAAAAAAGTGGTTTTAAGCTGGACCTTTTTGTAATAGATTTCATTAAAATTCTGGAAAAATATACAGATTATGTTATTGTAAGCGGTTATGTTTCTATACTCTTCAGCCAACCATTGTAACAGAGGGCGTGCAGGTGTTCAACTATGCGAACAGAGGCCTCGGGTGTTGGTGGGTGCTGCTGCCGGTGGTCATGTATATCTTTATATAATTCCAGTGTGATTTTAAAACATTACATCAATCATTGTGTTTAGCAAAGTGAGGAAATTATGATTAAAGTACCTTCTCTCGATAAACTATGGCAAAACGCTCCATTATCGGCGGGTCGCTTCGATCCCTCTGCAATCACAGATCTCCCCGAGCCTGCGCAGCGCTGGCTCAACCATTCCATCAAACCGGGAACTCCGCTTTCACGCGCCGTTCGTTTAGAAATGCACGGAAAGATCAAGATCAGTGGCAACTGGCTATCATTCCGTGCTGAGGAGGTACTCTGTCAGGATTTGGGCTTTATGTGGACTGCAAAGATGCGCATGAAGGGCTTGCCCGTATCTGGATATGATCTACTACTTAATGGAGAGGGGACGATGAGTTGGAAGATGCTCTGGCTCATCCCGGTAATGACCAGTTCGGGTTCTGACGTTTCGCGCTCTGGGATCGGTCGCATGCACATAGAGTCAATCTTGTTGCCGTCGTTACTTGCCGGCTCAGCAGCAAGGTGGTCGGTATCAGATTCAGGCGGGCCGGTGGTAACAATCTCCGATTATGGACAGTCAACTAAGATCCACTTGACGCTCGATGACGATGGAGGACTTCAATCATTTGTAGGTGGACGCTGGGGGGGGCCAACAGGCGATTCAGGCTGTCTTGTACCCTTTGGTGGAAAAGTACTGGCAGAGCGAACTTTCGACGGACAGACACTGGCCAGCGAGGTAAGACTGGGCTGGTATTTCGGAACCGACCGCTTCGAAGAAGAGGGGCTATTTTTCTATGTCATTATTGATGATGCAGAGTTTCGCTAATACCATGTTTTCTTGTAGAATATCAAGTATAACTTGATATATCGAAAATGCTCACTACGTTCACATTTTCTAATCTTCAGCTTCTTCGAAGCTTCAGTCAAGAAAATCCGACTGGAGGGAGGATTTTGTTCCTGTACATATTTTATAAAATATATCTAAAGTAAATGCGAACGAAGTGAGCATTTTCTTGTTTTCAGTTTATGTAACTTTTGAAATATTTATACTCGATTATTTGTATTGTGGGATTTATCTAGTGTCAAGTCAACCTTCAAGTGTCAGATCATATACCTAGCAATATTGTATGGCTGACTTGACACTAGTGTCGAGTCAACAATATAATGTTGTAAAGTATATATCATATGTCCCCCATA
>JAIOQW010000023.1 GCA_021108405.1 Methanosarcinales archaeon
GTTCCAAGCGCAGAGAAGTGGATGAAGCCAGCCGTTTAGAGATTGTTGAAACACTTGCAAAGTACCAGAATAATGATTATGCCAGAGTATTTGACAAGGAGTTTTTCTATTTCAACAAACAGGCTATTATGCTTACTAATGTAGATGAATATGGCAACAGTTTTAATGCGAAGTTAAAGGAAGGCAAGAAGAGTGAAAAGCTTACCCCAACCAAACTTACCAACGGTGAGCGCGAACTGACCGAGTTTATGATAACGTCTTTTGATACCACTCAATACGATTCTTTAGCCGATGTTTTTGGACAGGACATCAAACCATTCATTGCATCGCTGGATTACAAAGAACAACCACTTGTAATCATCACTGCTAAGGCACAGTATTGGTATGATGCCGGGCAAGAAACCCTTATCAAAGAAGTGAATGGTAAAAAAGAGTGTCTGGGTTGCGGGAAGATCGTGGTGAAATCTGCCTTTAAGAAAGCGAATAAAAAACAGTCAGAGCGCATTGAGATTAGCGTTGAGCTTACGCCAGATTACCAAAAAGATTATGAGATCATCCCCTTCCATAAAGACGAAACTGAAAATCTTGCAAAAATTGCAGACTTTATGGCGAAATATATCACCAAGCCGTTTAGCTACTTAGAAAATGTGGTGGGTGTGGAGCTAAATTTTAATAAGATTTTTTATAAGCCTGAGAAACTGCGCGAAGTGATGGATATTCTGGCCGAGATCGATGCGCTTGATGGTGAGTTGAAAGAGTTGGAAACGGGGCTGGTGTTGTGATGAAGCATGAGCTGGTAAGATATAATGCTCATAAAGATAGTGGGGTTGAGTGGTTGGACGAGGTGCCGGAGCATTGGGGTATGAAGCGTGTTAAAGACTTAGCTTTACTTCAAAGTGGAGATTCAATTGTTTCAGAGCAAATTGAGGATGAAGGTCCATATCCAGTCTACGGAGGCAACGGATTAAGGGGCTACTTTTCTCGTTATACAAACAATGGCGACCACATTCTCATTGGGCGCCAAGGTGCTTTATGTGGCAATATTAATTACGCTCATGGCAAGTTTTGGGCATCGGAGCATGCTGTTGTTGTTTACTTAAATAGCGGTATTGTCATGAAATGGTACGGAGAGATGCTTAAGGTCATGTATCTTAATCAATACTCTCTTTCTGCTGCTCAACCCGGTTTGGCAATGGATAGAATAAAGAGATTGTTGCTACCTGTCCCCCCTCTCTCAGAACAAAAATCCATAGCTGCCTACCTCAACACCAAAACCGTGCAGATTGATCGCAAGATAGACCTGCTCACCCAAAAGGCGACCCAATACGGCAAGCTCAAGCAATCCCTTATTAATGAAACCGTCACCAGTGGTTTGGATAAAAGTGTGGCAATGAAAGATAGCGGGGTTGAGTGGATTGGGGAAGTGCCGGAGCATTGGAAGGTTAATAGACTGAAAAACCTCGCCTACATAAAGACCGGAGGAAAAGACACTATTGATAATGTAGAAGAAGGTGCCTATCCATTTTTCGTTCGCTCTCAAACCATAGAACGAATTAATTCATACTCTTTTGATGGCGAGGCAATATTGACAGCTGGCGATGGCGTTGGTGTCGGGAAAGTATTCCACCATGTGAACTGTAAATTTGATTATCATCAGCGTGTATACAAAATAAGCAACTTTAGAGATGTTGTTGGTAAATTCATTTTCTATTATATGAGAGAAAACTTTCATAAAGATGCTCTTCGTCTTAATGCTAAATCCACTGTAGATTCTCTAAGAATGCCAATGTTTCAAAACTTTACGATAGCTTTTGGTGATATTGAAGAGCAACAAGCAATAGTAGATTACCTCGATACCAAAACCGCCAAGATTGATCGCATTGTTGAAACCATCAATACCCAAATCGAAAAACTTAAAGAACTACGCAAAACATTAATTAACGATGTTGTCACAGGGAAAATAAAGGTGGCTCAATGAAAGAATCAAATCGAATTGAACTCAAAAGAAAGCTCACCGATTCTCTTGAAAAGGAAGTTGTGGCTTTTCTCAATTACCGTGAAGGCGGCCATATTTATATTGGAGTTGACGATGCCACTGGCACTGTAGTGGGAGTGTCCAATCCTGATGCGATTCAACTTAAAATTAAAGATCGTATCAAAAACAATATCATGCCCTCTACGCTGGGTCTTTTCGATGTCATTGCTGAACAACACGATGGTAAAGAGATCATTAAAATCACCGTTGCCAGTGGTTCTGAAAAACCCTATTACTTGAAAAAACAAGGTATGTCTGAACGAGGTTGCTTTATTCGGATTGGCAGTGCATCAGAACCGATGTCGGTACGCATGATTGAAGATCTTTTTTCTCAGAGGATCCGTAATTCCATCGGAACGATAAAATCTCGCAAGAAAGATCTCACCTTTGAGCAGTTGAAAATCTATTATGGCGAGACACCCTTAAAACTAAACAACAAATTTGCTCATAATCTGGAACTGCTTACCGAAGAAGGTGAGTTAAACTATGCCGCTTATCTGCTCTCTGATTCAAATGGTCTTTCTATAAAGGTTGCAAAATATTCCAGCCTTGATCGTGTTGATCTGATCGAAAACGAGGAATACGGCTACTGCTCCCTTATAAAGGCAACCAAACAGGTTCTGGCTAAACTGGAGATCGAAAACAAAACCTTTGCCAAAATTACCCCTCAAAAACGGCAGGAGCGCAAACTGATTG
>JAIOQW010000242.1 GCA_021108405.1 Methanosarcinales archaeon
TCACTTGGTTTTTGTTCTTCGGTTATTTGACTAAGCCTGTGTTTTAGTAATTTCATCCTATTCTGACAACCATATTACTATAATCTCCTGAATATCTGCAGTAGACATAACGTGTCCTCTTACTGGTATATTCTCTATCCAGTGATGAATAGCATTTTGAAGTTCCACTGTTGTTACTGCACTCCCACCTTCTGAATTTTCACCTATCCATTCATTTCTCCAATCATCATTTATTTTAAGCCAATGCTGGGAGTTCTCTATTAATTTATGTTGTATATCAGGATCATCAATATCATCTATGTCAAAAGGATAGTATATTATCTGACCACCATTGTTCTCATCCGTATCGTCATCATATACTATTAATCCGAATGCACCTGGCAGATCCTCTATATCCCCTTCGTATTTTACATAAGACCAATTATAAATTCCCGTAGCATCAGGTAAAATCCTGACCGCATCAACATCTCCTGAATTATCACCTGGATTGGTTGAAGTAAAGTTTATAGTATCCGGAAGATCATTCGGTGTAGTCGCAATAGTATGTAGAGTACTCAATGTTAGATCGCCAACATCGCAATAAACCCAATCCGCTGTTGCATGGAGTACTTTATTACGAAATTCGCTATCTATAATTTGACCACCATTTATTTTAATCCATGATGCAATATAGCCACTCTCAATTATCAAATGACCCCCATTAGTTACATAATCAACTAACATTTCTTTATATTCAGGATTATATACCGGAGATTTATCATCCCCACAACTCCAGATAATGATATCATAATTATCCCATGTAAAATTTGACGTTTCACCGGATTCTTCAATTTTGACATTATATCCCAGCTGTGCAAATGTCGAATTAAATACATCCACACTCTGGTCGTCATAGGAGTACGGACTGTTATCATCATCTATTATCAATACTGAAGGTGGTGTATCAATTTGTAGATACGATGCATAAACATTTATTCTTCCTGCTCCGTATTGGTTATCCTTACCAGTTTCTCCTAAATCTTCACACCCGTCCTCAAAAGCCTGTTTCAATTGACCCGGACTAAGGCTACTATCCACTTGAAGCAATAATGCCGCTGCACCTGCTACATGAGGTGTGGAAGCTGAAGTGCCATAGAAAGGTAACAAATCCGGAACTGATGTGGATACACCATCGGGAGCCACGAGATCAGGTTTTATTCTGCCATCGTTTGTGGGACCTTGCGAGCTAAAGTACTCTAATTCATCATTGTCCCGGTAAATTGCACCCACGACAATAGCCTCCTCTACATTAGCAGGTATACCTAAACTGCTTGCATTTACCTGGTATTCAAGTTCCTGGTAAGCGCTGTATAATTCGAAGTTCACATCTCTTGTAGCATTGTATTTTATTATTTTAAGGTAGTATGTACCAGGGTAAAGTGTGCCAATTAGACCTTCAAATGGATCCTGTGTGCCATCTTGAATTGTATCCGAGTATCCCAGTAGCTCACCTGCACTATTATATAAATATAAATCATAGTCCTGGTTCGATTGCGGCCAATCGTCCCAGCTTAAATATATCCCTATATCATTAATTGAATTGAGAGTTATGCTTATCATTTCGTCTTCATTGGAAAAATTGTGTATTTTATTGCCATCCGGATCATAAAAATTACCTTCCCAGTGACTTTGTGCATAGTTACCTGCACTATTTACCCATATTATCCCACTTGCAATAGCATCATCTACTATCTCATTAAAAAATCCGGTTCCGTTAAAAGGCCCGACAAGCCAGTTAATTGACATTGAGATTATATCTACATCCTGACTGATGGCATAATCTACAGCTTGTGAAAAATTAATACATGTATCAAAATTTATTAAATAAAGTGAAGCTTCGGGTGCAATATCATATATTATTTCTGCAACACCAGTACCGTGAGTTTCTCCACCACCATTAATACCATCCGGACTGAACGATTGTGTTATCACTGTGTTCGGAAGCTCACTACCAAGTCTTGATCCGTAACCTTCAAATCCAGAATCCAGTATTGCTATTTTCACACCTTGCCCTTTGAATTCTTTTTGATGAAGTAAATTTATATTAATGACTTCGAACCCTTCACTTACTACATCTTTATAAGGTATTAGTGGACTTCGTACATAAGTCACAAAAGGTAATTCGGAAATTTCAGGAAGCTTTGATGCTGGAATTCTAGCTTGTGCATGGTTCTTACAAACAGCTTCGATGATGGCACCATTTTCTTCAAGTAATTGAATATATGATTCATTGTTGCTTTTAAGTATAAAAACTATTTTTATCAGATCATCATTTTGAAATTGCGCTCTAAAAATATTAGAATCTTTTTGTAAAAGATTCGATTCTATTTTTGGATATTTCTTTTCTTCTTCAAATATAGTAATTTTTTTTTCTACATTACTTTGGTTTAGGTGATTATCAGCCGCTGAAGTTGATATAATGAAAATCCCAATCAACATCAATATAAGCAATAGTTTTATTTTATAATTTAACATTGTTCCAGTCCCTTATTTTTAGTAGTATACCAGGTTTAAGTTGAATCGAAAAAACTTCATATTTTCTAATCTTCAACTCCTTCGGAGCTTCAGTATCGAAAATGCTTCACATTTTCCAGTTATGTAAATGATTTCAATAGCAAGATAAGGAGACCGTTACATTACATGTTGGTACTATTAAAATAACCGCAGATGAACACAGAT
>JAIOQW010000328.1 GCA_021108405.1 Methanosarcinales archaeon
GTTTCTTTTACAGGTACGATCGGATTTATAGGACTGGTTGCTCCACACATGACACGCCTGGCTATCGGAGGTGATAACAGGTATGTGCTTCCCATATCCGGTCTTTTGGGTGCTATAATACTTTGCACTGCAGACCTTATTGCAAGAATGATCATAGCACCCGTCATTCTACCTGTTGGAGCAGTAACTGCATTTATGGGCGCTCCACTTTTTATTTATTTAATAATGAGACGAAGGAGAGAATACTGGTGAAATTAAAAGTAAGTAATGTAAAATTTGGCTATAATAGCACACCTGTGCTTGATGATATATCATTTGAACTCAACTCATCTGAGATAATTGGTATTGTTGGTCCGAACGGTGCCGGTAAATCCACATTGATCCGGTGTATTGACAATATACTTAAACCGCTACAGGGAAGCATACTACTGGATGGGGCTGATATTAATGCAATGGCAAGAATGGAGATCGCAAAATGTATGGGGTATGTACCCCAGACCACTCATCGTGTTTTTCCTGCCACCATTTTTGATACAGTACTAATGGGCAGACGTCCGCATCTTGGATGGAAGAGCAGTGACCAGGATATTGATATAGTACTTGAGATCCTGGAACTGCTCGGAATTATGGAGTTTGCTATGAGGGATTTTAATGAGATAAGCGGAGGTCAGCAGCAGAAGGTACTTATCGCACGGGCACTTGCACAGGATGCTGATATTCTTCTTCTGGACGAACCAACCAGCAACCTTGATATAAGGCATCAGCTTGAGGTCATGAATATTATGAAGGATATCGTACATAAAAAAGGGATCTCAGCAGTCATGGCGATCCATGATCTAAACCTTGCTTCGAGATATACTGATAGGATACTTATGATGAACGGAGGCAGGATATTTGCTGCAGGAGATCCGGAATCAGTACTTACGAATAAGAACATTAAACGTGCATATGGTGTAGAAGCACTTGTGAAAAGCGATGGGGACAAACCTTATATTATTCCTATAAGACCGGTTAATTAGGAGAATTTATGAGACTGACCAGTTTTTAATTAAATAATATAAGGTAATAATATGAAAATAAGAACATTAATAATTGGAATTTTTATTAGCTTCCAACTGCTAATGCTACCTGGAGCTGCATCAGAATCCACACTTGATATATTTGGTAATGCAAACGAAGATGATTGTATCAACATGCAGGATGTGACATACACAGAACTGATCATACTTGAGTACAAAGAACCAACACAGCTTTCAGATGCCAGGTATGATGATTCGATCGACATCCTTGATGTGACACAGATAGAGCTAATAATACTCGGCAAAGAGAAGAAGCTTACATTCTTAGACGGTTTTAAAGAAGTGATGACAGTCTCCAAACCTGTGGAACGCGTTGTTAGTGTATGGTGTACTAACAATGAATTATTAAAGGTACTTGATGTAACTGATACGATAGTGGGTGTAGATGATGGCATGACCAAACAAAGTACTACGCTTTTTCCCGAACTCAGTGGTCTACCGGATTGCGGAGGCTGGTATGCACCGAATTTTGAGGCAATTCTAAGCCAATATCCTGATATGTACATCCCATGGCTTATTATAAAAGCAGACGAAGATTATCAATATGGTATCACACGTAAGATGTATTTAGAAGATAATCTTCCGGATGTTCCGGTCCTTTGTATAGATAATAATGAATATTGTTCAGCAGAATATTATATGGAAGAAGTGGAAAGACTTGGATATATTTTTGATACTCGCGATAAGGCCCGGGAATTTACTGTATTTTATCAAGACTGCATGGATCAAGTAACAGAGAAATCAGGAGGGATACCAGATGCTGATAAAACGAGAGTATGGGTTACATCGCTCTTTTTCTCAGGCGGGGAGGTATCTACTTCACCTTATGCTTATACTATATTTGACCCGGTTGACCTCGCAGGTGGGAAAAATATAGCTGATGAATTAGGACCGATATCACCCGGCACAAAAGTAGATCTTGAGTGGTTGATAGAACAAAATCCTGAGTTCATATTGCTGCAGATATGGGCTGCAGGAAATAAAAAATCACCTTATGCACCTGATTATCCGATATTAAGTTCTGAAGAACAGGTGAATATAGTTTTAAATACTCCTGAATTGGCTAATGTTAATGCAGTAAAAAATAACAGGGTTTATGTTATACAATATTCGCATTTCACTAAAGGACCGGCCAGGAGTATATGTACTGCATACCTGGCAAAGTTATTCTATCCTGAACTTTTCGATGACTTAGATCCATTATCAATCCATCAGGAGTATATAGATCAGTTCCTTGGTATCGATGTAACGCTTAACAGTGCTAATTTCTTATATCCACTTCCCGAATGGTGAAGTAAATCCGGAAATCGAGTATCTATTAAAAAAAATATAAAAGATGAAAAGAAGGAGAATTATAATGACATCAAATAATTCAAATAATTCAAATAATTCAAACAATTCAAATAATGTGTCTGAATGTATCCACTCCAAATCCAAGGGTGATCTGTTTAAATCAATGTTTATATTATCTACCACAAGAGCATAGAGATGCTTTTTTCGCCCCTACTTCATCTCTCTGTGCTCTCCGGGGCAGTTAGGGAATTCCCAATAAATAATTTACCCAAATGTGGGTTTTATGGTGACATCC
>JAIOQW010000061.1 GCA_021108405.1 Methanosarcinales archaeon
GACACTAGGATACGGATTAGGTTTTGTAAAATCTCATTGGCCACAAAGTAGCTTCTATATTCCTCCTTGGTTCGAAGTTCCAATCATTGGATATATAATGGAGAAAAGAAGACTTAATATTTCAAAATAGATGGATTGGCAGAAACCGTTGGTTCCATTATTGGAATAGGAGAAGGTAGAGGAATTGGTTTAATGCTTATAGTTTCTGGAATAATAATTTTATTTATCAGTTTATTAATTTTTAGAAATAAAATGATTATTGTGTGTGTAAACTTAATTAAGCGCCTCCGTAAGACCCGATACTTCCTCTACACCAACAGGAACAGTAATGCTCGAACCTTTAAAATCATCTCCAATAGGCTCACAATTTCCACCAAGATGTTCAGCTAAGAACGCTTCAGTTACAGCATAAAACGACAGTCTGTTTTCCGGTCTTACGAAACCGTGCCCTTCATCCGGGTACAATATATATATTACCGAAATATTTTTCTCCTGCATCGCATGTACTATCTGGTCAGACTCTGCCTGTTTGACACGCGGGTCATTTGCACCCTGACCGATTAAAAGCGGCTTTTCTATCTGGTCTACATAGGTTAACGGGGATCGCCCGATAAGAAATGCTCTTCCCTCTTGTGTTCTGGCATCGCCAACGCGTGTTGCGAAAATCTCAACTACAGGCTGCCAGTATGCCGGGATTGACTCTAATAATGTTGTCAGGTTCGAGGGACCTACAATATCTACACCACAAGCAAATATCTTCGGAGTATTGGTCATACCCCAGAGTGTTGCATACCCGCCATAGCTGCCTCCCATGATAGCCACACGATCCGGGTCAGCAATACCTTCCTGGTGTGCCCATTCGACAGCATCTATAAGATCATCATGCATCTTTGCGCCCCATTCCAGATTACCAGCGTTGATAAATGCTTTCCCAAGTCCTGTAGAGCTGCGGAAGTTGACACTCATGACTACATAACCACGATTAGCCAGCCATTGATGTAAAGAGTTATAACCCCAGTTATCACGTCCCCATGGACCCCCATGAACAAGCAGAACCATAGGCATAGGTTCATCAGGGTACTTATCACCATCACTATCGCATTCCTGTGGCAGTGTGTAGTAACTAACCAGATTCATCCCATCACGAGACTTGATTACCACAGGATGCATCTTTACAAGAGGTAGATCCTCCAGAGCTTGACGATGCGTGAACAGGAACTCTGCTTGCTTTTTGCTGGAATCATAGTTATAATATTGAATAGGACCATCATCCATCATGTAGGCAACCATCCAGTATCTATTGTCAAGTGATCTGTCCACAATCTCAATATCGCCATCAGCAACCGTATTTAAATAATCAAGGTCATCTGTAATGGATTCATCGGTGATCTGCCAGTGCTTACGCTCGTAGGTAAAAGCGACTGCCTGAATATTTCTCTTGGTTGGATGGATCATATAGTCGCTGACATCTGCAAGTTCATCCTCGGCGATCATTGTCATCTCATCTGTGTTAAGATCCAATGAGAATAATGCGGCTACGTCACGATCGCGGCTATCGATCAAGTACATGATAGTGCCTGTTTTATCAAATCCTACAATACTCGTGGTATACAGATCTTCCATTGGAATCTCCATGAACAAGTTCCAGCTTCCATTATCAGTTGCTATAAATATTTCATTTCCACCATCGGAGGTGAGTTTCTCAGCAAAGCGGACGTTATAATTATCATCAGTTATAAAACCAGCGAATTCATTATTTTCTAATACAATAATCTTTTCACCAGTAGTGATGTTGATACGGTATATATCATGGAACTCAGGATCTTGGTTATTAAGTCCGATGAGGATCTCTTCAGGGAAATTGGGACTAACCTGCTGGATACGTGCTTGTACATCTTCCATTGGAGTGAGGTCTAAGATCTCCCTGGTTTTCAGGTTCACGCTATAGATCCGCCAATTCTCATCACCAGCCTGGTCTTGAAGATACAGAATGTGTTCGTTCGTGTAAGCCCAGAAGTAGGTGCGTATGCCGCGGTCTGTATCGTTGGTGACTGGTTCGGCTGCTGCCGGGTCATCGGCAGGTCCAACCCAGACGTTAAGCACACCGTCTAATGGGGCAAGATAGCTTATCAGGGTCCCATCAGGACTTAAACGGGATGAGGTCTTATCCGGATTACCAAAGAGGACTTCGCGCGGGATGAGCTGGGTGATATTTTGTTTATTAATATTTTCAGTCGCTTCTTTGGTTGTGATATCATCGTTGCTTATGCAACCGGATATTAGAACCGCAGGGATTATTAAGATGAGTAAGAACATTATTTTCATATTTCATTCCTCTTATATTGCAACTCTTTTAGAGGTTCACTATCTTTGGGCCTCGGATATTTATTTAGTTGAAAGTTTGATCAGGTTGTTTGATGATATCATACTTAAATTTTTTGGCGTGATTGTGGAGATTTTTTATTATTTTCTGGTTGGTATGATTTATTTCAATAGAATTATAGTTGAAAACTAAACAAATTTTACTAATTCTTTGCTGACTTTGCGATCTTTGCGGTGGAAAGAACAAAATCCTCGCTAACGCTCGGATTTTCTTGACTGAAGCTTCGAAGAAGCTGAAGATTAGAAAATGTGAACGGAGTGA
>JAIOQW010000049.1 GCA_021108405.1 Methanosarcinales archaeon
TAATTATCGATTTAAGTAATCCTCTATTGAAATAACTGGTTTTTAGGATAGTGCCAGAAACAGCATACTTATTATAAATACTGTCCATAGTATTTCGAAGCCTGGTATGTCCCATACCTATAAAAACTACTGCTAGTGACTTCAAATTGACAAATGGAGCCCATTTTATAGGATCCATTTACCATTTACTAGCGATTCATTTGAACTCATAAACCACGATCACTTCTGCACTGATCGTTACGTCTCCTGGTTGTATTTGCGGACCTGCACCGGTAGCCATTGGCATAGGGACTGGCATCTCCATATCCATCGCAACTTCTTCATAGTAATCATAGTCAAATTTCATCCGATACGGCGATAACATCGAACCAGTAGTTGAAATCTCAACAGGACCTATTATCTTAATATCCATCGCCTTCGCAGCAGACTCTGCATCACTCTTAGCTTTTTTTATAGCATCGGCAATAGCATGATCCCTTAGTTCTGCCTCTCTCTCTTCAGATACCGTGAACGTTACGTCATTTATCTCATTTACACCTGCTCCTAAAGCTGCATCGATCACATCTGTAACATTATCGAGGTTTTTAAGTGTGATAACCAGCGAATTGCGTACCTGAAAGCCAATAAGTTTATCCTCATCATCCCTCCAGTTGTATCTGGGTTGTACCCGATAACCGGATGTCACGATATCATCCTCAGGTATTTCGAGTTCGTAAAGTGCCTCTAGCACTGCATCCATCTTTTTTATATTCTCATCGCTTGCACTCTTCGCATCCTCAGCTTGCGTCATCACAGCAAGCTTGATTTTAGCCTCATCAGGATAAGTATCTACTGTGCCATATCCAGAGACTGTGATTACATTCTTATGCTGTACACCAGGAGTCTCTGAACTCCAGAACCCTGCCGAGGCGAACCCGATCATAAGTCCTATTAACAGAAATATGGTTATCCATCTTGTTTTACTGTTCATATTGTACACTCCTTTTATTATTCGTGAAACTGCAAATTCATATAGTTCCTGTTAAGCATATGATGAGAAGTCTATTAAGGATTTTCTTAACTACGAACTAATTTGCAGTTATTAAATAATTATCTGATCTGTCTCTTCAGGACGCTGCATAGAGGTTAAACGGGAAAATTGTATGCATTATGTAAGTATTATGGACGGAGTACTGCAGGTGCATGCAGATATGGGGATGTGCATGCAGGTCGCAAAACCAACAAGTTGATATTGATATGCAAATATATACACTATTATTTATATATCTTCAAGTATAATCGACGAAATATTTTTAAGATTGCAAATGAAATCTAAGATATGAGGATAAAAAATCAAATATTATACAATTATATATTTATCTACCTGAATAAAATCAAATCCTTATATTTTTTAATATATATACCTGGAATTGTGAACATGAGAAAAAAAATAATAAAAAGTGTTACACAAAAAGAAAAATGCAGCGAAATATATTTATAGAATAGCCTTTATAAGTTGAGTTGTAATAATAAAAATTGTTACAAGGTGTTCAACCGAACCTACAAAAGAGCAGTTGAACACCATATGCCCAAAGGCAAGATTTATATCAACTTTAATTATATTTAAGCGTTGTCCTCTCTTGCCTCCTGGGAAAAGAACAAAATCCTCCTTTCGGTCGGATTTTCTTGACTGAGGCTCTTAAAAGAGCCGAAGATAAGAAGATTCGTAGAATCTTCACCTGAATCTTCGAAGAAGCTGAAGATTAGAAAATGTGAACAGAGTGAGCATTTTCGATATATCAGGTTATACTTGATATACTATAAAAAAATAGGAGATAAAAGAAATGAAAATTAAAAAAAAATCAAACTAATAAAATTCGCCTTTACTATACTAATAATATTGGTATTTATTGGAGCAGTATTTGTATCAGCAGTTGCTGAAAATAATCCAAACAATAAAAATCAAATAATCTCAGATGAAACTATTAAAGATCCGGAATTTGCAATAAACAGTATGCAGGACTTATATCGCAAATATAACGTGAATGAAACTGAAATCACCTTCACAACAAATGATATAACTTACTTGGTAAGGCTCAACACATCGCTTACATTTTTTCAAGTGCTCGATAGGCTCAACACATCGTTTACAATTGTGGTGATTTAGCGTCGAAAATCCATAGCGCATATAGATGATGCGTTATGGCAAAATCAGACGAAACATATACAGAAAAGGAACAGGAGCGTATCGATGCGGTCAATCGATATCAGAGAGGCGAACGCCCATCCAAAATCTGCAAAAGTCTTGGCAGATCAAGTGTGTGGTTGCGGAAATGGATCAGAAGATATAACGATTCCAAGAAGAGTAGTAAGACGGGGTGGTTCAAGGAAGAATCCAGAGCACCGAAGAATGTTCACCGGAAAACGGATTCAGAGATAGAACAGCTTGTGGTGAACGTGCGAAAGTCACTCTTGGAAGGGGCAACCGAAGACACAAAGTATCGCTGTATCGGAGCCGTTGAGATACAATTTCGTATGCACGAGCTTGGTTACTCAGAAGATGAGACCCCAAGCCTGTCAACAATCAAACGCATCATCAAAAGGAACGGCCTGATAGTCCAAAAGAGGAAGC
>JAIOQW010000092.1 GCA_021108405.1 Methanosarcinales archaeon
CATTACCTTAGCGAAATCAGCATCGTTAGGATCTGTCCATGTCCAATTGATATAATTTTGGGCATAACTTACATTTTTTAGATTTGTAACGCTTGCCGGTGGTTCGGTATCTGGAGGTGGTGCAGTTGTTGAGGTATTGTTGACAAAGGTTTGATTGATGTTACCTTCGGAATCAACTGTTTGTGTACTGATGGTATAGTTTGTGTCTGGAGTTAGATCAGTTGCGTTATAGTATTGCACATCCTTAGAAACATTATCTACCCATACCATGTCAAGATAAACCATTACCTTAGCGAAATCAGCATCGTTAGGATCTGTCCATGTCCAATTGATATAATTTTGGGCATACGTTATATTCTGTAAATTGGCTATGTTTGCGGGCGGCAAGTTAGCCATCGGTGCAAAGATACTGAAGCTCGTAATATCTGCAAATACATAGTTCTGTACCGTATTAACGCCATTAGTCCCACTCACTTGCGACCATACGTTATCATACTTCCACATAAGTAGTGTGTTTTCATCCACGTCTTCAACATCGATGTCGCTATAGCTCACGTTCATAAAAAGCCAGGAATCTTGACTGTTTCTGGTGGCGTAAATATACTTATTTATGTTACGATAACCTGGTGGATCACTGGCTGGTGAGGATGAACCTTTAATGATCACATCTTTACTGGTAAAAGAAATTGTAGGACCTATATTGAGATTTATCACATCATTATTTATTGAACCTTCATTGGAGTAGAAGTCCCAGTTAGAATTGTCCAAAACTGTGTTGTCTTCGAACATGTTGTTTTGGGAGGTGGTTAGGTAGATTCCACTGAAATTATTTGAGTTTGCAATATTGCCTATAAGATAATTATTATTGCTGGATTTTAGACGGATTCCACAAATATTATCGAATGCAATATTGTCCTCCAATGTATTGGAGTTTGAATCATAAAGGGCGAAACCCCAATCACTATTTGATGCAGAGTTGTTTTCTAAGATGCTATTGAATGAGTTCCAAAGGCGAATTGCATAATAATTGTTCGAGGCAAAATTATTTGTTAAGGTGGTATAGTCTGAAGAAAGAATGTTGATCCCATAATCGTTGTTTGATGCATTGTTTTCTGATATTGTAATATAATCTGAAGAATCAATGATTATTCCTGTAACATTGATATAAGATACATCATTATTGAAAATGAATCCATTATCCACATAGTAATAATAAATTCCAAAGTCCAAGTCAGTAAGTTTCAGATTTTTTACAGTAACATTCGAACAATCATCAACTGTTACTCCAAAAGTCTGTTCTGATGAATAGGGATACCCATAAATGGTGTGTCCTGCTCCATCAACTATTACATCATTTGAAGATATTTCGATGCATGTTGAATACTGATAATTGTTTATGTTCTTGGTAAGTTTGTATTCACCCGGATCTGAAATAATTGTACAGTCATGTATTGGTATTAATGCACTGGTGGTGCTAATAAATAAAAGTAAAATAAATAAGAGGATTATCAACTTGAAGAGACGCATGTTGTCACCTCCTGTTGTATTTTCCAATATCTTATACCGCTAAATCCGTTAAATCTAGAAACTGAACCATAAGTAATTTGTTTCATGCTGATATATTCTGTCAAACCAAAAAATACAGATACATTTAAGCTATTAAAATTCTCAAAAAATAAAACTAATACATTAATGAATCCTTTCATAATCCTACTTACCTCCATATTCATAACGGCTTTATTCCATGATGTTGCCTGTTGGTGGGGAAAATATAGCCAAAGATTTGTGTTAATGTAAATGCCTTTCATGCGTGATCGGATAGGTGATGAATCGTGATAAATACCCCATGATTTCGTAAATTATTG
This sequence comes from Methanosarcinales archaeon, assembly GCA_021108405.1. GTDB lineage: Archaea > Halobacteriota > Methanosarcinia > Methanosarcinales > Methanocomedenaceae > Methanomarinus. The sequence goes on from JAIOQW010000092.1 coordinate 1,866, forward strand.
ACTAAAACCATTTTTTTACGTTTGGGGCTATAACTTGTGATTTTTCAATGAAAAAATATATGAGCAGATTCACTCAAAAACGACAATCATTTAAAGATAAAATTCTTTAACCAATCACCAATGAAATACCTTCTACCCAAAACAATTTATTCTTTTTTAAAATTTTAAATTTTATTTTTCTATTTTTAATTTGCCCTCCGCAAACCCATCAGTGTATATATATTAGAATTGTTCATATATATACATTATGGTTAGAGCAGTATCCACCAACGACTTCGTAATTTTTATTTAATAGTTTATTCCACTTAAAATGATTTTTTTAGAATTGTTTAAATCTCAAGTCATGTACACCATTATCTTTATATATATATATATATATATATATATGTGGGATATCTATAAGGGCACTATCCTAAAAACCAGTTATTTCAATAGAGGATTATTTAAATCGATAATTTCATAGACACGGATACATTCAACTCCTGCGGAGTTGAATGCCTGCAACGCCTAAGGGGCGTGCAGGTAACACAGATTTACACGGATTTAAGGTTGTTGTGGTCGATATCATAGGATTCCATTAAGTTTATGATAGAAGGTATTTGATCAAAATCAAATCGGTGTTAATCCGTGTAAATCTGTGTCTGAAAAATAACTGGAAAATGGTACAGTGCCATCTATAAGATATCCTATGA
>JAIOQW010000137.1 GCA_021108405.1 Methanosarcinales archaeon
CCACAATAAGTATGGCCGTTGATAAGAATTCTATCCATTCTATCACCAAAAGATACGAAAAAATTCCTTGTGAAACATCAATCAGACATCATCTGAAAAAGCTAAACATAAGTGAATTAATCAAATCAAATGAAAAAATCCTTATGCAACGGCCCCTTGAAAGTCTCAAAACTGATAAGGAATATGAATTTGCCATTGATTATACTAACGATCCGTATTATGGAAAAATAGATGTTTCAAATGAGAAATACGTAATCCGAGGACAATCTAAAAAGTCAACGAACTCATTTTATTCATATGTATCACTCTATATCATCAACAAAAAAGAAAGATTCACAATATCTGTTCTTCCTGTCGAAAAGGGAAAATCAAAGGTTGAATATCTTGACTATTTTATAGATTTAATCAAAAAATTAAATTTTAGAATTAAAATTCTCTGTTTGGACAGAGAGTTTTATTCAATTGACGTATTTGAGTTTTTACGAAAGGATGAGATTCCACATATAGTTCCCGTTGTTAAAAAAGGAAAGAAAATCAAGAAGATTCTTAATGGGAATAAAAACAGGCGTGAAACATATACCATGAAGAATTCCAAGAAAAAGATTCTTCTGGATATTGTTATTGATGTTAAATATATGAGAGGAAAACGAGGGAAAAAAGGACGTGAGAACCTTGGTTTTGTTGTATTTAGAGTTGATGACTGGTCCCCACGAAAAGTCAGTTCAGTTTATCGAAGAAGGTTTGCTATCGAGGCATCATACAGAATGAGGAATATAGTTAAACCAAGAACATCATCGAAAAATGCAACTGTAAGATATTTCTATGCATTGATTTCATTTCTTCTAAAAAATGTATGGCTTTGTCTTCAAAGAATGCATTTTTCGATTGTTAAACCAGGTCCGATGATTATAAAAGATGATTTGTTTATATTTGATGTCTTCATTCTCCTTATCGAACAATGGGTGAGACATAAGTTAAAAGTCAAATCTTTAGTAAGGTGTATTAGATGAATGGATTGGAGAGGTTATTTTAGCGAAGTACTGAAATTGTCCTTTGAAATATCATTAAAAGTCCTCTTTAAAGTTGAATAAAAAATAAATTTATCAATCTTCAATATTGGTAGGCGTGGATTAGTATTTTCTACAACCATCATTGTGTGTGAATCATGGATTAATTCCCATTTATGTGGACCTGTAAAATTAACAATAAATAAATTCTCATCAGAAGAATTGTATTTTCCCTTTAGTTCTGCAAACCCAATTATATGGTCTCCATTAGTATATAAATGGAAATTTTCAGAAGCAATTTCTAAAAGTTTTCTTACTTTTCTATGTTCTCTCAATTGAATTGGATTAATTAATCTTAAAAGAATATTGATATTTGGATGATCTTCTTTACAAATAATTAATTTTCCAATGGTTGAATCCCCCTCATATTTTAGGGAAGAGATGTAATTACAAATATCGAAAAGATCATGAGTACCTATAGAATTACTTGCTGCTGGTATCGCTGTACCAACAAAATTCTTAGCAGCAATTCTAAGAATTTCATTTATGTCCGTTTTTATTTCACCGGAATAAACTCCAGGCCTAGGTTTATATAGAGGATCTATTGCCTCATTTAGATAAACGTAAACTAAGGCATCAATAAGTGAATTTCTAACTTTTGCTGTTCTTAGCTCATGGATTTTTACTTCTAATCTATGCAAAAAATAAAATTTATTGTAAATTTTCTCATCGAATTGTAAAATTATAAATATTTCGTAATTATCGAGCATTACCGGGTATGATACAAATGATACTTTCGCTTTTCTTTCAAAATTTTTATCGACTAATTGCTTCACTGCTTTCTGCAAACAATCAATCTTTAAATCCTCTTGAACTCTTTTATGATGATGCACATCGGTATGTAAAAGATTTTTACGGGGATCAGCGTCATGAATTTCTCTTGCTAGTTTATCAATATCCTTAAAGGAATCCACTTCAATTCCACATTCTTCCGGTTCTATACAAATAGGATGATAATCTTCAACAGACTTACGTAAAATCCCCAATAAAAAAATGGTTGGTTGTATATTTTTAGATAATGTTTGAAAGACTTTTTCTGCTTGATATTGGATATCAAATTGAAAATGTTGTTGATATCCCCACATATAATATTTCAAAACTTTTTTCATATGATTGCCCCTGTACTTTTCTAATAGGCATTTTAACTATATAAAAATGATATCTTTATAATTTCATGAAGACTCAGAAAAATTTTAATTTTAATGAACTTGAATTGTATAATTTTTCCTATTTGCGCCTGATTTTCTGGTTTGCCGAAATTTACTATTGATATTATCTTGTCTTACCGAGCAATAAACATATGCATCTCGCAGTCACGGACCTCGTTTTGGAAAAACGAGGCATCAGATAGGTGCATGAGGTTTTTCATCATTTGATGTTTTTTCTGAGTTTTATCGATGGGTGAGGGCACGAAATTTCATAACATAAATAATGAGAAAATATTAATAATATAAAGAATACTAATATTACATGTGGAACTT
>JAIOQW010000324.1 GCA_021108405.1 Methanosarcinales archaeon
TTAGATTTGAAGTGGATACAAAAAAACTAACAAATTCCATTGAAGTCATCCAAATCAAAAACTACACAACCGTTTCTTTTAAATTTTTCTTTCCCTTCGATCTTCTTAGCAATAATCCCGAAATATTCATGAATACTTAACATGTTAAATAATATTTCCCAGATAAGCCTGTCCATAACATAACCCACCATCACCACACGGTATTTCACTGTTTACCAGCACACCTCTATCCATCATATACTTACAGATCATCCTATTATATGCAACACCCCCGGAAAACACCATATATTTATTACCTCTTCTTGCCCTTTCTTGTGCGATATCGAATAGACCGTTTGCCAGATACATCTGGGCTGTAGCTGCAAGTCTCCCCTTATCCTCATCCATATTGTTTAACAAGAACTCGAATAGGGGAGTGGTCATCAGAACGCTCTTTCCATCTGAATTGCTAAAGCACGGCTCTATTTCCATTGGCTCTGTCGCAATACTTTCCAGTATCATCGCAGGTCTGCCTTCATAGGTCCTCTTATCACAGCACCCCAGTAGTGCGCAGACAGCATCAAGTATCCTTCCTGCACTGGAAGTATAGGCAATATTGAAATCACTGTCCAACTGGTTCAAGTACAGTCTACTTTCTTTTTCATCAAATAGACTTAAATTTTCGAGTTCATTTTCATCAAATACTTTTGATAGTATACCAAACAGCATCTTATTCGGATATATTACCGAGGAATCTCCTCCTAATTGAGGCTGTTCCTCCAATGTTCCGCATCTATCAAACTCAGTGCCACAAACATCAAATACCTCACCACCCCATATCTTTCCATCATCACCGAAACCAAGCCCGTCCATGGCGATCCCCACATAATCATCCAGGGAATGTTCAGCTGCAACACTGGCTATATGCGCTTTGTGGTGTTGTACCTGTATCAGTGGTATATTATAAGTATCAGCAATCTCCTTTGCAAAAAGTGTAGAGTTATATCCGGGATGAAGATCACATACAATGATCCCGGGTTTTAACCTGGTTAAAGTAATAAACTGTTTAACAGTATCCCTTAAAAAATCGTAAGTCTCAAGTTTTGAAGTATCACCGATATGCTGGGATAAGAAACATTTGTTCTTCTTTACAGTGCATATCACATTATTCAATTCCCCTCCCACAGCAATAGTATCCTTACACTGCAATGGAAGCTGGACCGGGATAGGAGTATAACCCCTTGAGCGTCGCAGGAAAAATGTCTTAGTATCTATCACTTTTAATACCGAATCATCACACCTGTTCACGATCTTGCGTTCATGGGTCAGGTAATAATAACTTCCTTTCTCAGTAAGTGCCACAGGCTCACCTGGCATATTGCACGACGTCATTAACAGCGGTTCATTGATATGATCGAATAGAAGATAATGCAAAGCAGTATAAGGTAACATAATTCCAATGGTATCCAGCTCTGAAATGTTGAGTAGATCATCATGCTTCTTTTGCAGTATAACGATCGGTCTTTGCGGGCCTGATAACAGGTCTTTTTCTTTTTGTGAGATGCGTACCATATCGTCAAGCATGTCCATATCCTTTACCATCACAGCAAACGGCTTGTGCGGACGCAGCAGCTTTCTTACCCTATCAACTACATCATCATCAGTTAACGAGCATAGATGGAATCCTCCAATGCCTTTAACAGATAGCAGTTCTCCCGACAGTATCAGATCAGCCGCTTTTTTTATTGTTTCCATATCAGAAATGCCACTTATATCCTGCCTATCGCATAATAGTTTGAGTTTCGGACCGCACTGTTTACATGCGATAGTCTGTGCATGATATCTTCGATCAAGCGGGTCATTATACTCGATCTTGCATTCAGGACACATACTGAATTTTTTCATAGAGGTCAGGTGCCTGTCATAAGGATAATCCTCTATCATGGAAAACCTGGGACCACAGTTGGTGCATGTAATAAAATAATAGTTATGCCTTCTGTTATCCTTATCTGTTAATTCCCTCTGACAGTCTTTACACATGAAAATATCTGCCGGAAGTGTGGTCTCTCCTTCTGAACAGGTACTTTTAAGGATCGAGAAATCAGAAAAGTGGTTGTTTTGTGTAGATCCTATCTTCTCAATAACATGATTTGTAACAGTTGCCAGCGGGGGAAGATCGGTCAGTTTATTGATAAAATCCTCATCATTGATGACGACTTCCACACCGTTACCTGTGTTCTTAACAGAACCGACCAAACCGTTCTCTATAGCTTTTCTATAGATATAGGGCCTAAAACCAACACCCTGTACAATACCTTGAAAAAAAATCCTGTACATGCTCATTCATAAGATTCTGCCATATACTCCCGTATGATCGCAAGGGACTTCTCAGCAGATCTCCTGTCCAGTTTCTCAATTGCAAAACCGGCATGGATAAGCACATAATCATTGACCTGTGCATTATCGATAAGACCAATATTTACTTTCTTAATAACTCCTCCGTAATCAATAGTAGCTTCACTACCCTCTATATCAATGATATTTCCAGGTATTGCATAACACATT
>JAIOQW010000344.1 GCA_021108405.1 Methanosarcinales archaeon
GAGACTTTTTAATTTGTTCTGAAAATACCAGGACTGCACATATAGTTTGCGAAATACTTAAGTGGTAGTAAATAATAATCAGAAAATAATAAAAAGTCTCTAAAAACTAAGGAATATTTTTATATTTTACACATTTCATGGAAGATTTCAAAATCCCCAAAAAATTAATAATTTGGAAAGTAGATATTCAACTATGGAACCAAACCATAGAAACAATCGACGTTTTAAGTCATTAGAAGGTGCAAGTAATTATTCAAATTGTCTGATACTTCCCAGAAATTTATACAGAATAGAGGAAGGAACATATGTTAATTCAAGCCCATATAGCCGTGCTGGATTAGATTATAAGGATGATGATTGGTTAAATCTAATTGTCTTTTAAAATAAAATTTTTTGGAAACATTGGAAACATTAAAACGGCTATATCAAAAAATTTAATCGATATTGCATGATAAAATTGAAATCAAAGAGTTTTAAACGATCTCGAAATTTCAAAAAGAGCAAAGCATAAATGGATGATGTGGACTACCAGAGGTTTGGAAGCCATCATGAGAATTATCTTGACGAGATATTCATGTGAAAGAATCTACGAGACTTTCAAAGGGAATATGATGAGAAATAAGAACTTAAATTATATAAAGTATGAAGTCAATATAATTAGTGGTAGGGGCAAACTTTAGCCAATGTTGAGACACAACCAAACGATTGTTGTAAAAATTAAGTGATTAACATGATCAATATATCTTCACAAGATAAATTTTCTACTGAACTAACTAACTACATCATTTCAAAAATTACTGGGACCCATGTAGATGATGTAATTGTAGATGAAAAGCCGCGCAGATTATATTTAATTGGAACACTTGCGGCCAAAAAAAAACAGCTTATAGACGATTCTGTATTTGATGATAGTAAAGCAGCATCGATACGTGCATCAAAATTAAAAGTTTCTATATTAGTAAAAAAAAGTGACCTTACACCTAAATCCGAAGTGGTTCTAAACGCTACTGGAAATGTTTACTACAAAATAAGAAGTACTATGAATATAGAAAATCCAATTAGTGAAAATGAAGATGCAAACTCAAAAAAGAATAAGAATAACTGGAAAAGAATACCCTTTAGTGAAAAATTTAAATTGAATATATCTCAAAATTCAGAATTAAATATGGATTTTTCACGCGTTAAAGAAAAAGCAAATGACGATCCTAAAATATTTAATAATGTCCCCAATGGTTTATGGAGTGCAAAAATCTCTGTAACATTAACTGAATTTGGTGATAATAATGTGCTAATTTCATTTAATTATGAAAATGATAGCAGAGAACCAGAACAATTAGACAATTTCGAACGAACACTTTTTAACTCCAAGCTCAAGATTGACATTGGAAACATAATAATAAGAGAATTTGTTGATGATTATCAATATGAAGGGCATAAGCAAAGATATTTTTACGATTTCCGAACTGTGAATTGTCAAGTTAAATGGCTGGATAATAATCGCAAACATATTTCAACCGAGCATTTTGCTCGATTTGAGCAACAAAACATCCGACCTCGAGAAAGCATTCCAGATATAAATTTGACATTCTCAAATTTAATGTTAGAAAAAAATGCTACACTTTCCCTCGAGAGATTTGTAGATGAAATGAAAAAATATAATCAAATTTACAAAACAAACATTCCTCTAAGCGTTTCAGAAGATGATTATCAAGCACGAGAAAAAAATGATAATCGACAAAATACATGGGGAGAACGCATTCAACTCGCAGAACACTTCGAAAAATTAATAGCTCGTATTGAAAATGGATTGAATCTGATCAAATCAGATGTAAATGTTAAGGAGTCTTTTCTCAAAACGAATGAAACTTTTAATAATTATTATTCAACTCAAATTTTACCGATAAAAAATGCAAGTTGGAGGTTGTTTCAGCTTGCTTTTTTCTTGTCAAGTATTGAATCTGTAGTGAAAGAAAGTGACTTAGATGTCGCAGATGTTCTTCATGTTGACACAGGTGGAGGTAAATCCGAGGCATATTTTGCACTTGTTGTGTTTACTTCTTTTTATGAACGTTGTACTGGAAAGAAAGATGGAGTAAGTGCAATTGTTAAATTCCCGCTACGAATGTTGTCAATTCAACAACTTGAAAGAGCAGCAAGTGTCATAATACACGCTGAAGAGGTCAGAAAAAAATATGAAGAGATGTTTTCAGGTTCTCCTTTCTCACTTGGTTATTATGTTGGTAGTCAAAGTGGGGATTTTCCAGACTTATATGCAAAGGTCAAAGACAATCTCTATGAAAATAATAAACTGATTTTCCCTGCACCATCTTCTAAAATTATATCCATATGCCCCATTTGCCCTTCAAATTCAAAAGGTACCCTGCGTCTTGAGGAAGATACAATGCATAAGAGAATAATACACAGATGTGACAAATGTGGTGGAGAATATTATATTTATCAAAGTGATAGAGAGATTTTTAGGTGGAGACCTACTGTAATAGTATCTACAGTAGATAAATGGGCTAGT
>JAIOQW010000260.1 GCA_021108405.1 Methanosarcinales archaeon
CCAATATGTATAGATTGATGTATTGAATGTTGGTAAATGCCATCCAAAAAAGACCAACTGGCCAGGCAAATAGAAGTATCAGACAATATATCATGAATAGGTATCTGGAATAAGATTTCATTTCAGGTTTGTTTTCAACATTGATCACCATAAACACCTCACGTCACAAATTATCAATAAATAGGTTGTGTGCATTTTTTTAACTAAAATTATTCTCTAGTAGAAATAATCATGACTTATATGATTAAAAAACTTATCCTTCTATTTTATAGGCATCGCATACTGTTGAACCCAAATGTTGAAAAAAGCGGATCTGGTGTTTAAAGATCATATAGCACTCAGGAAATATCTGGAATGTCTATAAGTCCATCATTTCAACAACATACATCTAATTTAAATATATCTAATACAATTATCTATACAGGTGATTTTTTGCTTTTCAAGATTGAAAAGGTATATGCAAGAGAGATTCTCGATTCAAGGGGAAACCCAACAGTAGAAGTTGATGTTACAACATTTTGCAGTGATAATTCAACCAGAGGTTTTGGTAGGGCCAGTGTACCAAGCGGTGCATCAACCGGTTCGAATGAAGTTATTGAATTGAGGGATAAGGATAATCGATATGGAGGAAAAGGGGTACGTACAGCCATCCATAATATCAATACCAATCTTGGACTTGAGATATTAGGTATGGACGTCCGGCGCCAGCGTGAGATTGACCAGACATTAATCGACCTTGATGGTACTGATAACAAGTCCAACCTGGGTGCTAATGCTATTTTAGGTGTAAGTATGGCAGTAGCCCGCTCAGCAGCCGACTCATTCCAAATGCCTTTGTACCAGTATCTGGGAGGGATTAATTCATTCTCACTCCCGGTCCCGACACTAAATATCATCAATGGTGGGCAGCATGCTGGAAACGATCTTGCCATCCAGGAATTCATGATCCAACCCAAAGGTGCGGATTCTTTTAGGGAAGCCGTAAGATGGGCCGCTGAAACGTATCACACTCTTGGTGATATCCTTAAAGAAAAATACGGACGAAGTGCAACCAATGTGGGTTATGAAGGCGGATATGCCCCCCCCATCAACCGTACTACCGATGCACTTGATGCAATAACAGATGCTATCGATGAAGCAGGATATACTGAAGATGATATTACCATTGGCATTGATGCTGCAGCTTCATCCTTCTTTGCAAACAACAAATATGACATTGATGGTGAACATCTAACTTCCGGTGAACTTATGGATTTCTACATCGATCTGGTTAGAACTTATCCGATCATTCTAATTGAAGATGCTTTTGATGAAGAGGCATTTAATGATTTTGCAGCTCTTACCATGGAAATACCAGAGACTATAATCATAGGTGATGATCTTTTCGTTACTAATGTGGAACGCTTAAGGCAGGGTATCGAACTGGGTGCATGCAATGCGTTGCTGCTTAAAGTGAACCAGATAGGCAGTTTAAGTGAAGCTTTTGATGCGGCTACGTGTGCCCAGCATAACGGATATGATGTTGTGGTCAGTCACCGTTCTGCAGAAACCGAAGACAGCATTATCGCGGATATCTCGGTGGCATTAGGTGCAGAGCTTATCAAAACCGGTGCTCCTGCGAGAAGTGAACGTACAGGTAAGTATAACCAGCTCATGCGCATTGAAGAAGAACTGGGTGTGGCATCACAGTATATGAAGATCTAAAGTTCATACCGGTAAATATGAAAGCAGTGCCGCTATTATCACAGTAACATAGATAGCTTTGAAGTTTCCTACACCTCCAAGATTGATATAGGCACTTCCTTCTTTATTTTCATCTATCTTACATAGTGATGTCACCATACCTATTAATATTCCGAGTACACCTGAGATAAGTACAATGGTAGAAGTAGATCCAGGTTCTAAGATCAATGCAAAAGGCACAGCTAATAGACCGATATAATCAGGTATTATAATACCTACCCCACTTTTAATATCTATAAATAGATATGCGGCAACAATAATGATCAGCATGATCTCCAGGGCTGCAAAGCCCGGATTCATAATGGCAACATATAATGCAAGGATCAGTGGGAGGATAAAACCCCCTACATTTAAAGTTATGGATGTATGAAATACCAGTTCATCATCAGCTTCATACTCCTCGATCAGTGGTATAGAATAGATTTCACCTAATAATTCCTTCTTGTCATCTGATAGATCGGGCTTTTTTGTCCTGATCCTGTATATTGGTATCTCAGTAGCACTGAGTAGCAACATGGCGCTTAACAACACGAATAAGACAAGTGAGTTAATATGCCATTGACTGCCTAACGAACCTATATAGCATAAATAAAATACAGGAATGAGTATACAACCGAATAATGCAGCTGTTTTCAAATCCTGCCCTGAGATCATTCCTCTCAATAGATATCACCTAATTTATGTATTACATATAACTATTCATTAAAAATTGTTTGCATTTTTCAGGAACAAAATCCTCCCTTCG
>JAIOQW010000073.1 GCA_021108405.1 Methanosarcinales archaeon
TATCTGTGTTTATCTGTGGCTATCATTTTCGCCCTATGAGAGGAAAAAGGAACCGCAGATAAAAGTTGCAATGAATTTCAATTATCTGGCAGGAATAGATATAATCTAATTTTCTTGATTTATCTGCGTCTTAAAAATCACAGGAAAATGGGATCGTGTTAGATTACATATCTTGCGATGTTACATGGTTGACTCGACACTAGTAATATCTTCTGTAATCACCTGCCTCAGGAAAACCTTGGGATCAAACAAACAACCCGACCTCGGTCATAAATCCTCGCAATTCGCAGCCCCAGCCATTCCACCGCCGGACTGCAAGTCCGGGCCATGATTGGAGGTCGGGCAATATGATGAGTCGTAGATAGATGTGGGGTGAAAAAATGCGTTTAATGAAGATAATGCGATTGTTAATTATTACTTCTATGATTGGCGAAACAATAAGCCCTTTTTAGGCAAAGTGTATCTTTACTTTTTGTTTTATTAAATGCCCAAACTTCTTATGAAATAGTTCAAATTGCTCTGTTTCTGATAAATTGGCTAATTTCAATTCGGCTTCTTTTTGTAATTGACGTTTCATCTTTTAAGGGCAATATAGAGACACTTGCTTATATTGAATGTAGAGAGAGAATAATCGGAAAGTAGACTATCTTCGGTTCAACAATTCCACATACCAATAAGTGCTGTAGGCACCATACAAAGCGTCATATATAAGGGTTTTGTGCCATCAGGAATAGATTACCGTCCTGATAGCTCTGAAGATCCGCCCCTATCTTGATATATTTATTTATCTTCAGAAATCTGATAATTAATATAGCAGTCCATACTGCATTATATGTTCCAAACTGGTGGGACCATTCTCTGGATGGAAGCTGGTTATTTCGTATAGCATAAGCTATTTTATCTTTTCTTGCGCCAAGTGCCGGGCTGTCATCATATATCATACCCTGGACAAACATCCATGGTAGCTCTTCTGCATCAGCACTAAGAAGACCCTGAGGCATTATGATCCTCATCGCCCAACCCATTATCTCAAGTGTCTGCTTTAAATCTGGCAATTCACTGAACACATTAATATAGGCAATGACAGACCATACGTCATTTCATTTTGATTTGGACGCATATTTGATTCATCCATAAGAAAATAAAAAGTCTTTTATTTCCGTACTATTTAGCAAGTTGTTCTCCACCTGAGCATCATGGTAGATAATGTAAGTATCTCAACAATTTAATTTCCAGACAAAAATGCGATCCGATAAAGTCAGAGTAATTCAGCCACAGAGTACAACGAGAGGTTTCAATTGATCCTGCGTGTTATTCCATCCTTAAGGAGCATCACATTGGAATTATTTAGCGGTTCAATGTATTTTCCGCTACATATACAACCCCAAATCCACCTTCACATCACTGATAATACTTCTCCTGCACATCCTCGCCCAGCCGCCCGATCGCGTCAGCCCGACACTGCCTGCAGTGTCGCATCTGTTTGGTGATCGTGCTACATTCATCCTGGACGGCACGCTTCTGGGAGAGCGTTGGCGGCGTGATGTCTGCAAACTTGTACTGCGGGATTAGTGGCATGATGTTCTGCAGGTAAACCCCAAGCCCCTTGATCTTCTTTGCGACATCGAAGATGTGATGATCGTTGATCGTCGGTATGAGGACCGTATTCACTTTCGTGATCAACCCCAGTTCAACGGACATCGCAAGCCCTTCCAGTTGATTCTTAAGCAGGATTTCCGCAGCCTCCCTGCCGGTATACTTCTTCCCATGATAATTTACAAACGAGTATATCTTCTTGCCTATCTCAGGATCGACCGCACTCATAGTCACGGTAATGTTTGAGACTCCGAGATCCTTTAGAAGTTCCACCTTCTCAGGAAGCAGGAGTCCGTTGGTGCTGAGACACTTGATCAGATGCGGAAAATCTTCTTTTAGGAGCCGGAGCGTTTCAAACGTTTCATCGTTAAAAAGCGGCTCACCAGGACCTGCAATCCCGATCACCTTGATGTAAGGAAAATCTTTGATCACGTCCCTGACACGCTCGACTGCCTCTTCCGGAGATAAGACCTGACTTGTAACACCTGGTCTGCTCTCGTTTACGCAGTCAAACTCCCGGATACAGTAGTTACACTGGATGTTACACTTCGGCGCGACAGCAAGATGCATCCGCCCGAACGCGTGACATGCACCCGCGCTGAAACAGGGATGCTCCTGGATCTGTCTTAGCTGGGACGGATCCCATGGGACATCTTTTCCGTCGATCTTTGCTACACGGTACTCTTCTGAGGTCATACTGACTCAACAACCTTAACATCAAAAACTTCCTTCACTGTGCCATCGTTCTCGACGTCGACCAGTTCGATATCGCCACCGTCTGCTTGCAGCATCGGTCTGATCTTTTCGATCACAGGTTCAACTTTTTCTTTTATATCAGCCAATATCTTTTCCTCCTTTTCATTCCGTTGATGTAGACCCTTAAACGGG
>JAIOQW010000310.1 GCA_021108405.1 Methanosarcinales archaeon
TATCTGTGTTTATCTGTGGCTATCATTTTCGCCCTCTGAGAGGAAAAAGGAACCGCAGATAAAAGTTGCAATGAATTTCAATTATCTGGCAGGAATAGATATAATCTAATTTTCTTGATTTATCTGCGTCTTAAAAATCACAGGAAAATGGGATCGTGTTAGATTACATATCTTGCGATGTTACATGGTTGACTCGACACTAGTGTTTATTATTTTATTTAATTCACTATCCGTTTGATCCTATGGCGTCAGAATGGGGTTGGATTTTCAGGTCAATAATATATTATAACCACGTTTCATTCTACGTCTACGTTTATTGATTATGGGATATTTCTACTGAAAAGCGGTAGTGATATATAGTAGTGGAACGTTACACTACTATATGAGTTACATTCGAAAGATTACTAGACGTAACAAAAACGGTGAAATCAAGGTTTATTATGCTGAAGTAGAATCCGTCCGAGTTGGTGGAAAAGTTGTTCAGCGGCACATCCGATCTTTGGGTACTAATCCGTCTTTCCCAACTAATTTTCCTATAGAGAATGTACAGTTCTCTTATTTAGCGGTTCGACTGATGCAAGGAGATTTAACTCCAAACGAGGTCTTTGATATGTTGGAGGGTATGGGACACCCAGTCACACGCGACTCTCTAGAACGTATTGGTATTAACTACAATTTCGAAAAAAAAACGTTCAATATTTACCTATTTTACCCGAAGAAATCAAAAAAATCCACAACAGATGCCCCATCTGTAAAAAAAGACTCCACGTCAAAAAAGTAGATAAAAGAATAGTCAGAACATTGTCAGGTGAAATAAAGTTTAGTATATGTTTTAGATACTGTAAGAAACACGGTTCATTCGATGAGTCTTTAGTTTCACTTGTTAATCGGATATGTCCCGCTGGTCGCAACTTCGACAGCAAAGTAATGGTAGCAATTGGTATTTTACGATGGTTTTTTGACTTTCAACGGGAAGAGATTAAACCCCTTCTCTTGTCAAGGGGAATTCATATCTCAACTGGCGAGATTTCTAACCTGTCTGAAGAGTTTCTGCTAAGGTTTTATGCTCTGCACAAAAGACATACACCTCAAATAAAAGCAATTTTTGAAAAAATAGGTGGTATAAGGCTTCATCTGGATGGAACCGGCGAAGCCGGCAACGAGATTGTATTTATGGCGAAAGAAGGGGAAACAGGAATTACTATGGATGCTCAAATCATCCCCACGGAAAATAAAAAATACGTAAAGGCGTTCCTGCAAACACTGAAATCGCATTACGATACTCCAATAGTTGTTGTCAGAGATATGAGCAAACAGATTCGTGATGCAGTAACTGAGGTTTTTTCAGAGATTCAACAACAAATATGTCACTATCATTTTGTTAATAACCTTGGAAAACTCATTTTTAAAGAAAAATACGCCGCGTTTCGTAAGAGAATTGTGAAAATGCAGATTCTAAGTCAACTCAAAAAAATGAAAGAAAATATCTGTACTATGGCGTGTCTAGCTTCTGAAAATGTCATAGTCGTTGCTGAACGCAAATGGATCACTCTCGCAATAGAACATCTGCTTATTAGCCGTGAACGGAGTTCTAATTATCCTTTCGTTTTGCCATACCTTGAAATTATGAACAGAATCTTTGAAATTAAAAACATGAACAGAAGAATCATCGAGTGGAACAAGTCCCATGACCTTGATATCTGCGAAATCACTGAGTTCTCTAAGAAATTATACGCTATCACAAGCAACACAGACATTAATACCAAATATAACAATATCAAAGAAATATGGACCTGGTTTGAAAAAGTGAGAACAACTCTAAGAGTTAGCAGGCATTTAAGTCAAAATGGAAGTGACACGGTACCTACCAATGCTCAAAAAATGAAAGAAGATATGAATACACTTCTGACTGAAATAGATAAAAAAGGAGAAGCCAGTGGCGGAGAGCTCCTTCGGACAGCAAGGCAAATAACGAAAAATTGCAGACAACACACAAATGAGCTATTTGTGGAAGTGAAAGACAATTTTGGTAATGTAGTGGAAATTATGCGAGATAACAACATCGAAGAGCGAAGCCACAGATGGAGCAGAATGCACATACGAAGACGAACCGGAAGAACAAGAACAACAAATGAAATGGCTCAATACGGTGCGCTAACAGCAATTTTTTCAAACATTGAGAACGAGACTTACATAAAGGAGATACTCCCGAACGTGAAAGACTTCATTCGAGAAATACAGGACATCACACCTGAAGAGATCCAAAGATCAAGAAAGCTGATAAGACCGTACCCACGCAAAGAAATGATACATTCCGATACTAAAAGATCAAATATTCTGAAAGAATTCGTAGACTTACTTGAAGACGGATACTCAGTTGAAAATTGGCTTTCTAAACTGAATATTTCCAACCCCATAATGACGCCATAGGTTTGATCTCTACTTTTGGTTTACTGAAATTGATAAGCAGGCAAAGTTTAAGGC
>JAIOQW010000135.1 GCA_021108405.1 Methanosarcinales archaeon
AAGAGGGAATTCCTATAGAATTCACAGCAGCCAATATCTGTGTATCTGATGAACAATATTCTGGTTCTACTGCACATATCACTACTGATCCATCATCTACCGATCAGCCTTCTTCGGAGGGTTCACCAGGATTCGGTGTTCTAACTGTAGTGTTGAGTATACTAATGGTGTTATGGATGAAAAGGAAATAAAGGAGCATCCACAGTAGATGGAATCGATTCCAGTAAGTTGAGATAGAACATATAATCGAATACAACCTGAGCACAGACGGTGAATGCAGCATTAGTTTAAAACCCAGCAGAACCGAAGACACAAAGTATCGCTGTATCGGAGCTCTTGAGATACAATTTCATATGCACAAGCCTGTTTATTCAGAAGATGAGACCCCACGCCGCTCAACAATCAAACGCATTATCAAATGGATAATGGCGCCTCTTTTATCGGTGATTTAATACATTCAAGGCATTTCAGCTGTGCTGTGAAGTTGTGCCTCCATCCCGGCGTTGAGCCCGTATTTATCGCACCAGGTAAGCCATGGATGAGCGGTACAATAGAAGACTTTAATGGGGATTTTGGGGAGAAGTTGTGGGAACGAGAACAATGGACAGATCCGGAACACAGTCGAAAAGAGGCGAAAACTTTCCTGATGCGGCACAATAATCTCCAGGACCGGAAGTATCGGAAGACTGATCCGGAGACTATACCACACCGCAAACTTTGGGAGGATTTCGAGATCGGTGCGGATAGTTTGCCAATCATAGAGGGAAAAGTGCACTTAATCTGACAGGTGAAGGGAGAGGGAACAATCTGTGTGCTGGATGAGGATTTTGATGTAGGGGAATTGCCGGGTTATGAATATGTCCGGGCTACTGTTGATATGAAACTGGAATGATTGAAGGGATGCTATTGGGAGAAGAAGGGAGAAGACGCGGGTTTTTTATTGAGATTTGTTGGTACAAGATCAGTGAAAATGTAAAAAGATTCGAAGAGAAGTTCTGAATAAGAAAGTGTAAACGATGTTATGGACTTTACCAATTACTTGATAGAGAATGGACTGATAAGGATGCATATGTGATCGGTTAAGTGATGAATCATGATAATTTACCAGTATTTTTAATGAAATATTGTCTCTTGAAAAATCTGTGTAAATCTGTGTAAATCCGTGTCTAAACAAATAAATTCTAACAAGGAAGTGTACATTGCTTACGATTCTTATCCATAGTTATATAATCTATAGAATAAAAAGTGATCTTGATAGAGTTCGAAAGCATTTTTTCAGACACGGATTAACACGGATTGACACGGATTAAAATTCCTTAACCGATCACAAATGGATAAGGATGCCATCCGAATATCAAAAGAGATTTGAAAGCGAAATCCAAAATGTTACTGATTTCTAAAGGTGAGTAGTTACAAATCTAAAATTAACCGCAGATAAACGCAGATAAACGCAGATCGAATGAAGTTACTGAGTAAATCATTGGAGCTGCTTTTGAACTTAGTAATATACGTGGATCAAGTTTTCTTGGAAAAGTTTATGGGAATGGTTTGAATTTTGAACTCGGGTCGAAAGGATTTGAAATACAACAACAGACATTGTTAAAGGTTTACCATAAGGGTGAGCTTGTAAGGGACTACTTCGCTGATATTCTGGTTGAAAATGAATTTATTATTGAAGTAAAAGCTGTTAAACAACTCGATGATATCCCTTTTGCTCAATGCTTGAATTATCTAAGAATCACATGCCTAAAACTCTGCCTGCTTATTAAGTATAATAAACCAGGAGTAGAAATCAAAAGGATAGTAAATGGTATTGGAAATTACTAAAATATCCCAAAAAATTCAGATTATCGCTTATTTTTCAAAAACCTATCTGCGTTTATCCGCGTTTATCTGCGGTTTATTATTTGCACAACATTCCTTTCCACCTCCTGCACCTTATTACCTACAACATCATATAAATATGATTAAATACATCATAAATTAATATAAAGTCTAAAATAAAAAACACAAATCTTAAGTACATTCATTCATTTCCCTTCTCAAATGAAATTCCTATTAAGCATTCCTCAATAACAATTCAGCCAGAATGCCGCTTACTATTCTTGGAATTCTAATGCTCATTATGACTATTGCCTTTACCACACATATCGATAAAATGGACCGCGAGATGGCTGAAGCACTAAGCAGTGAAAACACAGTAAATACTGTCGATAATGCCTACATGTACGCCTGCGCTGACCTGGCCAGGATCATCAACTACGCTGGTATGGCAGCCATGAAGGAAATGGGAGAAACGCCAGTGATCGTAATAGAACCTACAAGCGAATACAACCTGAGCACGAACGGAAATTGCAATATTTCAGATTTTAACCTGAACCGGGCCAAAGGAATGATAAGGTATGTCATGAACAGGTTCATCCAGACAAATTACATG
>JAIOQW010000031.1 GCA_021108405.1 Methanosarcinales archaeon
CTACGAATCTTCTAATCTTCAGCTTCTTCTAATCTTCAGTCAAGAAAATCCGAGCGTTAGCGAGGATTTTGTTCTCTTAAAAAAATCTGGAAGCTAATGTTGAACTAACATGACAGAATTCCTTATATACACAATAATCACATAGTGCATCCTTGGTTCGCTCAGGAAGTCGGCCATGTTTTATTTTTCTGATTCTTCCTATTAAGATCATTACTTTTCTTCTATCAGTTCGCTTGATCTTCACTTTACGAATAATACCATATCTTGCATATTCTACCATGCCCTGATCAACTGTACTGCCGTTATCCTCTTCTACCAGTATGGCTAAGGCTGTAAGCCTGATCCTGTCATTTTTCCAGATCCCTGTCTGTGGAGCGGTACTGGTGCGAATGATAGAAAGGGAGGCAATATTATCCAACATAAGTATTCTATCTGGACTTCCTGAAAAGTGGAACTTTGAAGAATATAACACTGGTTCGAGATCATGAGGAGGGATCAGGTTAAGTAATAATTGCATGCCAAATAATTCTATAGAGTTTAGAATTCCATTCTTAATTCCCTCAAAGCAATTCTGTACTTCAGTGGCTGCCTTTTGGATCATTTCAGGATCAATATCCAAAATTTCATCACTATAGATAACAGGTAGTCGGATAATGGCACTATCCAGAAGTTCATGCAGTTTATTTACTTTATCGTCAGATATTACCACTTCTGCATATTCATATGCTATTTCTTTTATTAGTAAGGCCGCAATATAAGGGGGAGTAATTGTCCGAAGCGGTCCATGCTCTTGATAGGCATAATAAACTTTACGGGGACAGCGTAAATACTCTGTTATATCTGAGACCTTGATATAGTCATTCATATTTGAAACACTTGGTATAGTATATCACGTATAACTTGAATCGAAAATGTTCACTCCGTTCACATTTTCTAATCCTCCATTCCACAGGAATGTCGGACGAAGATTCTACAAATCTTCTAATCCTCCATTCCTCTGGAATGTCGGTCAAGAAAATCGAGCGTTAGCGAGGATTTTGTTCTATTGGTGTATAAGGCTATACTTAAAATATAATAATCTTTTTATTTTAGTATATCAAGTATAACTTGATATACTCAAGAAAATCCGAGCGTTAGCGAGGATTTTGTTCTACGTGGTGAATAAATCGAACTATATAATCCACGATTGGAATAGTATGAATTTTAAATACAGTGATCTATTTCTTTAAGCTTAAGAGTGATTGTGCTCTTTAGTATTTCATTATTTTAACGCAAAGGCGCAAAGGAACTAAGACGCAAATAGTGTTATTATTTTTACCCTCTGATTTGAAGTGTATACGCTATCAGTTATTGTCGGACAGCCTTGATATACCACAAAAAATTAACATATCATTATCATGCTTATGATGATGGCGACAGCCTTATATACTAATACTAATATACTTATTACAAAAGGTGAAAAACGATGGCTAGATTAGATGACGTTCTTAATAACCATGATAACATAATCTATGACAGTGATGTAGATGACCTGTTAAATGGCGGTTCCGGGCAGTTCGAAGAAGTCATCGAGTCAGATGGTGAAGAAATCCTTAAACAAGAACCGGAAACAAAGACGTTTATTGAACCAAAAATTACACAACCGCATCTATCACCTAAACTACTGTCCAGCGGGATATTCGTACTGGATACGAATTTTGGAGGCGGTCTGCCTGCAGGGTCTGTAATTTATCTTTCGGCAGCTACTAAATCCATGTCTGAGATATTCTTATACCAGTTTACTCAATCTCGTAAAACTTATTATTTTTGTACGGAAAGAAGACCAAAATATGTTCAATATGACATCCAAAACCTGAACTTCGATGTTTTGGACATTGAATTTGTTGATGTTTACGGATCATATTATCTATCTCCACTTGGAGAAATGATTGATAATACAGGAAATGAATATGTAGATGCCAAGATAATAGAGTTTACGGAATACAATATTAATAATATCCTTTCAGAAGAAATAAACCATGAGGTCAATATTATATTTGATTCTTTTTCTTTTTTCTTAAATCTTAATGTAAACCACGGTGTGATCAGAAGATTATTAAATGTAATATATGAAACTACTAAAGAGACAGGGGGCCTGACATTCCTTTATGGTATGAAAGAATCCCATGACCATATGATAGAAAACGAGATCTTCAATATATGTGATGCTATATTTGATGTGGATATCGAAAAGACTGCAGATAAGATCATAAATAAACTATCCATACCTAAGTTAAGAGGTATGTCACCTACCGCAGAGATGATCAAATTCAAGATAGGCGATGGTATCCAGATAGACACTTCAAAAGATATTGCTTAAAATCCGCCTAAGAGAGGATTTTTTTCTGCAATACCTGCACTGCGATCCATATGGATAATAAA
>JAIOQW010000134.1 GCA_021108405.1 Methanosarcinales archaeon
GGGTTGTGACAATAAGAGGACCATTTGTACGCTCTATCATTTGATTGATCACCATCCTCCTTGTTGCATCATTCATATCCACATCGTCGCAGTCTACCATTAATGCGCTCTTGCCAAGTGCTGCTTCACGCTCGCATAACCTGATCAGGGCATCAAGCTCAGTAGGAACAACCGGAATAAAACCTGCAGATATTATATTCAGATTCAATCCGAGTGCAACACAGGCTGCTGCTGCAATCTCCCTTTTACCTGCAGATTCACCGCCGCATAACTGCACCACAGGAAGACTCGATATTGCCTCCACCTGCTGCCACATCCCAGCAATCCGTTCCACAAGCGCCTGGTGTGACGGCACCAGATCCGGATATTCCAGCATACGCAGCGGCTCTACCATTCCAGCAAGTCGCTTATCAGGATGCTGTATACCTGCAAGATAGTGCAGCACATACTCATCGATGTGAAGTATACTTGTAGTCATCGTACTACCTGTCCCAACCTCGATCAGCCGCCAGCGTCGAAGTGCCGCATCCGGTGTGATTGCACTCCAGTGTGCACCAGGTAAAGCCACAAGAGCCAGGCTGAAGGTCGGGTAAGCACTCGATGGATCACCCTGTGCATCTGCACATGCCTGCGGGAAGGTACAATCCAGCTCCATTCCTGCACATAACAACAATATATCAAGCTCAAACGGTGACAGGCCAAATGTTGTGCACAGCACATCCAGTGGAAAAGGTGACGAGATTATAGATTTTGCCTCTTGCATGGCCTGGCGTGCCGCAGTGATCTGCTTATCAGCTTCCCGGGTATTTTCAGAGCGCTGTGCATGGCTTTTCAACTCACTTCGCACAACAGCTAAGGCTGCTGACAGGTATTGCTGGTTAGCCTCAATCCAGTCCATTTCTGATGCTACTGATGCCGTCATGGGATCACCACCTGATCCGACGAATTAAAGACCGGCACCGGACCACTTCGATCGATCAATATACTTTCGATGCCATCCACACGCAGCCGTACCCACTGCGCTCCGGAGGGTAGGTCGGCTGATTTGAATGTTACAGTATCAGTCTTATCCTGTGTTATCGTCTCGGCGTTGATTGTACGATCACCAACTACAAGACTTACTTGTTGTTTTTTCCAGACTTTCGGACTGCATGTTAAACTCAAGGTTACTACTCCATCCGTAACATCAGAAGTGATCGATTTGATAAACGGTGCCAATGCAATAGAGAGCTCATTAGTGGTTCTGTCCGACTGATCAGTACGCCTGATCACTCCGCTTATACTGTAGATACCAGCCTGCCAGTTATCAGGGTTAATTGGTGATTCCGGATCGTCCGGGATATCTACCTGGAACTCTGTTGATGTTGCACCTGAAGATGCAGGGAGTTCCAGTGTGTTTGATGATCGTACATGTGTAAAGAGCACTGCTGCCTGATCACCATCCAGGTGATGACCGCTAATAATCAAACGTTCACCCATACGGATAGCAGGCTGTTTATCAGGTGGTTTCACGTCCTGGATAGTGGGAAACGGCGGTAGTAGATCCGGCTGCGTTATCACACCTTCATCACGGCCTGTACTAATATCTGGACGCCCGCGGGAGAGTACAGGCAGGGGCGAACGGGTTTGATATTTACTTTCAATAAGCACGACCGATACATGATATGCTACCGATGGACGGTAATTCGCCTGGAATGCTGACCATAATTTTGATATTTCCTCAGTGCTGATCGTGTGGGGAGTGATCTTGATCATCTCAACCTGCTCGGCAAGATCAGATGCAGACAGGTCCTTCATTCCTTCAGGCAGGCTACTCCCATCCACAGGAGAGACTGGTTTAAGCGCCTTGCGGATCGCATCACGGGTCAGAACAGGCATTTCATGTAGCGTCTGCATTGCATAACCCAGTAATATCTCATTATCAAAATCCTCTATGCCGTATGCCGACAGCAGGTAATATAGATCAATAGCAAGCGGTGGATTGGTCAACCGTTGGCCTTCATTGTTGCGAGAAGGCAGACCGACATTGTGCCATCCAGGGTTCGGTGCTATATTATATAGAAACAGATTAAGTTGTACTATTTCATTCCCGCCTGCTCTGATGCGGTCCGGAGGCAGTGCAGTGATAGTAACCCGGTCGCCAACTACTGTGCTGAGGGAATGATCGATCACAGCATTATCAAGTAGATCTTTTAATACAGCAGTTACTGATGCAATTGCCAGAGCATTACTCATGATCAGCCTCCGTTTCGTTGGCTTAAATAATCATCCAGGGACAATATTGGTTTAAATTGTTTACTTTGAGGTTGAGGTGGTGGTGTGGGAGGTTGAACTGCCCTGACTTCGATCCTGCCGATATTTACACGAATTACAGATTGTTGTAAGGGATCATTAATATCAATAGGA
>JAIOQW010000232.1 GCA_021108405.1 Methanosarcinales archaeon
CACATCGGTCTGGTTTTCTTCTGCGTCATTCACCATCAATTTGTCGAATGCGACTGGTTTTTTTGAATCGTCAAAGGATGCCATAAGTGTTAGGTTATTAGATTGGGTATGTGTATTATTTTTGCTGTTTTTGTGGGTCCAGTTCAATTCGACCATGAACGAATACGACGCTCCATCTCTTTATTGGAAATTGTCTTACCTTGTTCAGAATCAGCAAATCCATGTTCGATCATCTTGTGGAAGGCCAACTCCTTAAGGATTTCATCGTATGAACTATCATTCGGCTGATTGTATATGATATGAATCATCTGTTCTTTTACTGAAGCTATGATAATTTCTTATGCTTTACAGCAATTTCTATTTTGTAGTTCAGAAGTACACGACCGAAATCGTGGTGCAGTATGTCCAGAGGATGGCGATTGCAGCAGGCATGCTGTTTGTCACGGACGTGCCGAGCAAAGTTCATACTCACCAACCGGGTATTATAATTTTGCACGGTACACTCACTTTATCATACAACATTTCTTGTATTTTTTTCCTGAACCACATGGACATGGATCATTACGACCAATTTTCGTCCTGGTATTTTTCGTATGAACTTTTGACTCCGGATAAGAAATCTTTTTAATATAGTTGATGTTCTCCTTAGAAAAATGCTCTATCGGATTTTTCATAAACTTGCTATAGCTTTGCTCCTCCTCTGGGAGATTGAAAACCCAATCGACATCATCTCGCCTTATTACATCCGTATTAATTCTTCCTTTTTCAAATGCTGTATGTATTTGAGGTAGAAAGTTCTGGTCTTTAAATGAAAGCAATTTATCTATAAAAAATGCTGCAAGTGTCGGGTCACTGATATCCTCTAAAAGTTTTGAAAGGAATGATTTTATGTCATCTTTTCTATCAGGATACTGATGAGCAATCACACATAAAGCTGTGGCAACAGAGCCTCGAATATAGATGTCAAGTGTCTCATCGAGAATATATTCCTTCAATCGTTCTATTGCACTTTCACCAAAGGCGGCAATCAAAGTTGGTGTACTCTCTGTAATCAATTCGCCTAAAGCGTCCCTCTCGTCTCTTATTATATCAAGCAAAAGCTCAAGAGCATCTTTTGTTTTTATTAGAGGTAGTATGTGAATAGCATGAATTGGTGCCCAGGCATTTCCAGGCCCATTTTGACACCAATATTTCTCATTTTTAAGTATATCTCGTAGATAAGAAACAGCATCATCTCTTGATGCTATCTGTTGAGCTAGTTCCTGTGGAACTTCCAGACAAAGAGAAACCATCTCAGTTATCAAAAGTTCTGTTTTCATTTCTTTATATTTATACATGGTTCTTATTTTCGTATCTCCTCTGAAATAATTGGTTGTGTACAATTTTTGATTGAAATTTTTCTTTGGCGAAGATAATTATAACTTCTATCTTTATAAAATTGTTGAAAATTCCCACCAAAAGTCGACCCACTTTTAAGAGTGCACTTCATAATTGGAGTTGGAACATCTTTATAACATTTCATGTTAATAGAATTATTAAAATTAATTTAAATCTAACCAGGTGATACTATTGGAAAGTATCGGAGCAATCAAAAAGCATTTGGATTATATGTCCCATGAAATTGTTGAAATAAAGAAATTAATAGTTGGACTAGAGTCAGATAAAGAAAAATCCAATAGGGCATGGGATGAACAAGGATATACCTGGATTTTGTAAAAGTGTCATAACGAATGAGATCAAGTATTATAGCTATGTGCTCTATGACTCAAATCCCATAAAGGTTAATAAATCATGAATTACCACAAACTCCTCTCCAAACCCGAAGGCAAAACACTTGAATTCAAACGAGATCTATCCTCCCTAAAACCAATTCTTAAAACCCTCATTGCCTTTGCCAACACAGCAGGCGGCACACTCATCATTGGACAATCCGACGACGGAAAAATAACAGGGATTAGCGATGTGCTCAAGGAGGAAGAACGCCTTGCCAGCGCAATTGCAGATAATATCCGACCCATAATAATGCCAGAAATCGAAGTTTATTCACATAAAAGCAAACCATTGCTTATTGTTACGGTCCCCCACTGGAAAGGGCCATTTTATCTCAAGGCTGAGGGCCCCGAAAAAGGTGTTTATGTACGCCTAGGTTCCACAAACCGAAGAGCTGGAGAGGAACTATTGGCTGAGTTGCAACGCTCCCTGGGAGGCATTACATATGACCAGATACCAATGCCCGATGTAACTGTGCATGATCTGGATATGGTCAGGATAAAACAGATTTTTACATCTGTCGGGCGTGCTGTTGATGAAAGTAAACTCGAGACTATGGGTGTGCTAGTGCCCTATGCAG
>JAIOQW010000231.1 GCA_021108405.1 Methanosarcinales archaeon
TAAGGATATATACGAAGGAAAGAGTCGGTTAATGGATTATCTAAGAGACATGTCGATTGAAGATGAAAGCAAACACGTGCAGAAGTGGTTTATTCCATCTCAACTACTGCGGGGTCTGTTGATGTCCGTCGTCTTATACCCGGTATTGGCTCCATTGGGGGAAATGGGGTTTGGTCTGCGCTTTGCTTTTTTGGCTGGCTTGATGTTTGTCTATACGGATCTGGCCTGTGCCGTTCCATTTCCCTCCAATATTGAGGGATTCGTCTACATGAAAGAACGTTTTTTTAAAAAGTCTGCTTTTTGGAAGTTTCAGTTTGAAATGATTATCTATAGTTTAATATTAGGGTTTTTGACCAGTTATTTTCTCTTTTAAAGAAAACTCCGTATACTGGACTGATCTGTGGAGGCCTTTCAAGCTGTGCATGTCTTGTGTGAGTGCATAGTGACTAACTATTCATCAAACCGGAGTTATTGCTGGTACCAGCCAGATCAAAGAGAGTATATTGAATATCAGGCGTCTTTTAAAGGACATTCCTGAGCTATACATGGCCAATAAAGGAAGAAAAATCAAAAGGGTGATTGCAATCCCGAGCACCATTTGAGTTACCAGCTGGAATTGAACAAACTGAGTGTATATAAGAGTAAATAACGCAGTAGATATGCCGATCAATATTAGGTCTAAAATCAAAGAAATTCTTCTACTTAATCCAGGATTTTCAGCGATCCTGGACAGGGCAATTCCTACAACAATCGTGATTGCTGCTATGATCAAATATTGTTGAATTTTGTAGTCAACCGGTCCCAGGAAGCGCAAATGTTTTGAGATTGTGGTTGACAGTACGAGGTAGAAAAGAATGAAATAAATTCCAGGCATAATGTTTTTTAACTTATTATCGTGTAATCTCAATTTAACGTATTCATTTGATAGAGCAATGAAAGAGATAAGAAATAAAAGACCTGCCATAAGGCAAAAAAGTACGGAATTTAAGGAAACAACATTAATTAGGCCATTGGTTTGACTTTTTCCAACACTTCTAAGAGCAAAGTTCAAACATTCTTTGATAATATCTTCATCAAAGCATTCTCCAAGGTGTCCTGAGCCATCAGAGATTAAGATCTTTTTTGCTGTGTTGTTATCAAAACTTCCATAAAGAACACCCTCTTCCATATACCTGCCAGTCAGCTGGAGCCCCACTTCCCTTATTTTATCAGGAGTGACAATGGTATCATGGGAACCTGTTGCAAGTAGAAGGTTGTTTTGAAGGAACTGGGAATTCTCAGGTGGAAATCTGCCTGCAACAGCAATAACTCCACTTACATCCCTTTTTTCAAAAGCCAGCCTGTATGCAGTGTTCGCACCCCCGGAATGACCGCCAACTATAATGCGCTTTGGATCCACCTCAGGCAGGCCTTTCAGATAATCCAGCAAAAGCAAGAATTGTTCTTCCTGGTTTTCAAGCAGGGTTTCCCTATCATTGATCATTTCCCATTCAGGCATGCCACCATCAGATCTCTGATTACCCGGACCTACCATGAGTACAACAAAACCATGTCGTGCAAAAATTTCACCCCAATTGGTATACAGTACAGGGTCTGCACCAGAACCTGCACCAAAAAGAATAGCTGGGGACTGACCTTCTCCTTCGGGGACATACAAAGTTGCCTGCATACATCTGTTCTGGCCGGTGGATAGCAGCAAATGTTCAACCTCAAAGTCTTCAGCCGGATTCATATCATAAAGAGTGGGACCAAGCCAGCCAATCAGGCCAGCCAGCATTAAAAAGCTCAATATCGCTTGTTTCCAGCCTAACATTCTTTCACCCCCATCATTCATTTTTAGTAGTCCTACAAGGGCTTTGTAGAAATCCTATTTTTCATACCCCAGTCTCACTTTCAGCACTAACTCTTCTATAGGTACTGTAAGAATCAGTTACATTCTTTGCTTGCGAATACTGGCTAAAGAGCGTATCTACTTCTGTACTGTCAAAATGGATCTTTAGCATGTTCTTGATGTCATCATTTGAAAGGGTCTCCTCTGATTCATATATGGCATTTATTACATTTTCCATAGCAGAGGCATCCTCAGTCTGGAAATGATGTACCATACCTTCTGCAATGTTTCCTTCATCATCACTATACCAATTGAATAACATATGCCTGCCGATTTCGGTGTCAATATATCTGCTGCTGAAGAAGGAAGATCCACGACAAGAGGCACACTAATTATTATTAGCAGTCCGATCCAGAAAAACCAGCTTTTCACCTGGCATCTCCACTCAGCTTTCGCTACTGCCAGTATCTGATCATACATCCGGATCATCCTCATGCATGAAATA
>JAIOQW010000202.1 GCA_021108405.1 Methanosarcinales archaeon
TTTCCATTAAAGCTAAATCTAAATTCATTTTTTTCAATGAATTATCCAATTTTTGTTCAATTTCAGTAGTTTTTTTATTCAGAGATTCGGGGGTATATTTCATCATAAATAGTCCTTGTATTATTTTTTATATAATTTTAGTGAAAATTCCCACTTAAAATTGACCCCCCTATTCTTAGGTGCATGTAATATATAAGTGAAAATATATATCATGTCATTTTATTGTGTTCTTTGATAAATTCAATTTTTGGCCAATGTATACGATCTTTTGGTAAACGAATATTTTTATTCTGTAAGTCTAAAGTGAAAAGTGTATTATATTTTGTAAGATTCTTGATTTTGCCTTTACCATTAAGAAATTTAATTTTATAATCAGAAGTCACGGTTAATAATCCGGAATCAAATAATTTGTGATGTAAACTACAAAGTAAAAGGCCATTATTTATATTGAGTCGATCTTTGGAATTACATTTAGACCATGGGATAATATGAGTTGCTTCCAGAGCCTCTTTAAAAGTTATTCCACAAAAAGCACATGATTTATCGTATACTTCTAAAAGTGCTTCTCGAAAAATCTGCTGTGCTATTCCTCTAACTTTTATTTTTGAATAAACGTCCTGAGAATTATCAGGAATTAAAATTAATTTTTTTACAAATTTTGTATGTGTATCACCAGTTTTGGCATATTCAAAAGGGTTAGGTATATTTTTCCAATTATATTCGTATACTAATTTAATGCCTTCATTAAAATTATTGACATCCCATGCAATGAATCCTGGACCCGGAAAACCAGATTGATTAACGACCAAAATTGTTAATGATGGAAGTTTTTCATTTAGGCAATAATCTTGTATAATATCTAAAAAATATCTTACTGGTCTATGATGTTTCAAATTTAGAAAGCTAGCAATGTCTTTATAGGTAATTTTTTTATTTTGACTTGCACAACTTACTAAAATGTCCCAAGCTCTATAAGCACGTTCTTCTTGATTGATAAAGTCACTCATAATATAAACTCCCACATTACAAATATTATGAATTGGTGTAAAGATTAATTTTTTCGGTTTACTTATTTAGATTTGTTTATCTGCTGATAAAATTAACCCTTTTATTTATTTTATATCTGGTAAAGTCCATAAGATCGTTTACACTTTTCTTATTCAGAACTTCTCTTCGAATCTTTTTACATTTTCACCGATCTTATGCTCATAAATCTCAATAAAACCCGCCTCTACTCCCGTCATCTCCCAATAGCATCCCTTCAATCATTCCAGTTTCATATCAACAGTAGCCCGGACATATTCATAACCCAGCAATTCCCCGACATCAAAATCCTCATCCAGCACACAGATTGTTCCCTCTCCCTCCTCCCATCAGATAAAGTGCACTTTTTCCTCTGTGATTGGCAGACTATCCGCACCGATCTCGAAATCCTCAGCAAGTTTGCGGTGCGGTATAGCCTCCAAATCAGTCTTTCGATACTTCCGGTCCTGGTGATTATTGTGCCGCATCAGGAAAGTTTTCGCCTCTCTTAGAATGTGTTCCGAATCTGTCCGTTGTTCTCGTTCCCACAACTTCTCCCTAAAATCCCCATCGAAATCTTCTATTGTATCGCTCATCCATGGCTTATTTAGTGCGATAAACACGGGCTCGGCGCCGAAGATGGAAGCACAACCTCACGACACGGCTGAAATGCCTTAAATGTATTAAATCACTGATAAAAGAGGCGCCATTATCCATTTGATGATACGTTTGATTGTTGAGCGGCTTGGAGTCTCATCTTCTGAGTAACTAGGCTCGTGCATACTAAATTGTATCTCAACGGCTCCGATACAACGATACTTTGTGTCTTCGGTTCTGCTGGGTTTTAAACTAATGCTGCATTCACCGTCAGTGCTCAGGTTGTATTCGCTTGTAGATTTTATCTCAATCATCGGAATCTGTTCTATTACTATAGATGTTCCTTTACTTCTTTCTCATCCAAAACACTATTAATACTATACTTAACAATACAGTTAGAACACCGAATCCAGTTGAACCCTCTGAAGAATGCTCACCGGTAGATGAAGGATCAGTAGTAGTATGTGCCGCAGAACCTGAGTATTGTTCATTAGATACACAGATATTAGCTGCTGTGAATTCTATGGGAAATCCCTCTTTTTCATCTCTGTCAAAAAATTTGAAATCGATATTAAGTGGAATAGTCCATCCTACAGCAACATCTGTTGGACAAATAATCCATTCAAATGTAACAGTTTCACCTGCATTATGGCCGTGATGTCTTGCAGTTTTAGTAAATTCACTTGGACCTTCTATTACTTTATAA
>JAIOQW010000223.1 GCA_021108405.1 Methanosarcinales archaeon
CTGTCAATTATATCCATATTAATCCCTTTATGGGTCATATTCCATTCTTCTTTTGGAGATGTTCCACATGCATTTGCGGTATTTTCAAATATTAGCAATGCCAGCAGGACTGCATATAGTAATGGTCTGGGTTTTGTGGATATTGTCAGTATATTGAAATTCATACTATAATCCTATTAATTTTTTCGTAATTTTTTTCTAACAATAAGCAGTATCATTGTACACATAAATAAACCAAAACCCGGAACCGGAACATCAGTTGGAACATCAGGTGTTGTTTCATCAGTTCTATTTTTATCATTCTTCATGATATCCGGCATTTTTTTCTTGATAGAATTTACACGCCGTTTTATCAATTCATATTCATACTGCTGAGTATCTTCTATATTTAATAATTTTATAACTTCCACAGCACCATTTACTCTAATTAAAAATGTATTATTTAGAATTCCAGTGAGCTTGTCTTCTTTTAGGATTATATCATTATGAATATAATCCTCATTTAACCTGACTTCGATCGCACTTTTAGCATTGTTAATATTAATCGTATAGGCAGCCAGCATATCTACATCTCCATCATTGATCATAAGAGATTCTGGTGAGATCATCCCAAGACTATTGATTATAACACTACCTTTTGATTTATTAGCACTTTCAACAGTGAAACTTAGTACTAGGTTATCATTAATGCCATTACTATTCAAATCTTCTTTATACTGGAATAAATCCCTTTCTCCTGCAGTAGTATTATACACTTCAAGACCGTCTTTGATCAATGAGAACCATGCAATGTTGCTATTATTAATACTTGCTGTGAGGTTAAACCCATAAGGCAGATTCAAGGGATTATCCATACTCAACTGATAACAGTCATCCCGACATTCATCTATCAGGAATTTATTTATTATAACTGTTGAACTATTTTGTTCAATTACCATATAGGGTTCTCCCAGCCATGCGATCTTAAGGTCATTATGATCTCGAGTAGGATATATCCTGGTGGTATACACAAATGAATCTACCGGGATCCTGTATGGATCATCTACATAAGGAGGATCATAGTTATTGTCTATACTAAAATTAAGTGTTTCATGGCCCTGTGCATTTTCCAGATCATAGTACAAAATAGCAGGATTATCTTTAGAGGTAAGATTAACATCAGCGTAACCTGAATATAGATATTCAATTGCCCCGACCAGCTCATATGTATCAGATATTATTACTACAGATGATACTGCTACTGCATCTGAAGCACTATTAACCCTGACAGTAAACCAGTTTTCCATAAAAGATACAGTTCCATCCCTGGAAAATTGAATATTTTTATTATTATTATCTCGTACAACTGTTAATGTTATTCCATCATTTTCAATATTGGTTTTATAACCTTCCAGGACAATATTCATTTCATTAATATTTTCAATCTTGAGTACGTCCTGAGAGATTAATTTAATTGAATTTATCCAAATATAATCATCTGAAAAAATATCTCCTGCATTGAACTTCAAAACCCAGTTATCATTCTTACCACTTCCATTAAGATCCAGTCTATATTCATAACACTCAGAGCTATTAACAGTCCTGCTATCTATTTTTTTACCGTATTGTGTTAATAAAAATGAGAAATGTCCATAATTGAATGTTTTATTTGTGGATAAACATGCGGCAATAGGTGGGTGAGTTTCCAGTACAGTTATAGCAAATCCATCTGGCAAGAATAGAGTATGTCCCTTTTTCAATTCGTAACAATGGTCTATACTATCATCAATAAGTAATTCTGCGGCAGTCAAACCAGTAGAATCGTGATCAATAACATAATATGGTTGTCCAAGCCAGGATATCTTAGATCCATCCAATATAAACGAAAATGATTCATTGTTGTTGATCACCTGTACATTTGAAGAGATCATTCGAGTTGAATTTATTTTAACAGGATTTGTACACATACCCCCACAGAAAATTGTATCTAAATAGAATCTCAGGATGTAATTTTCAATTTGATTGCTGTTGTTTATATCCAGATTATATTTATACAGCTCATCTTCTTTTATAGTTCTTCTATCCTTTTCTTTCCCATTTTGGGTTAATAAAAAATCTACCTGACAATCATCATTTTCAAAGAAATTATACGGAGTGATGGCAAATCCTTCAGGTAGAGTAAGAATTCTTCCATCACCAATTAAATGATCACTATCCATATCTTCATCAATCAATAATCTGGCGATATGCATATTTTCTTTATTATTGTCAACAACACAACACGGCTGTCCGAGCCAGGAAATCCTTGATATATTATCATTACCGGTATACATTGAAGTTGTA
>JAIOQW010000076.1 GCA_021108405.1 Methanosarcinales archaeon
ATTAATTTCAATTTCAGGTGGGGTTGTATCCAGTATAATGGCGGCAGTGGTTGAATTCCTAATGTGCACACTATCTATAGCAACAGCTGTGATCAGGTGTCCGGGTTCTTTCATACCAGAGATATTTGCAGACCAGATATTATCTGCTTGGGTCACTATACTTACTGTTGCAAACTCGCAGTATATAAATACAGTTGCACCACTGCTCATAGTCCCGCTCACGATCTGAAAATCAATATTGGTTGGCGAGCTAACATTATCAATAGTAATTAACGGTTCTGCCAGTACCGGTTGTATACATATGATCAATATAGTTAAAGTAATTAGTATTAATAAATTTAATTTCAATTTGTTTTTCACTACCATATACGCACGTCCTTTTCCCACTTGCTAGTGTCGATCAATAACTATTTTTTTTTACAGTATATAATACTTGCTAAACATATCAGCAAACTCAACAATCCGTCAGACAGATTAAAACCCGGACTATCCTGCTTTTGATCAGTAGAAGTGTTAATCCCAGATAAATTATCATCAACTGGTGGATTAACAGATAATCCTTTCTCATCCGTTTTCTGTTTATCTGCAATACCTTCTCCACCGGGATTGCCCATATATTCCCGTCTCGTAGTTACTGCAAAGGAAGAGAATCCCTGTGTTTGTGATGTGAAATAACAGTAATCGTCATCACTACCAATTAAAGAAGTTGTAAGCGGATGCCAGTGTCCTTCATAATATCGGTTCATAATAATGTTGGAAATAAGAATGTTATTATCATCAATCCAGGACTTGTCGACTTTGAAAGTGATGGTGGCGTTTTCTATATTCCCGGGGTTTGACCACCCTTTTTTTCCAACCCACATATTCAGGTTCTTATATACGTCATTCAGTGGTGCATAATTTACCAGTGAAGAAGTATTGTAGAGCATCTCTACCTTTGCAGGGATTGTTCCTGAGTTGATCATACCTGTAAAATTGATATGCATGACAATGTTACAGTTACCTTCCGTATCAAAACAATAGCTGACTTTATCACCTTTGCCTACAACTTCTCTTTGCGTCTTGGTAAGTTGAATATTATTATGATCTTCTCCGGCAGTGCCTCCACCACCACCTCCACCTTTATTACTGATTCTTTCTTTTCTTCTTGTTGCTATTATTTCCAAAATATCTGACTCATTTTTCGAATAGGTTGCAGTTACGGTAATTTTATTAGTTCCATGATCCAGGTGAATTGTTCCTGAATATGTACCGGCAAAGCCATTAGTAATATTAAGATCAGCCGTTACCTCATCACCATTATCGTTAACAATTTCAACTGACAATGGGTTTTGACCGATCCCTTCTATAGTTCCATGAATACAGATACTCATTGAGGTAGTTTCGGAATTTTTGCGAGACGGGATTAGGATCTTAAGTGGTTCTGTTTTCTGGACAGTAATATTTACCTGATTCGATGCATTATTCCCGGAAGTATCATTTGCATAGATTTTATATTGCAGGACACCTAATTTTGAAGAATCTATTGAAACATTAATATCTACACCGCTTTGGTAACGAGTGGGAGGTACTATTTCTTTTCCATTTTTTTCTATCCAGTATTTATCAGGGTTTTTTTCATTAATAACCCAGGTGATGTTCCCTTCCGTACCGATTTTAATCTTATTAGCAGATGTAACGTTTATTATCGGGTTTTTTGTATCAATAATAGTAATATTCACCAGATCAATGGCAATATTGTTTGAGGTATCGTTTGCCAGAATTGTATAGTTATATGTATCTAAGCAGGATGTATCAATCGGTACTGTGATATTATCACCACATCCATATTCTGTTGAAGATACTAATTCTTCTTGACCATTTCTTAATACGCGGTACATACCCGGATTTGGCTCTGTTATTGCCCATGTGATATTTACCGTATCACAATCTTGCTCAACTTCCATATCATCAGGGCTGGAGATTACTGGGGAAGTGTTATCCCTGACAGTTACATTGACTCCGTCACTGGCGTTATTGCCTGATTTATCAC
Source organism: Methanosarcinales archaeon (assembly GCA_021108405.1). Classification (GTDB taxonomy): domain Archaea; phylum Halobacteriota; class Methanosarcinia; order Methanosarcinales; family Methanocomedenaceae; genus Methanomarinus. The sequence continues at coordinate 2,033 of JAIOQW010000076.1, forward strand.
TGGCATGGATAGTATAGGTAAAAATACCGGTTTTGTTAGTTTCGATTGGAACTGTAATCTTCTGAGTGTTATTATACGATGTTGAATCTATAATTATCTCATTATCTCGATATACATGATATGCATCAGGATCAATATCTGTAATGGTCCATTCAATACTTGCTGTCCCATTCATGTCAACGTCCATATCCCCAGGTTTGGTTATCACAGGGGAACTGTTGTCCCTGATAGTTACAAGGACTTGGTCACTGGCGTTATTGCCTGATTTATCACTGGCATGGAT
>JAIOQW010000147.1 GCA_021108405.1 Methanosarcinales archaeon
ATGAATGTTTGAAAGAGTGTTTTTTTAGAAATTGTTGAAGTTGTGTAAAGATTTCTAAGTTCGTATGATATATCTCTACATTTTTCTATATCAGAACATAAACCATTGAAAATACCTATTGCATGGCTATTTTCATTTGACTTGGTTGAAAATGAATCACTTATGGGGAGAGTCATCCACATTCCATTTTTTTTACAGCGTCTTTTTATTTCCGATGGTGAAAGAAAGCTGTCGAATATTGAAGGAAATTTTAATATGTTTTGTTCGATTTTGTCAGTATTTTTATATTTAAGGTGCTGTCGAATATCCCATACTTTACTATCAAATGGCCAATCACAGTATGCAACATCTGTTATAGATAAAAAATTATTACTTATACTAGATGTTGGTAGAAATATTTTAAAATCAATTGAAGTGTTAGCAGGGTAGTATGAATCCCATAAGATACCTTCCAAAGATAAGTGAATAATGTTAGGGAGTGGTTTTTCAAAATTATTTTTCGATTCTATGCAAAATCTTTTTCCAAGGTGAACGATGTTTATTTCATCAAGGTCTTTAATTTTTTCTAAAAATGCAGATAAACCTTTCAAATACGGCCATGAAAAATGCAATACAAGTTTTATATCCGATGTTTCAAATTTGTGTATCAGTTTTGTTAGATTATTAAAATTATATTTCCTCTCATTTATCGATTCATAAATAATAAGTCCAGGGTTGAAATTATTAAGTTTGTAATCTTCGTTTTTAAATTTTAGTGGTTTTTCCCCCATCATTGATGAAGGAGTTATATCAGCAATTGGTATCGAAACAATTTTAGGAATAATTTGAAAAGCCTTGTCTTTTAATCTATTATTAACGTATGACTCATATTGCTCTTTAAATCCTCTATCACCATATTTAGGACGTGTTGCAACATCAATATTATTCAATTCATTTGTTTTTTCATTAATAGATCCTTTACACCATAACATATCTTTATAGAAATAAAAAGATGCAGAAGGCATTGATTTAATCATTTTTTTATACATCAAAGAGAAATATATTTCTGTATTTTTTTCAAAGCTCTCTTTAAATTGTATTTTTGGGAATCCTATAAGGATATCTCTTTGTTTTTGAAAAGCAAAAATACATGAAATAATTGGAGATAAATTTAAAGGACCTTGTGAAAATATTATATTAACTTTTTTAGATAATATAGAATCGAGAATACTTAGAGAAATAGGAGAAAGTCTATTTTCCTTTTTTTCGTCTATGATTATCTCTTGTTTTCCAAGTCCAGTTGTTGAAGTACATTTGTATTCGATTGAAGAGATGTATTTTTGATTCATTTCCAGATTCTCCCATTGGAAAACATAAAATCAAAAACTTCACATATTCCAAAGACTTGAGAACCTTTAACTAGACAGCCCACTTCAAAATTCGCAACAAGACTATTCCTACGCAATTCAGCACTTCCTACATATGCCATATTGTAATCAGCAATTAGAAGTTTTGCATGGGTGCTGGATAAGACAGTTCCATTTTCTGATGAAAAATGATAGTCTACAACTTTGAGATTATCAATTTTTCCAATATCATCAGCAACATCTATAATCCACTGAATCTCTTCTCCACGACCCTTGAATAATTCTCTTGAGAGTAGTCTTATTTCTACGTTTCTTTTTAATGCATCAAAAATAAGTTGTCGGAGTTCAGGAAATGAATCGTCATTCAATACATTTTTTTGCATGAATGGTGAACAAATTCGAATAACATCTTTAGCGGAAGTTATTATTTTCCGGAAGCAGTCTACACTATCAATTTGCCCATTTCTTTTTTCAATATTTTTAAAGCTCAATTCTCTTAAGTTTGGTTTTGAGATTACAACAAAATTGTTATCTTTTGTATAAGTAAACAGAAAAGGCTTTGATAATGTAACAATTGTTTTGTCCCACGGTGTTTTGTCATCAATAATCTTGAGATTGCCCGTTTTCAGTGCATTGATTATTGTATTTCTTAATTCCGCCTCATTAGTTTGAATAGACCCATCATAATTCAGGAGGATATCTTCGATACTGCAAGTTTCCCATTTATTCAAACAGTTCTGAATGTACTTCTGGATGGCAATTTCAACGTTTGGATTAATAATCATAATAGATATCCTTTTATGAAGCGGTCAGAGCCTCCTACAAGTGTTGATCTATCAATATCTTGGTTAAAATTACAACAAACAAATTCAGGTAGATAACTACAAGAATTACATGCACCACCTTCATCAATCATACATCCTGGATCTTGGGGGCAATCCTCTGC
>JAIOQW010000052.1 GCA_021108405.1 Methanosarcinales archaeon
TGGGACCATGTCAGATCATATATCTTGCGATATTTTATGGTTGACTCGACACTAGAATGACGCCATAGTTAAAAGTTCTCATCCCAATAGACTACTTTATCTAATATAAATGAAATAATCTATTTAGTGATTGAAAATGGTTGTTGACATACAGGAAGCTTATGATCTCATGGAATTTCTGAAGAAACTTAAACCAGAACCAGGTGTGCATGTAGCCCAGCAAATGGTTGGAAAATTTAGAGGAATTATTCCTGAAAACTTAAGTAGCGTAGATTTTTTAAAGAAGGTTCGTGATAGTCAATATGACTAAAATATATATTGACACTAATATTTTTTTAATGTCTGGAACGAGGAGATAGACCCAAAAATACCCTGTTTGTATTCGACGGTTAAAAGTCGATAGATATTCTTTTGATATTTATTCTATCATTAGTGCCACCAATACTGTTTTGGTGACAAGATAGGTTAACCTATGGATCAAATGGGAGTGTTTATATTTAACAAGATCTCAGTAAATCTTATAAATGATTATTCACATAATGATTATAAAAATAATCATTCATACAAACCAGAGGTTTTTAATGAAATTCTATAATCGAAAAGAAGAATTACACGAGATCAGACTGCTCAGGAATGCAATGCCATCGATGGTTGTACTTACCGGACGTAGAAGAGTAGGGAAAACCGAGATTATTAATAATTTCTTGAAAAACGAGAAGGGTGTATACTTCTTCATTGACAATGAAAAATCAGAGAAATTACTGATCCGTGAATTTTCAGATCAATTGAAAGATTATTTTGGCATGGAAGATTACATTGTTATCGAAAAATGGGAGACATTATTACAATTTATCTTTGATATTGGCCAGGAACAGGAAATAATTGTTTGTATTGATGAATTCCAGCGGCTTTTAGATATCAATCCATCAGTTATCAACCAGATTCAAAAGTACTGGGACACTTCAAGTACCGGATCACAGATATTTTTCATAATCAGCGGTTCCAGTGTTGGAATGATGAAACGCATATTTATAGATCACAAAGCACCTCTGTTTAAACGAGCTCAAAACATCCTGTTTATCGAACCTTTTGACCAGGGAACTATATATCATGTTCTGGATGATCTGGGTATTACAGACCCAATTGATAAAATAGAATTGTATGCTCTGTTTGGCGGTATGATACATTATTATACATTATTTGAGTACTATGATGTGAAATGTATCGATGATGCTATAGATAAACTGATCCTCAAAAGATTTGCTCCACTTGAAAATGAGGTACGTAATACAATGATAGAAGCTTTCGGCAGGGAACACAGAACATATTATTCAATCTTAAGTGCTATTGCCCTTGGTAAATCTTCAAAAAGTGAGATAAGTGATTTTGTTGATGTCAAAGTTACTTCACTTTCTGCATATCTTGATGGTCTGATTAATATCATGGGTTTGGTGCATCGTGAAGTACCTGTGACTGAACCAAAACCAAATAGATCCAAGAAAGGACGGTATTTGTTGAATGATAATTATTTTAAGTTCTGGTTCAGGTTTATTTTCCGTAATATGAGCTACTATGAATCTGGCAATTTTAATAAAATTTCAAAGAAGGTCAAAGTAGAGTTCGATTCGTTTGTCGGTAAGAACTATGAGGGAATTTGCAGGGAATTGTTAATTAAATTGAACAGCCATGATAAACTGCCCTTTGAATTTGATAGAATTGGTACATGGTGGAATAGAAAAGGAGATGAGATCGATATTGTAGCGCTAAACTCAAAAACGAATGAAATCTTATTTGCCGAATGTAAATGGAGGTCTGAAGTAGTTGATATTACGATAGTCGAAGAATTACGTAAGAAAGCCAGTATTGTAGACTGGAGAACTGGCAGGCGGAATGAATATTTTGCTGTTTTTTCAAAGACCGGTTTTTCTAAGTCGTGTCTTGAATATTGCAAAAAAAATGGAGTACTTACATTTGATGCAGAAGATATTGTAGGCAATATTGTGCAGCGTATGGAAATTGGGTAGGCAAGGAAAAGTATGCACCTATTTGAGAACTTTTTTATAATATATGCAATAACGGCACTATCCTAAAAACCAGTTATATCAATAGAGGATTACAAGAAAATGCTCACTTCGTTCGCATTTACTTGAGATATATTTTTATAAAATATATACAGTTAAAATCGATAATTACATAGACACGGATACATTCAACTCCTGCGGAGTTGAATGCCTGCAACGCCTAAGGGGCGTGCAGGTAACACAGATACACTCACCTCCTACGG
>JAIOQW010000151.1 GCA_021108405.1 Methanosarcinales archaeon
CTTAAGGTGGGGGCTAACTGATCAATAAGATCGCATTAATAACAGGTATGAACAGGACAATATAGCTCATATCCAACATCATAATGCCATATCAGGGTGATTTTTAAATATGAATTTAAAGAGGGGTTAATAAAGACAATTGAATTTATGAGACTATTTAGAAAAAAATACCGGCAACCTCTGTCTACACAGTGACTTTCAATTATTTTTTACTTCAATGATCCGGATGTGAGGAAATATAGTGGTTGCTATCCTGGTGCGGGTGTAGGCGGGCACTGTCTGACTGTTGATCCTTATTATCCGGTGAAGAAGGCAGAAGAGTGTTTGATGAGAGAGAGGTTGTTGGAATGGGGGGGTTGTATATAAGAGTGGGGAATGGTTGTGTTGATTGTAGTAGGTTAAATGTAGCTAATTTCAAAGATAGGTATAATTAAATGATATAACAGTAGGAGGTTAAAGAATGCCATCTACAGTATCTATTGAAATCCCGCGTGAAGTGGTTCATGCTGCGCGGATGACACCCCAGGATTTGAAGCGAGAATTGGCAATTTCTCTGTATCAACATGATAGGTTATCTTTTGGTAAAGCTCGAGAGATGACTGGCATGACCGTGTGGACGTTCCAACATTTGTTAGCGAGCAGGGAAATTCCCGTTCATTATAATGTAGAAGATTATGAGGAAGACTTGACAACATTAAAGGAACTCAATCGACTATGAGTGTTGTGAGCAATGCTTCATAAAGGGCTGCTGACTGCGGTTAAGCCACACCTGGATGCGTTACGAAACATGGCAGGCTTCTTCATCCGTGATGTCCTCTATGTACGCATCTTGCAGGATGAGGGGGAATTGTGAGAAATCAAGAAAATCCGAGCGTTAGCGAGGATTTTATTCTATCAAAGGGAGTATTGAGGTTATCTCCAAGGGAATGGATCTCAGAAGTTATTTCTATTCTACTGTGATCTACTTTGTCACTAAAGTCACTAAAACCATTTTCGGTGATAGTAATGAGTTTTTCAAATAAATATAGCGCATCATCCAGTCTTTTATCAGTTTCTCCACCACCAACAATCTTATTAAAACCTTCATAATCATCTGAAGGAGTAGAATATTCCTGCTTGATATTAGTGACATTGATAAGGCTATTTGAGATATTTATATCCTGAATTATCTTATTAAGTTCTGAAGATATTCATTTTCTTCTAAATATGGAATTACATTTAAACTATTCAAATATTATCACTCTATCTGAGACACGACTTTACTATGTTTAATAAAAATTTTGAATCAAAAAAATTTATTAATCGGACATTAATATTTGTACTTTTAATTTCAACTTTATTTATCGAGGCTCAGGCACAAGATCTCAAAACTGTTAATGCTTCTGATATTTTAGATAAAATAAACACTGGAGAAGACATTTACCTTGAAAATGTCCTTATTGTGAAAGATTTAAACTTAAATGAATTGGAGAGTGTTGATAATAAAATTACCATTAAAGATTCAGTTTTCAATAATAATGTTTATTTTTCGAATACCAATTTTACAAACACTTTGGATTTTTTAAATGTGTCATTTTTAGGACATAGTGATTTTGATGGAGTAGTATTTAATAAACAAACCAGTTTTTGGAATACAAATTTTAGTGTTGATGTTAGCTTCAATGATACGATGTTTAATCAATTTACTAATTTTGATAATGTTATGTTTAATAGTGATGCTTTCTTTAATTATGCAAATTTCAATAAAGTATATTTTGAAAATGCATATTTTAGTGGTGAAGCCAATTTTAGAAATATTAAAATCAGTGGTTATGCCTCTTTCAAAAATGCTAGTTTTAACGGTAATACCAAATTTTGGCATTCGAATTTTTACCATTCTTCAAGATTTGTCGATGTGAATTTTAACAATGATGTTAGCTTTATTGGTACTGATTATGGTGGCATTGCTAATTTTAGTAATGCGAAATTCGGTTCTAACGTAAAATTCAATAATGTGAATTTCCAAGGAGATGTTTTATTTATTAATGCTACTTTTAATAAGAACACTTACTTTAGTAGTACATCATTTAAAAGTGATACGCAATTTGATAAAGCTATATTTAATGGAAATACAAACTTCAATCGGGTAAATTTCAATGATTCTAGATTTATAAATGCGGAATTTAATGATAATGTATATTTTAATTATACATGAGTTTCGGCTATTATAAATCTTGCACCAGATTAAATTAAACAACTTCAAATACTATGACATTCATTATATTTTTGTGACTCCTT
>JAIOQW010000157.1 GCA_021108405.1 Methanosarcinales archaeon
TGTTTTTTTTGTTTTTTCGATTCATAATTATCCTTTGTGAAAAATATAATATTATATATATACTTGCCGAAATCTCTTCACACAATACCTGCAAAAAGTACCCTGCTTACCACAACCGAAAGTGTGAACACTAATATTGAAACAGGTAGCATGCTCCCCAGGTCATACATGAACTGGGCTTTATCCTCTCCATATTCAATCCCACCTGCGAATCGGACAAGAATAACCACAAGTATGATCATATAGAACCCTATACTGAACATGAACACATCAGGGGGAATACTCTGTTCCATCCCGCTGCCCACATCTTCCATTATAGCCCCCATACCTATATCGTCAGGCAATTTACTGGCTTCATGTGCAATATTTCCAAGGATCTTCTGGATGACCTCTGATAGGGCAAGGGTGATACCACCTATCAAAGGTGCGAACAGGATAGCTGTGGAGCGCATGGTAGAAGTAACATCATACAGCGACCGCTTGATATTCTCCTCTACTTCCTGCAATTCCTTCAAATGATCTGCCAGTTTTACAATGGCAATTCCTGCTGCTGTATGGCTTTTATACACACTCTTGGTAAAGAGATGCATAGTTGTATGCACTCTTTCTGAATAGATATTCCTGAAAGCTCCGTACTCTTTATCAAAAATAGCACCGATCAGGGTTGTTCTGAGTATTGAAAGATTCCTAGCTACATCTTCAAACGTCTCACCTATAAGGCTGCCTTTCATAGTACTGGCGGTTTGCATAAACGCCCATTCGGGAGAGCGTCCTTCACTGATACGACGCCCCAGTACGAACAGGGCATCAGCAAACTGGCGCTCTATTTCTTTGATCTCGTCCCTGATGTTCTTATATGGTGTATAGACTCCCAGGGTATATATTGTGATAAAGGCAGTAATGCCCCAGATAAAGGGAAATAAGACCGAAATATATCCATCCATAGCACTGGTACTTATGATACCTCCGGGGTTCCCCAGTGACAACCACATAAATCCTGATGCGCTGATACACACAGCCACGATCAGCGATACTACCATCACCAGATTTTTTCTATATCTGATATTAGCCAGACGTGGATGTTCATCAGGGATACTGGGCGGAGGAAAAGTAGCAGGACGCTGAAGCAGAATATTCTGCGCATATGCAAAAGTGACAATCGGAAGTATCAGGTCATAGATCAGGATCAGTATAATTGGCTCAATATGTACTCCGACAATAGTAAGAGCAGGGAGCAGTGCAACTAATGCCAGCGGGATGAGGATAAAGATACTGTACAGAATATAAGTAGGAGTTTTCAGGCGGGCTGCAAAACCTTCCATCATCTGGCGTGTGCCCTCCAGTACAATATCCAGGCTTTTATTCAGTGTAATAACACGCTGTGCTTCATCTGGCTCATTGGTACTGCTTTTTACCAGGTGCAGCGCCCTTTTGAAATATTCGCTATTCCTCCCCCACTGGTTTGCAAACGCGATCAATGCATCATCCATACTGGAATATACACGCACATGCATATCCCAGATGAGTTTTCGCAGATCACTGGCCAGGGGGCGGCTGGAGTTCGCAGCAGCAAAGGAGATGGCCAACTCCATATTAGAGACCAGTTTCATACTCATGACAATGTATGAGAGTATCTCAGGGATGTCTCCAAGAGAGCGTATTTTAATAAATTTTGCCTGGATCTTGGGATATTCACTACAATAAAAAAGAACTGATACGGGAATAAGTACAGTTATTATGATGATAACTGCTATTGTCATGGAACCGAATACTGTGAATGAAAAGAGAAATACATCTATTATAAGAAGCAGAATAAATGAGATCAATGCACCTGATATGGCCAGTAGCTGGGGTTCATACGGTTCTATCTCAAAACCGCAAAAGTTCAGGCTGTCAATAAATTCCTGGCTAAGTGAGTCTTCACTCTTCTTTCTAAATTTTTCAATATCGCCCACCAGCCAGCTTAAATACTGTGTTGTGAATTTGCAGGCTTTTGTGTACCAGTTCACAGGCATATGAGGTGTACCTGAATAAAATTGAAGATCAATTCATTTCATTTTTTCTTTTGTATTAGACATACTGTGATCAATAAGACCGATAAAGCTGCGAATAGACTAAAACCTGGTATATTAGTGTCATTTTCAGTTGATGTTTGCTCAGGTATTTGTTCGGGTGTTTGTTCGGGTGTTTGTTCGGGTGTTTGTTCGGGTGTTTGT
>JAIOQW010000111.1 GCA_021108405.1 Methanosarcinales archaeon
CCAGTAGGCAAGTTCATCCTTCTCGAAATGCGACCCGTCCGGCCTCACATGCTCAGCCTTCATAGTAAACCCGATTGGAAAACACATCACAGACTTTAGCAGATTAGCACCGGCATTATTTGCATCCCGCACACCGTCTGCCGATTCACCGAAATTGGAATCTATCTCTTTATTGATATTATCTGATGCACCACCGTACTGCTCATTTACCTGGTACAGCACTTCATCCACATACCACTCACGCACCTGGCTGATGGTTTTGGCACTGCAACTGGAATACTTCCCACCGCTACGATACCTGTCCTTATCCACATACCTGGTCTGGTTCGCCTTGATCTTGTTCGTAAGGTCTTTCGCAGTAGCCCGCATAGAATCGGCAGGATTGGGATAGTTCATATAATTAATATCAGGGTCAAGGTGGATATCCTCTCGTATCTCCCGGTTGATCTCATCTACTGCATCCTGGGCCACACCCTTCAGCCACCCCGGTGCAGTCACATCAAAGGTCTTTGGTCTGTAATTATCACTGTTTAAGTCCTTATTCTTGATATTTGCCGTCATGTTCGGGTCAAATATCTTGCTCTTATAACTATCATACGCTTCCTCTAATCCGGAATCAGTATGGGTGGATGAATATGTCACATCCTTCGAAGTAAATGCCTTGACCACATCATTGACTGTTGAAAGGGTAGTATCTGCATAATCCAGACTGATACTGGTCTTCGAGTTCTCTTTAGCCTTTAACGTAACCGCGACCCTGTCCACCCTTGTATCATTGGTTGACATCTCATAATATTCAGTACGGGTGCACGTACCCATGTATGTTCTGGTACAGGTAGCGGGAGTACCATTATCCATACATGGATAAGTCTCGGTCTTCTCGCATGAATATTTTACTTCATAATAATGCCGCCATACATGCTTGCGTGTCCATGTTACTTCCCATACTTCGCCATAGAGGTTTCCGGGCACGTATGTATCCCTTGGCAGTACTTCTAAGCGCCTCATGTTGTCAGGCTCACCCCAGCCATATTTCTTATGACTTGAATTATGTCCTTTATGTGCTCCCATCTCCACATTAGTCTGCCTGGCAACCCCGGTTGCCAGTCTGGTTTTATAGACCTGGGGGATGATCTTGTTGATCTGTTTTGTGGTGGATGAGCCTTCAGGTATTGAATCGTTGTTGAGAAGATCAGTTATGGGAGTGGCATTGAAGTCGAATTGTGCAGCCAGTTCCATTGCTTTAGTCGCATTATCAGGGTCTCCTGTGGAATTGACAGCATCGGCGTTGGGATCGACTATATAACTGCCATTGTCCAGTTTGGTATTGCATACGAAGTCTTTCATGCTAATGTCTCTACCTTCCAGTACCCTTTTTGTCTCCATGCCATATTCGATAATACTTTCAGGGTCAACTGAATTGAATACAAAACCCTGGTCCAGCAGTATTCCTCCGTTCACTGTAAGTGCGAGGTGTTCATTATCGACGATATTTTTGGGACCTCCGGGTTTGTAATACTGGTGGTATCCCCTGGCCCAGGTATATCCCATGGCAAAGGCGGTGGTCTCGGTCATCAGTGCATTGGAGCCGTTTAGCCTGGTCTCGTATTCCATTGTGAGGGATTCAAGGAGCGGATACCTGGCTTGGATCAGGTTCTCCACTTCGATACTTTCATTTGCTACTATTTCGTCTGTGGCAAGGTCCACAATAGATATGTTCATGGGTTATAAGGGAATTCGAACCACAGATAAACACAGATGAACGCAGATTTGCGGTATTTTATCCGCGTTAATCTGCGGTTAACATTTGCCGAACCAAAGCCGAACAGTCAGATAAGTGCTGTAAGGCAGCAGTATCAAGCCCTACCGGCCCTGTATACGACAGCCAGCAGTATCCCCATCATCGCACCCGCCCCCAAAAATCCGGGCGACCCCTGGGACGGCGGCTGGTTCGTAGACGAGGGGTCGGAGGTGGTGCGGGTGGGGGCGGGGCCTGAGTAGTGTTCATCATGGACCAGGATGTTGGCTGCTGTGAATGAAAATGGATAACCTTCCTTCTCATCTCTATCATAAAATTTTAAAACAATATTTAAAGGAATAGTCCATCCTGCGGCTTCATCTGTTGGCTGCACAATCCATTCAAAAGTGACTGTTTCACCTGCACTATGATTAAATTCTCTAGCAACCTCAGTAAATT
>JAIOQW010000148.1 GCA_021108405.1 Methanosarcinales archaeon
CTATAATTCATTCCTTTGCGTATAAATCTCGCTAGAGAGTTTCGGACAGTAAGATTGATTCGTTCTATATATGATGTGTTAATCCCAGAAAAGCTTATATTGCTTACATGGACAAAAATCACAGGAGCCTCGCTTATTTCATCATAAAAATTCCCTTCAATGTATCTGGCAATAACAACTAGTCTACCCATAGTTTCTTATATAATGCTTCCTAAGTAAGATTTAGATGTATAGAAAATATTACAACGTCTCGCTAACCGGTAATGTGCAGGATATTGGATTTCGCAAATTTATTGAAAATACAGCAAATTCATATCATGTGACAGGATATGTATTCAATGATCAAAACGGCAGTGTGAAAATGCTGTGCGCAGGTCAGGTCGAATTATTAAACACTTTTTTTGATGCTGTGCAGACACGACCGCCGCAAGGCATCAGCATCGATCAGTTTATAAAAACTGAAATACCAATCCCAGAAGATTTTGATCTGAATGTTCCTAATAAATTTTTAAAACTTGCAACCGATGAACTGGCTGATATTGGCAGAAAACTTGATAGCGGCGTTGAGTTACTAAAAACACTTCCACAGATCGAAGAAAGTGTAAGCACATTACCAGAGATCAAAACAGGGATTGATACGCTAAATTTAAATTTTGATGATTTCAGAAATGACCAGCGGGAACACAACAAACGCATGGAAGAACAAAACAAACAACTCACCCAGATCCTGCAGAAACTTGCTGAAAAATAGATTTATACCAAAAATATCCGTATCCAGACACGGACAAGATCAGTTTCACGGGAGGAGAGCCAACGGGTCGTAACCCCGATTTACTGAACCGGCACTCTGGAGAGTGTTGTCATAGTACTGCAAAGTAACACCTGTTTTTCTTATTGGCTTTATACTGGTAGTGTAGGTGATATAGTTAATCTAAACGGAGTGAAAGTAATCGTATTAAAGAAAATTTGAGATGAAGTCAGAGGTTAAGAACAGAATTCTTGTATGTCTCAAAAGATACTTCATCCACCATTGATTTTTCCGGTCTGACAGAAACAACAAAACTTTTGAACTCCTCTATTGTCTCATCACCTGCTTCAATGACAACAATGACCGCCTGAACACCATCAAGGTATGTATTGAATGTGTTAAAATTATCCACGCTAAGTGATAGCGCTTTGTTCACGAGGAGGACCCTATAGCCAACATCATGTACCCGGTCCCCTGTAATCTTAGCCTTGATCTTCTGCATTTTTTAGCCTAAAATATCATTACACGTAATTGTATATATGATTTTCCGACACGTTTCTATCAGTTTCTCAATAACAAACCAGGGCTGGATAAGATTTACAGGCACATCCGGGATAACAATAACTACACAAGGCAACAGTCAAACCCTAATCTGTAACTTGACCTTGCATTCAATGCAGCCACTCTTAAGCTAAAAGTATTAGTTATCAACGACGGCTCAACAGATAACACCACAACAGTAGCAGAAAATGCCGGTGCCGACTGGACGTTACCTTAAAATCCAACCACAGTCTTGCATTCGCCTTTTCGAACCGGCTTTGAAGCCGCACTTAAGAATGTAACACGCCATTGCTCAATTCCTTTCCACAAGTTCGCTAGTGTCAAGTCAACCTTCAAGTGTCAGATTATGAAGGGCATATGTCATATGACACTATTATAAAACAACGAACTGATACGAACTGAAACGAACTCAGGTTGATGTTATTATCTGCAAATTGAAGTTATTCAATGTTCAAATCCGGAGTCAGAATGGCAGGGATATTTAAAGCTGAACAGGTACACCTTGCGTTCTTTGCGGTGCAGTATCACACGGCTGGCTGTTGATCCTCCAGTTTAAACATGAATTATATATTTTAACAGCCATGGGGGACACGACACCCCTTACACCACTTCACCCACGGTGGATTAAACACAGATTTTGAAAATTGACAGATGTCATTATAAACCTGATTTGTGCAAAAGTTTTGAGACTTTTTAATTTATTCCAGATCAATGGGTCATGGTAAAAAAGATTAAACGCAGAGAACGTGGAAAAGCATTATCAGTTCTTTCCAGATGAACCTGTTGATGATCTCATTGGTAAGATGCCCGGGGAAATGGTAACACCTGTGAACCTGGATGTTTCAATGAGGCTTTTCGAAGAGATA
>JAIOQW010000362.1 GCA_021108405.1 Methanosarcinales archaeon
GGTGAAAAAATGAAAGAAACCGATACTCAACCAAACCTATGGCAATTCCTTAAATTTTCCTTTAAGAATTATTATACCTTTAAAGCAATGGTCACAAAAAATAAAATTTCTCCAATTCTCACACTTGCAAATATAGAAATTGGAAAAATGGATCTCACCGATCCTCTTCGTGATCAACGGATTTCTGAGTTCAATCAAGCAATGATAGAATATTATAAAGGACGATGGTATGCAACCCAAGCCCATAATAATAATTCAAAAAAAGAATGGGAACTGGCTTTTGCTAACTTCAAAAATGCCAATAAAAAGGTGGGAAAATTAAGAAAAGCATTAATTAATAAATCACGAAAAACACTTGATTTTTCAAAATCGAAAATTACTACAGGTAACACAGAAATTAAATTCGCAGATGGCGTACCTCTTGTTCCAGAGATTACACCTATTGTAATTTTGAATGGTACTGACTTTGAAATGGGCCAGCAATATGCCAAACAAATTGTCCAGATTTTTGGCAAATGGATTTTGGAACAAAAAGCAAATCAAGATTTCACAAAAACAGATTTAGAAGTAATGAGAAAGTGGGAAGACCAACACAAAAAATATACTCCCGAGATTTTAGAATTTTGTAAAGGATGGGTTCAAGGTGCTAAAGATGCAGGAATAATAATGTCTTATGAAGATGTTCTAGATCTTTGGGTTGGACATAAAGAACCCGCTACAAATCCTTTAAATGCAGAATCAGGTATGCCTGAATTACCCCCACTTGCTTGTTCTGGAAATGCCGCCTGGGGAAAGGCCACAAAAGATGGGAAATTAGTAACGGGTTCTAGCGGAGACCATTCTATGAGTTATCAAGTAACGATTATTGCTTTTCCTAAAAATGGAAATAACTATATTTATTCGCCATTTTCAGCCATAGGATCATTGCCAACAGTGGGTGACTGTTGGTTTTTTGGACATCCGGCAATGAATGATAAAGGACTTGCTTATGTTCATCATGGAGGAGGGCCAAAATTTCTTGAGCCAGAAGAAAATTGGGGATATGGAATCAGAAGAGCAGCTTCTGTTATGCACATTTTACGATTTGCAAACACGGCTAAGGAAGCGTTAAAGATAGAAAAAAACTGGCCAATAGGTGATGTTGGATATGGTGATCAGGCAACGGTTGGAGGATTTTATGCTGATGATAATTATGGATATGTTTTAGAAGGACGAAAAGAACCTTTTGCTCTGCGCGAAGCAGGACTAATGGGGGAAACCGATTTTCTGTACGCCAACAATGGCCCTATTCATCCAGATGTTATTAAGTCGGAATGGATGGCAAAAGATAAAGACAAATGGCAATGGGACAAAAATGGTGGCTGGTATTCAGATCAACCAGGACTTACAAAATCATTCGGACTTATTTGGAAATGGTTTAGTGGAAGGGTGAGCGTTGGTGAATTAATGACTCAAGGAATGATGGGCGCCTTCAACAACAGTTGTAAAAGAAATAAATTTGCATTTGAAAAAATGAATCAAACAATAGGTAAGATTGATTTTGAATTTATGAAATCGCTTTTTTCAATATCAGGCACACTTCCTGATGGTAGTTGGAATAAAATCGCCAAAGAATATAAAAAATACGGTAAGTGGGGTGAAATATCTGTTGGCCATTCATCAAACGCAATAGTTGTGGCCATGAAACCCAGTGAAGGAAAATACGCATGTTGCGCAGGTCCGATAGAAAGAGGAATTACTCCAATGTCTCCAGATTTTGCCATTTCTATTTACGGGGAGACAAATGCTTTTTGGGAAATTAAACTTGGGGAAAATCCAAAATCATTTGTCACTTATGTTAAAAATATGGCAAATGAGTATCTTCAAAAAGCCAAAAAAGAGATTAAAACAACGGATCAAGAACTAAATAAAATGTTGGTTTTGGCTGAAAAAGAATTTGAAAAAGGAAAATTATTAGTAAATTCTGATGATATTTGTGATATTGCAAAATCGACTCGAGCGTTTACGAGATCACAAGTTAGTGCTTTGCAGGCACTATCCAATTACAGGAGATGTTAGAAGTGACTGAGAAAAATATAATCATCATCGGAGCCGGCCTGGCCGGTTTGTCCACAGGGTGCTACGGACAATTGAATGGATATCAATGCAACATCT
>JAIOQW010000026.1 GCA_021108405.1 Methanosarcinales archaeon
TGGGTTCTTTGCTCAATTTAATCTTGAACTAACAACTTGAAACACAGGAAGAGCCTATTTTAAATGGGAATAACTCAAACCAAATCATCATTAGTGGGAGCTTTTTTTAAATTTTATGAATCCAGAGCGGTATCATCATTGAGAAAGACATTGTTAGTTTGCTAATAAAGCGAACATAAAAAATTCTAATAAAATTCTCATCGCATATCGTCGCCTATCGCCTGTCCCGCCTTAAGTAAGTGTTAGAAAGTCAAGCAGAGTATTGGTTTTGTGCGGGCAGGCCGGCGGTTTTTTCGCAAAAAAACCGCTGGTCGGCACGTGCAAAGCCTTTACCTGCTTGACTTTCATGTCATTAAGGCAGGGCAGAGGTGACGATACCAGGTGAGGAGGATTTTGAATTTTAGGTGAGCGGTAAGATCGTAGCTGTCCAACACAACAACCGTGGGCGGAGCCCTATTCTCATCGACCGAGGAGCCAGGAGCTGTGTCCCTGCCTTACATTTAGTGTATTTTATACTTATAAAATGCATTTCCTTATTCAAACCGAAAGGTATAATAGTACGTTAATCCGTGTCTATGTAATTATCGATTAAAATAATCCTCTATTGAAATAACTGGTTTTTAGGATAGTGCCCTATGATTATTTAAGCAGATTATTTTTCAACGGGAATCTTCAATTTCTTTGTCTAAATATGCAGAGATTATTGGTTTAATATCGCCAAGCCAATCGATAGGAGCGATCTTCTGATCGTAGCGCCTTTTTCACAGTGTACGATTATAATCAAACTATTAAATTAGAAACACCAGATTATATTCTAATTTGATTACTTATTTTAAGTCAATGATTTTTTCCGGCAACTATATATATTATTACTTATAATGTTATTTGAGGTATATTTGGGAGGAATAAAAATGAACCATCATATTTCCATATATGCAATAATCTTTGCAATATTTCTTATTTTGATCAATCCTGTAAGTGCTTTTTTAATCCTTGAACAAGGAGAAACTGTAGATGTAGATACTATAATTGATGATGACATCTGCATCTTTGGGGACACTGTAGCTATTAAAGGCACTGTTCTAGGAGATGTAATGATAACCGCTGGAAGGGTCGACATAACAGGCAATGTTACTGGCGATGTAATGGTATTCGGCAGTGAGGTGATCATAAACGGTCATGTAGGAGATGATGTGAGGGTTGGCGCTGGTAAATTGATAGTGAACGGATATATAGGTGATGACCTGATGGTCGGTGCAGGTGATATCATTGTATCTGATAATGCCATTATTAAAGGAGATGTAGCCTTTGGTTGCGGTCAGATGGAACTCATGGGTGATGTAGATGGTAATATCATGGGTGGATCTGATAAGGTAACACTATCTGGTAATGTTGGTGGAGATGTGGAACTGGATTTGGAAGATCTCAATGTCCTTCCTGGCGCCCATATCAGCGGCAATCTTACATATTCAGGTCCAAATGAAGCGACAATCCCATCTGATGTTGTAGAAAAAGATGTAACTTTCAATGAAAAAACAGTCGACAAAGAAAATGGGATGGGGGCCTTTTCCATCCTCTGGTGGTTTATAAAGTACCTTAGCCTACTGGTAATCGGATTGTTATTTATTACTCTATTGCCAAACCGAAGTGAAGCTGTGGTCAATGCCATTTCCGAGAGATCTTTAATAAATATTATAGCCGGGTTTGTGCTGGTTGTAGTTATGATTCTGGGCTCGATACTGTTATTGTGCACAGTGATAGGGATTCCACTGGGATTTTTGCTACTGTTTATGTCTTTAGCCCTTATGTATGGTGCCAGGGTGTTCTTTGGTCTCTGGCTGGGTAAGGCAATATTCTCACGGTTGGGCAAAGAATCCAGGCCCTGGATGGAAATGGTACTCGGTTTGTTTGTATTACTTATTCTCACATCACTGCCTTGGATCGGGTGTTTAATTTATCTGCTGGTGAGCTTCGTTGCTATTGGAGCTCTCTTCAGTGAAAAGAAAAGGTTTTATCAAGAGTTGAGGAATAAAGGTATGCTATAAGAGAGAATCCCATCATCTTCCGATACGGACATTTTTTTATAGTATATCAAGTATAACTTGATATACTCAAGAAAATCCGACCGGAGGGAGGATTTTGTTCT
>JAIOQW010000293.1 GCA_021108405.1 Methanosarcinales archaeon
ATTTTCCAATCTTTTGATTCTCTCTTCGCAGATTTTCATTGCTTCTTTTGTTAAGCTGCATAGATCACTACGATCAACGGTCAATCGTGGGAACAAAAGATGATCATAAAAGACACCAGCTATGGCTCAGAAACTTACAAATAATATCTGGACATTGAAAGAATTATTAACGTTCAGAGTTCCGGTTCAGTAAATCGGGGACACGACCAAAAATAATAACATAATTTAATGACTTTGATGGGATTAATTAAAAAAATAGTGTAACTATTCAGCCATGCATAAACGTTATCGGTAGGATAAATAGTCCTGTATTATTTAATGACACATATTTGTTGAATCTCGATGAAATCGATGACAATAGAATCAGTATAAAAAAATATACAATGAATGTGCACAAGTGAAAATAAACGGCTTTTCGTTATCGTCATCCTGCCTTTGGGGTAGCTGAATAGTTACAAAATAGTAAAGTTATATCACCTTTTCATTTCAAATATTTTATAATCCGTCTAACAATCATTATAATAAATGCAACAAATATAAAAATAATTAGAACAAGAAAAATGGAAGCTATGAGATTACTTATAGCCATAAAAAAACCACTGTATCTAAAAAAAAGTTCTTTATAAAAAAAATATGAAAATAAAATAAGTAGCAATGCTATCAAAAATAAAGGTATAATATCATCCTTCGTTCTCTTTTTCAACATTGCTACTTTTCTCCAGATTGGTTAAGCCGTTATGACACAGTTACAGAGAAACTATCGTCATCCCATGCAGAGAATCCTAATGCTATTTCCATTACGTGATCAAAGGCAAAAAGTTGATAGGTACCACTGCTTAAATATTTTACCTTTACCTTAATTTTTTCATCGTAATTAAACATGTGGAGGTCCCACCAATAAATGACTGTTGCAGGTCCGTAGACTATTCCGTAATTAGGAATAAATACAAAATCATCACTTGTTTCAAGATTCCATACAGAATTTGGCTGTTTACCATCGTATACATTAATATATTGAACATTATTTGGTAATTTCAAGAAGTAGCTTGTAAGTCCATCAGCATATACAAAATTATCTACTTCGATGTTGATAGTCCCTTCTTCACTTACATTATATGAATATTTATCCGGATAAATGTCAACATCTGCATCTAAGAGTATACCTTTAATTATGACTGGTACTTCACCTTTTTGGGATTTCAATGGGTTTTTTGAATAGGATTTTGTATTTAATAAAGTACCCTTCTCATCATATATTTCTGCAAGATACTCTTTGCCCACTTTGTCAACTTTGACTCTATATTCTTGTTTAATATTTTCAGAGATCAAAGACAGTCTTGCTTCAGTGTTATCTTGATTACTAACTAAATTTATTGTTTCTTTGTCAGTTACAATAGTAGTTTTTGTATCTGTATTTGTAACAATTTTTGGTGTTATTAAATCTTCCTTTGCACTCACCGTTGATACAAACGCTATGCTTACTATCAGCATCACAGCCAGCAGCGCGCCTAATTGCCTTCCTTTACTTTGTTTCATATTCTTATCTTCTTTTTACCTCAAAGGCACAACAAAAACCTTAAGTAAGAATAAGGCGTATTATTAATGCCTATGGGCTGTTGAGGTTCGGCTATATTCTAAACAAATTGAGCTGGACCTCTAATCTTTTCACGTTTATACTCCTATTTATACTTTGCGGTGTAACACCAATTCTAATTATTTATACTTAAAATAGCACGATAAATTAGTAGAGATTGTCGGAAAAGTCCAGAACAACTACCATTTTTATAAACTGTCTTTTTTTTGTGATTTTTTTAGTTGTACTTGCACATGACTAAGAAAACATTGACTCGAAATTGTAACCAAAAAGTGAACTATGAATCGCAGTTCATAGTTCATTCAGTGGTTAATAAAAACTATAAAAAATCATAGAAACCGTTACATATCGAAGCATTTATATTTATTGTATACTTACATTACATAAAAATTATGATTTTAATGTGATAATATGTTTTCAATCCCAAAAGACAGACAAACTACTTTTATTCACGGTCCATCCGTGTATAAAAATCTAATACCTGAAGATGATATTCTTTGCAGAATAAATCGGGCAATTGATTTT
>JAIOQW010000178.1 GCA_021108405.1 Methanosarcinales archaeon
GTGTTGAGCCTATCGAGCACTTGAAAAAATGTAAGCGATGTGTTGAGCCTTACCAGATATGGACAGATACCGTCTGCCATCTGAGGCAGAATGGGAATATGCCTGTCGGGCTGGCACTACCACAATATATTCATTTGGTAGTGACAATTCAAGACTCGGTGATTATGTGTGGTATGGTGAAAACTCAGGCGATAATACGCATCCAGTTGGCCTGAAGTCACCCAATGCTTGGGGGCTATATGACATGCATGGCAATGTCTTGGAATGGGTGCAGGACAAGTATCATGACAGCTATGATGGTGCGCCAATCAATGGAAACGCATGGGAAAGTGGAGATAGCTCCGACCGGGTCATTCGGTGCGGTGCCTGGTCTGACAGCACTACGCAATGCCGCTCAGCGAATCGCTACAAGCGAGACGCCGACGAATATAGGTCCAACCTCGGCTTTCGTCTCCTTAAGGAAATATAGCCATTTTTTTAGAAAGATTCACATCATTAATAACTCTTTCATATTTGGTATTTTTGAGCAACCACCCGAAAAGGTAAAGCATGAATTTTTAAGCTAGCACATCTTCGGTTACTTTCGGTTTCTGCCAATGAAATTCAAACCTGTCAAGCAAATTCACATGTCACTAGGCAATCGGAGAAATACCTTTAATCACCTCAGCTTCTTCAAGCTTTTCTGCTTGTGTTAGAAGAACGGAAAGAATGAAAGCGTTATAAAAAATGATGCAGCTGGCGAGAAACCGGGTACATTCACTCTATATATATTGTTTCAGTTCTGTTTTGACTCTGAACTTTTATCTGTTGAGAGACATAGACCGCATCCCGGTTGATGAACTATGCTGGTCACTTCAACAAACTTTCGTTCCTAATACCGGGCAATTAATACATCTCTGCATCGGAAGACTTGCAACAAGAAGAAATTAAAGAATTCTTATTTTACCTTTTGGGTGCGTTTCCCAAAAATACCCAAATTCCAGATAATCCGTAAAAAAAAGAACACAGTCAAAGTAAATTGGACGAGTTGTTATATATATCATAAACAATAATGAAATATTAAGAGTGAATTTTGGGGTGAAATATTGACTAAATATTTAGACATGATTAAAATATATCTTTCATTGGAGAATAAAACTAATGATCTCGGATTGGTTATTCAATTTGATAAAGAAAATTTTGGTACTTTTGGTATTGAAATTTATAATCTGATTTTTTTGTCTTGTAACTTGTTTGAACGTTTAGCAAAAGAGATAAGCAAGGATAATAAAAGTAATATGAATAATTGGAAACAAAATGAAAACATACGTATATATTCAGAAGAAGAATTAACTTTTATTCCAATGGACTATAAATTTAAACCAATGGAAGCATTAGGCAATAAAGAAATAGAAGATCGTAGCCTTTTTTGGTGGAGAGATTATAATTTAGTGAAGCACAATTTATCAGAAATTAATAAGGCCACATTGTGCAATTTGATTTATGCTTTAAGTTCGACTGGATTATTATTATCTTCTGCCACCTATCCAGATTATAGTCCTGATTATCCAAGTAAATTATTTGGTGGTTTGTTTATTCCAGATGGATTTTATAATAATTCAGCCAGAGTAACTGTCGCTAATTAAACAATTTATCTAGGCATCCGGATTAACTGGATAATGTAAAATGCGCCCGGACTGGGATTTGAACCCAGGGTGTTCTAGGAAAACGATCAGATCTTAAGTCTGACGCCTTAGGCCTGGCTTGGCTATCCGGGCAAAACAAACAAAAAATATAAATGTAATCACGATTATATATACTTATGTTCTAGGAAAACAATCGAAGAGTCTTGAGTATTTACAATTATTTTCTAAAATCGGAGAGAAAATTGCACCACTCATTGGCTCGGTCTGATGTCTTACCTGGTTCGGCCAGGTAATTCATTTTCATTTATACTTTAGAGATGTGGTAACAAACCACTTCTCAATAATTGCTAGTTGGGTATTTTTGGGCAACGCCCAAAAGGTAAAATAAGCGGTTTACTCCAATTGCTCATCAGTTGATTTTTGCTTCTGCCACACGATTTCCTGTTTCAA
>JAIOQW010000077.1 GCA_021108405.1 Methanosarcinales archaeon
GGCAACAAAAAACGATAGTGGATGGGCTTGTTTTTTGGGATCTTTCAAAGTCAGGAAGTATGTATGCTGAAAAAAAACAAAAACAACTTTATTTAACTGAAGGCTACACTCTAAAGGGACAATCTGAAATCAGAAAACTTGAAGCTTTTTGGTGGGAAAAAATCCGATTACGTATGCGACATCCCCAACGCTATGACTATGATATTGCAGAATTTACAAGAATGATTGATGGTATAAAGAATGCATCTGAATACTACAAGAATGCATCTGAATATTCATTAGAAAAGAACCCGCAGTGTGTCGCATGTTCAAATTGCATGTCAATACTGAGCAGTGTACTCGACTACATACTTGCAATTACACATCAACAAGTAGTATCAACACTTGAAGTTAAAATCAAGGAATGGAATGAACAACTATCTGCTCTCGAAATAATATTTGAAGGACGTGAAAAAGGTGAATTTTTTATTAGGTCACTTAGGAAACTTATTTCATGTATAGATAATCTTGAAAAATATAAAAAATTTACTATGCACAATACTAAAAGATCACTAGAAAACTGCCAAATTGAATTACATAATATAGCTTTAAATATTGAGGGACCTCTTCAGGATATTATCAAAAGTTCTGCAAATAAAATAGAGAAATGTAAGCTTAAATTTATGCCTTATAAAGGTGGAACCGATATAGAACCAATCAAAAATATAACATTTTTAGATAAAATACTAAATCTAATAGCTTGGATAATAAAAAATCCTCTTAAGTCGTTAATAGGATTTATTTTAACGATCCTTGCATCAATTATAACAAATTATTTTGTGAAGTAATTTAATGTACCCAACATGCCTTAGAATCTGTATAATTCTTTTCGATTATTTTCGCTAACTACAGGTCAACTTTCTATATTATTATTATAAGCCTATGTGTATAAATATATTTTATTTCAGTTAATCTTACCTTTGCAGTTGTAAACAAGTATATTCCTATATCATGTGGAACAATCGACTTAATCCGCACATAGGGACATTGTAGAAAATAGATATTATATGTATTTTTTAATTGTCTTTTTGTACAATATCCAAGTGCTTATTTTACCTAATTGGGTATTTTTGGGGAACGCACCCAAAAGGTAAAATAAGAATTATTTCATGCTTTATTACGTTCTGATTTAGCCTCTGCTATTATCCGAATAATTTTTTACCTTGCCCCTTCTGCCTGATTAATTATAGAACGGCTGAGTATTTTAACTCCAAAAGAATTGCAAACGGTGTATGCACTCCCTCAATTTACAGATGAAGAACGAGACACATATTTTTCACTTGATCCACGGGAAAAACAGACACTGGATGAGTTCCGCACCTTCATTTGGGCCTTTAGAGTGACCCGCTTATTTTACCTTTTGGGTGCGTTCCCCAAAAATACCCATAATCTAATTCACTGCCACAACCTGCATCTTTCCAAAGAATATCATCCACGTTTTTAAAAATCTGTTCAAACATTTTTTCCCTCTAATTCTTTTTTCATCAACATCTCAACTTTTCGATAAAAAATCATATGATTTTCTTCACAATATTTCTGATATTATTCATACATCTATTCATCAAGACTTTATTAATTTTTACACATGAATCGTGGTGTGTAACTGATCAATACAAACATCATCTTTTCTCAGTAAAATTCTATGATTTAATACTTTCATACTATCCATTTATGTCGTTTATTGCAATAATCTTTTTGTCTGCCATTATATATCCGAACTGTATCCACTTCAAAAAGTATGGTATTTTGACATTTGTAATCAGTTAAGGAATAAAAACCATTGCATTGACCATTTTTTGATGTTATTGGCAACCACATGGCCAAACTTTTTCAGTTTACCACCCTCTCTAAACCGGGGATTTTTCAACGTATCGCCAATTTCAATTACCCCCTCCATGTCATGTATCACCATATTCATCTTGCTCATAGCCCATGTGCCAGCCGTAAACTCCTGTCCGTGCAATTGAAGCGGTGCATACTTCTCTTTAGAACCCAAAGCCATTTTTTCTTCCATCACC
>JAIOQW010000079.1 GCA_021108405.1 Methanosarcinales archaeon
GGATACTGCTAGTGCTATCATCACAAACAGCATACCAATTATTACAAAAAATACTATGCCTGATTCACATTTCCACATTTTTATCATGTTGTTTGGAGGTTGTACAAAGCAACATATTTATAATTTCTTATTTGCCTCTAGTGTCTAGTCAACCCTATAATGTATACAAATATGCTATCAATAAACCTTATAATCCGACACTTTGATCTTGACGCGACACTAGTGTCAAAATTAATTTATCCTACCTAACGTGGACAATTAGGCATAATATAATCAGATCCACACTAGAGAATTATATTCAAAATAATATATTAATATTATTTAGCAATTATCATATATGATAACGATATTTCACACCCGTGTGTTAATCAATAACGAAGTAGAAACTGATATGCTGCCCATAAGTTTTGTAGCTGCTGATGTGCTTATGGTTAAGAGAAGGGGGGGTCACCATTGTTTACCAAAGATGAGCGGGCCATAGTTGAACCCAACTCCGACATGGTAGCCATGGTCCTTGCAGTCATTGGTTTTGTAATATTTATCGCGGTTATTGCACAAACATACCAATTATACCAGGAGAAGACATTAATTACACAGCAATACGGTGATGCGGTATCCCTGGCAGAACTGCTCGGGAATGACCCGCTGCTAACAGTCCTGCGCTGTCCTGAACTGATAGATGCATCCAGGGTTGAGTCGCTGGATGCAGGGGACATCAACGAATTGAGGGGCAAGTACGCAGCACGTTATAATTTTTCATTTAAGATCGAAGTACCTCCAACTTACAGCAAGGTCGTGGGAACTTCTGAAGAGCTTGGCATATCTGCATCCGTTCCTGTGACCATCAGGTTGAACGAGGTCGAAGAAATGCCAGGTACACTGACGGTAAAGATATGGGAGAAATAGTATGAAAAAAATAAAAGATACCAGGGGTTTTTCCAGTACCTTTGATGTTTTGCTATTCCTTATGCTGGTGTCAGTCAGTGCGGTGCTGCTGTTACCTGCAATGGTGACCAATATCCAGTTAATAGCATTGCATGACATCTGTGTAACAGAGCACAATTCACAGGTGCTGGGGTCCCTGCAAAATGGAAGGGTGGATGATTTTTCCTATGCTGTGGCAGGCACCCAGATGGATAATCTGGTCATTGGGACCTTTGGCCCCGGTGCTAATGATTCGGGTTTCTACAAGACTGGTAAGAAACTGGTAGCGGGACGGGAGATAGAGCACAAGATATTTGCAGACCTTGCGAGCGAGTCGGTAGCGTCCCAGTTTAATATATACCATGCTGACAAGTCGGTAAGGCTGAACCTGCTGACCGATGAATACAGGAAAAACCTGGATGTACAGATGCGTGATTACCTTGATATGCAAATAGGTGACAGATATAGTTACAATGTCTCTGTCGTATGGCGCCCGTTTCGGGATGTGCCTATCGGGGGTGAAACGCATATGGGGCCGGCGGTGCCTGATACTGCATATGTGGAAAGTTGCTGGATCGCTATGCCGTATCGTACTGAATTTACCAGGTATTATGTTGAGGAGCTTATCAGTGTAGAGCTGGATGCTATTGGTGATTGCCTTGGGAGCGCTAATGAGGTGCCAAGGGAAGAGACTGAAGAGCTGATCGCCGGACATATCAATGAAGCAATAAACAAGACTGTGGATGAGGCAGTAGAGACGATTGTCAAGATGACTATTGAAAAGACTATCGTGAAGGCGCAGGCTGCTGTTAACCAGCAGATGGACAGTGTGGTGCCAGGTGATAATCCGGGTGACAATCCAGGTATCAGCGACATTATTATGGATGAGGTACTGGCTGAGTTGAAGGATGATCCGGCATTTATTGAAGATGCCAGCCTGGAGCTTAGCGAGCAAATTACGGGGTATATGCAGGAAGTGGCAAGGGAGGAAGTACATGCTGTTATTGCGGGGGAGGTGGATGTGCTGGCGTCTGGTATTACTGATCAGTGTGTAAGTAATGTTGATGCGGTTGAGGAGGCAAAGGATGA
>JAIOQW010000186.1 GCA_021108405.1 Methanosarcinales archaeon
ATCAGCCAATATCTTTTCCTCCTTTTCATTCCGTTGATGTAGACCCTTAAACGGGAACGGGAGATGAATGCGATGATATATATTGTGATCATATATATCTCTTTCCTTATTTTTGACGTGGTCATCTATGTGATCACGGATTACGTCGCGCTTGTCCCTGGTATCTTTCACCCCATGCTCAATCTTCTTCTGCACATAGATGTGGTATTGAGTCACTATACCCCGGACTTAACAGGCTGTCCGACAATTACTATTAGTAATATAATCTTGCTAATTTATTAATAAATAATAATTCACATCTCTTTGTACTATTTTATATTCTTAAATAAAAAATAGAAACATTTATATGGTTGTAGCCCTTAACTTTACTTGATGTCACATATAGAAATTTATACAATCAAAGGACGAAAATACCGTTATGAAGTTACAAATTATCGAGATATAAATGGTAAAGTAAAACACAAGAAACGATACCTTGGTCCAGTCGAACCAATAAATAAAATGAAAAAGAGGTAGATCGACATGGCATTTATCAAATCATTTAAGAACCAGACCTGGTTATTTCCTCCAAACATCGAAGAATTAATACCAGAAGATCATGTTTGTTATTTAGTGGCAAACTTAATTGACTCATTAGATTATTCAACATTTGAAATAAAATATTCTGGTGCAGGTCATCCAACATATCATCCCAGAATTATTATCAAAATACTTGTAATGGGAGTTCTTGATAGAGTACGTTCTTCTCGAAGACTTGCACGAAATGCAAGGGAAAATGTAGTATATATGTATCTCGCCGAAAAAATAACTCCTAATTTCAGGACTATAAGCGATTTTCGAAAAAATAATCCCGATTTAATAAAAATGGTATTTAAGCATACAGTATATTTAGCTAAAAAAGAAGGAATGCTAGATTTATCTCATTTCTCAACAGATGGAACAATAATAAAAGCAAATGCATCAAGTAAACGTATATTTACAAAAGAAGAGCTTAAATTTCTGATTAATTTTATTGATAATGAATTAGATAAATGGGCCGAGCAAGACTCACTTGAAGATGATTTTTTTAAAGAAATAAGAGGTAGTGATCAACTTCCAGGATCAAGTAAAAAGCGAGTTAAAAGTGCTGTCATGCATTATATTAATGAATTGAAAGAAAAAGGTGAAATATTCAAGATAAATTTAGAAAATAAATTTGAAAAAGCACAGCATGAAATAGAAAAGAACGACTTATTGAAAATAAGTATGACCGATCTGGAAAGCAGGTTTATGAAATCAAAAAAGGGAAGAATAGAGCTTTCTTATAATGTTCAAATCACTACAGAATGTAATGGATTTATTTTGGCAAATGATGTATGTGATTCTGCATCAGATACCTATCAATTACAGCCAATGGTTAACCAGACAGAGCAAAATCTTGATGAATTACCAAAACCAATAAAGTGGAGCTTTGATAAAAGTTACTATGAAAGTTATAATATAAAATTTTTAAACGATAAGGAAATTGACGGATATATACCAAATCAAATTAAAAAAATTAAAAACCCTTATGATAAAAGTAATTTCACATACAATGAACAAAAAGATGAATACATATGTCCTGAAAAAAAATCATTGATATTTTTCAAAGAACATTATGATAAATTAAAAAATAAAAAAATTAGGAAATATAGAGGAGTGGCTTGTAAAAAGTGTTTAAAACAGAAATATTGTACTAAAACAAAAGACGGTACACGTATTGTTAAGATGTATCCTTATGAAAAAGAACGAAAAGTAATGAATGAAAAAATGCAAACTTCTAGGGCAAAAGAAATATTCAAATTAAGAAAAGAAATCGTAGAACCTGTGTTCGGTGATATTAAGGAAAATAAAGGTATAACAAGCGTTCTTACAAGGGGTTTAAAAACCGTGAAAACTGAATTTAATCTAATTTCTACAGCAAATAACTGGTAAGGCTCAATACATAGGTAAGTCTATTTGTCAAATTAGGTTCATTACATCGTACAGTATT
>JAIOQW010000139.1 GCA_021108405.1 Methanosarcinales archaeon
GTGAGCATTAAAAATAAAAAAATTTAGTTTTCCATAAGATTTGAAGCGGATACAGCCAATGATATTTTTAGTATTTTTTTCATGTCGTTTTGCCTCCTTTGGTTTGTGTTCTATCTTACCTGTAGGCACGACCAAAGTATAACCATAAGGCACAACTTGATTATGACTTCCGGGTGTTTGAGGTTCAGCTAGAGACTAGTTTATTTTTGCTGAGCCTTTGATTAGTTCATCAATTTATTAATATTTAAGTCTTACGTGATATTACCAAATCCCACTATAATAATTCAAAGTATTACGATATTTCAACAGGTTTTGGATTTCTTTCAGAGTTTTCCACTTACTTTTATAATTAATTTTTTGATTATGTAAACAGATTGGCTAAAATTAAAATTTCATGAAGGAGATTACCTTGAGTATACACTCCTTCAACTACATGAACTTAAGCAGAAATGGTCGAGGATAGCGTATTTCTTCTTTCATAGCAAAACCAGAAACGACCAGAATACTCATCTTCATCTGTTCAATCCATAATACCCTATTCCGGGTTTTTTATTCTTGTATGGGATTCTCAGCAGGTGAGATTATGCCAAAATGATGCTAACTCAAATTAACTTTCCTCTTTTGTAATACATATATCGTCAAAATATACACCATCACATTAAATATAATAAGAACCAGTAAATCGAGGTGTACATCCTGTATTCCCTTATTATTAAACATCGCGTCCTTGATACCATTCAGCATATACGTACTGGGAACGAAATAAGATATTGTTTCAATTTCTTACAACATCTTCGCCATATTTCTTTTTAAGATTTTTTGGCGTATTTTGAGCAATGATACGTCCATTATGTATGAAAGCCAAACAATCGCATAAAATATCAGCTTCTTCCATATTATGCGTGGTTAAAAGAATTGTTTTACCTTGCTCCCTAAGCCTGAGAAATACTTTCCGTAAATCTCTTGCCGAATGTGGATCTAATCCACTGGTCGGCTCATCCAGGAACAATATCCCAGGATCATTTATTAATGCTCTTGCAATCATTATCTTCTGTTTCATACCTTTGGAGAAGTGTTTTATTTTGCCCCTTTTGTGCTCCATCATTCCTACAAGTTGTAGCACATCATCAACTGATTTTTTTGGTGATTTATATAATTTACGAAAAAAGTCAAGATTTTCAGGTAATACGATGATCAATCCTCATCAAAGATGAACAACTCCTCAATCGTCGTCTCCAGAACCTTTGCAACATCATGAGCCAGTTTGAGCGACGGATTGTACTTCCCCTTCTCGAGAAACACAATAGTCTCCCGCCTGACCCCTACCTTCTTTGCAAGCTCCTTCTGCGTCAGGTTATGCCGTGCCCGCAGTTCCTTTATTCTGGTATTCACACAATGTCGCCTCTCCGATTGTAATACCATTTGAGTATAACAAACGAAAGCATTCCAACTATGAAAATTTCGGGTGAAATACTCTTATAGCTGAGATCTAATCTCCCAAACATAGCTATTACTTGAATAAAAGCCCCGGTTCCAATGAGAATCCAGAACGCATGATAACCCGCCTTTTCGTTGACTCTCACAGACCTTTCATCCTGTATCATATCTTCTTTAGGTGTTATTGCTGCAATGATGGCTATGATGATCGCAATAATCCCCATGATGATCAGGACAAAACCAATCCCGTGATAGGCAGAACCGGGAAGAAGACTCATTATAAGGATGCCGACAAGTATTAAAAGCGCAGCAATACCTGAAAAACGCAGTATATCTTTGTCTATTCTGAATTTACGATCTGTGGTTTTCATTTATTCTCATTCTCCTGTGCTGTGGTCGCGTTTGGTCATAACCATGTGAGGTTATTTATTCCTAACTCCATGTTAGATATATATAACATCAACATATAAAAAGCTTTCGGGTTTCAAATATCTGGAAATTTTACAGTCACTGAGAACATAAGGCAACTCACAAATAATAATTTACCCATTGCTGAACGAAACATCCTTTCA
>JAIOQW010000237.1 GCA_021108405.1 Methanosarcinales archaeon
AATATTATAAACAAATCTATCCCCCACCTCAAAGTCATATTTTAGAATATAATCAGTTTGCGCATCTCTAATGCAACCAACTCCAAGTAACGATAGGATTACAATCAATACAACCATCGTTGCGCATCTTATTTTTGCATTGTTAGTCACGCTGGACTTCTCCATTTGAAAATTGAGTGTAAAGTCAAAACCAATATAAGTATGCCAACTAAAGCAAACTGCTTTGCCGTTATTATTTTACCACTTATGAAGTAGAAATAACTGGTCCAAAAAATTGCAGCGATCATAAAAACTGCACTACAAACTGATAACACTTCAAATGATTTTTTCTCAACCTCAGAAACGGAAAATGTGAAAAAAAGTAGTCCAAATCCAAACAGTACTGAGTTAAAACTTTCTATTGAGCCAACTATAGTCACTACAACCCCACCTAAAATACCAATTATAGAACCAAAAAATAAAAACAGAGAGGTCTTTGACCCTCTCTTTATCATTCTTCTCATTTAATCACCCTTAATCATCACAATTGTCACAAGCCTCTTGAATTCCTTCGTCACAGGCCCATTCCGAGCATTCACAATAAGCCACTCTGCAAGCAACACCCATACTCCCTATACATATCAAACAAGCTTTAATCTCAGCTAGCTCAAATGGATCCGGGTACAACATGCGGCACAAGGTATTGAGCAACCAACAGCAATAACTAGACATACGGCTAAAGAAATCGAGCAATCAGTGAATCCTTTTATTGTTATAGGTTTATCTACTAACACAGATATACTTTCCCCTGTCTGTGAATTGTGGACATATGCTATAGTCTTACCATTTTCAGATTTGTCCTCCTGGAATGGTATTGCCACAACTAGGACTTCAGTTTTTAACCCATCTTCTTCTTCTACTGGTATAGTGAATGCTTCAGGATCTTTCTGTGTGAATCCTTCGTAGATCAATTGTTTTTGTAATTTCTTGACTTGGCTATTTTTCAGAGCGATACCAACGACTTTGCTCTTTTCCACAGCTGTTAGTTCTATCGGATCTCCTACACCCGGATTTCCAACAACTATGTCTCCTTCTTCACACGGGCACGCCATTGCGGGTACTGTTGACACCGCCAAAAGTACCATCATGACGATAGCCATGGCAATGATTCTTCTTGTTTTCATTTATTTCATCTCCTATTTTTTTCCCAAGAGGCAAGACAAGGCAACTTTTAAATATCATCAAAGTTAATATTAATCTTGCCTCTGGGCATGTGGTGTTCAACTTCTCTTTTGTTAGTTCGGTTGAACACCTTGTAATAATTTTTATTATTACAATTCTACTTGAAGTAGCTATTCTATAAATATTTTTCGCTACATTTTTCTTTTTCCGTAACACTTTTCGTTATTTTCTTTCACAAATTCACAATTCTATTTATATACCCCTAAATATAAACGGATTTGATTTTTTTGGTAGATATATATATATATATATATATATATAATTATGATATATTTTATGTTTCAATTATCATATCTGGTCGTGTCCCCGATTTACTGAACCGGCACTTTAAACGTTAATAATTCGTATCCACTACAAATGTAATGGGAAACTAAAATTAAGTTGTTTTTGATGCTTATTGATAATATCGTTTTTTCAGGCTATTTGATAAATAATAGAATACTATAAATTAATAATTTGACATAGATGGAAAAAATTATGTAATAGTAAATTTATTATAATTGTCTATACATAAATTAATCAGATGAGTAGATATTTTATATGAATTCAAAAACAATTTCACAACAATTAGAATCGCTAAATATTAATATAGATGAAATTTCAGATAAACAAGTATCTCAAGCTATTCATGTCCTGCTTCAGTTAATTGAAGGATTGTACTTAGAAAACGAAAAATTAAAAACTGAAAACCAAAAGCTACGAGATGAAATCAATTTATTAAAAGGAGAAAAAGGTAAACCGAATATCTCAGCTTTAAAGAAGAAAAAAAAAGATGATATTT
>JAIOQW010000177.1 GCA_021108405.1 Methanosarcinales archaeon
CGGCTGGCACCAACTTTTTGTGTGACATCATTATATCCTGAAATGTTTCCTGAGATATTGAGATAACGGGTGATAAAATGATCTTCATCAAGACGCACAACCGAATACATTTCTGATTCACCTGGCGGAGTATCAGGTATCTTCTACCCGAAAGTAAGATCAAGCCGGTTCTCCAACCCAGGTTTATAGAATTCCCCTCCTCCCTGATCCTGGGGCGAGGCTATTGTGTGGGATTAAACAGGTCGAATAGGTAGTATTTAATCAAATGTTCCGGGCTTATGGGGGGACTGGCCCCCTAACGCCCTCTACTTATATATCATAGGGATTGGAGGGCACTTCGTGCCCTGATTGCCCTCTGGATCGAGAAGTGAATCATTCTTCAGGTTAAGATCTGGTAGCTATCGGGGTGATTGTACGAACCATATTTTTTTGTGGCAGGTCAAATAATGAGATTATACGAAACTTGAAGATTTTTAGGTTGCCGAAAGTACGCTATAATAGTAAAGAATCGAAAAGAGGCCACGCAACTCTATTTAGAGGAATTTCCACTGAAAGAGGAGAAACGATCACTTATTGCTAACTTTGAGGTGCACATGGAGGCAGTTGGTGCCAAGGCTTAGAAAGGTCTTTGGAAAAAATTCGATTTTGAAATCAGCAGACGGTCAGGGCTAATAATACCTTCATCCTTTTCTTACCAATCAGTAATTCATTCATCAACTTTTTCCTTATTCTTTCCAGCTTCTCCTTTCTACCGCACTCAAGCTTCTTATCGACAGTACTGAGAATCTCGGCTATGCGGCGCTGTTAGTAATATTGGAGTTTTATCAAGCTTTATCATGTTCTTCCATAACTTCCACAGGTGTCATTACAGCTTTGTTTATATCATAATCAGAATGATTCCATGTAATAAGGGCATCGCTATGTTGTTCTGAAAGTGCTCCGATGATAAAGTCCGGCAGTATACGCTTTATCGAGCGCTTATTTTTCAACAAATTCTTTGCATAAAGTTCTCCAGCTCTTTTTGCAGTTTTTAAAGAGTTGTATTTCACTTCGATGTTATTAACAGCTAAGAACCGCTGCAATCGTTTTTCTTCTCTTGTGACATCTTTTGATAGATATACTCCTGTATAAAGTTCAGAGTAAACAATATCTGAAATATATATCTCATGCTCTGCATTTTTTACCCAGGCAAAAAAACTGTCTGTATCGTCTGAAAATTTATCTCCTTTGAAGTGGCTTATAATTATATTGGTATCCAGTAAATATTTCATTTCTTCCCACGCATCCAGTTCACTATTTCGACTGCATCATCCATTTCTTTGAATTGAGGATGTTTGTCCCATGCACCCTTTGTCTCTTTCATGACCTTATCCCAGCTTTCATCTACTTTTTCTACCTGGATTTTCCCGTGCTCATAAGAGATTTCTAAAACGTCACCTACAAAAATCCCGGCCTTTTTACGTATCTTTTCAGGAATCGTAATTTGATGTCTTCTTGCAACTTTTGTTCTCATCTAATCACCACATTCCTATTGGTCAGATAGGAATATAAAACTATTCAATCTTTATCATCTTTCTCCTGCACTCAAGCTCCAGCTTCCTATTATCAGCGCTTAGGATCTCGGCTATGCGGCGCTGTTCTGGGAGAAGGAGAAGGGATTTGGAATTTACTAAAATATTCTAAAAAATTCATATTACTGCTTATTTTTCAAAAACCTATCTGCGTTCGTATATATACCTATGTTGCACAACATCCCTTTCCATCTCCTGCACCTTATTACTCACAACATCATATAAATATGATTAAATACATCACAAATTAATATAAAGTCTAAAATAAAAAACGCAAATCTTAAGTACATTCATTCATTTTCCTTCTAAAATGAAATTCCTATCAGCATTCCTTAATAACAATTCAGCCAGAATGCCACTGACTATTCTTGGAATTATAATGGTCATTATGACTATTGCCTTTAC
>JAIOQW010000326.1 GCA_021108405.1 Methanosarcinales archaeon
AACTCATCAATAAAACCTGACATCATTTTATATTTTTCAAGATATCTAAATCCATTATCTGTTAATGTCAAGAAAAATACTCGATGGGACAGAATTGAAGGTACATCCCCTTTTTTAGAGGGATTTAAAGAAGCAGATTTACATGGATTTCACCTTGAGCGGGTATCAATTAATCACTAAATCCAATCCCCTGTCACCAGATTAAAAGACCTCGACCTATTCTATATCGAATCAGCGGCCGGAACAAACAGTAAAAATTTTAAACACGGCGTAACTGTGATACTGAAATGAACGATTTATCCAGGTACAAGAGAAGAATGTATACTATGTTGCCGGCTGAGTTGTGTCATAGCCTTATTATTTTCACATTCACGTACGATTTGCAATTTAAATTCTCGTGTGTATGTTCGTCTTATTTTCATATGTACACCCAAAATATTTTCATTGCTTATCTAATTGTCTGTTTTTTGGGGTGCACTCCAGATTTTGAATAATGTCAGTTAAGAGAATCCAATCGATAGAAATAGTTCAGATCTTCAACCCATCCTCACTATCTCTCTATTTCTTGATGATTCAATAACAGCCAGAGCAACCTCAAGAGCATATTTTCCGTCTTTGCCTTCAATAAGGGGAATATTATTATTCTTAATCGTTAATATAAAATGTTCAAGTTCTTTCTTCAAAGGCTCATCTTTTTCTACTTTTGCTTCTCGTATCCAATGCTTGTCATGGATTGAAACATTTTGATCAATTAAATCTACATATGCAACACCTTCAAGGCCTACAATGGTCATTTCTCGTGTTTTATGTGGCGTCAGCCAGTTTGTTTCAACAACGCCGGATCTGTTATTCTTAAACCTGAGGATTACAGATGCATGATCCTCTTGTGAATGGATATCTTTCCCTGCAATCGAATATACTTCAGTGACCTGCTGATTGAATAAATATGAGATTAAATCGATATCATGAACCCCCAGGTCGATAATTATACCCACATCCCTGATCCTCGGATTATACGGCCCGACTCTTCGTATAGAAATGGATACGACCTTACCAAGCAACCCGCTATCAATAATCTTTTTAATTTCAGTAATCGCTGGATTAAATCTCTCTATATGACCTATCATCATTATACGATTTGCAGCTCTGGCAGCTTTAATCATTATATCAGCATTTTCGATTGTATCTGCAATAGGTTTCTCAACTAGTACATGTACATCTGCTTCTAATGCATCCAGTGCAATTTTTTTATGTAGAGTAGTTGGAACAACAATACTAACTGCATCCAATCCTTCTTTAAGTAATTCACTATAATTGGTATACGGTTTTGTATCATATTGTAAAGCAAGTTCTTCCACTCTTGTTTGATTTGTGTCTGAGATTCCAACAAGTTCAACTTCCTGCATCTCATTATAGATTCTTATATGATGCTGACCCATAGCACCAGCACCAATAACTCCGGCTTTGATCATTAATTCGAACTCCCTTTTGTATTTCATAGTGATTCTAATATATTATAAATTATTTTATGTTCATTCGTCTATATAGTTAATACTTGATTTAATCAAGGTGAATGAAGAGTAAGGACCTATTACCGCCTACAAGAACTCTAAATATTAGAATTGTTGATAATTTTATTTAATAATATATTACTACTAATAAAAATATTAGATGGATATCAATACCTGCTCTAATTTGTAGGAGATGAGCCTATGGCAATCTTGATTAACTCGTTTATTTTTTGGTATTTTAGAAAAATAGCCAGCTTAAACAGAAAAAAAATAGATAAAAACTCTCTAATTAAATTTATAAGTATTATATGGATGACTTAATATCTTAGATTTGTATTTTACGACACTGTACCATTTTCCAGTTATTTTTCAGACACAGATTTACGCGGATTAACACCGATTTGATTTTGATCAAATACCTTCTATCACAAACTTAATAGAATCTTATGATAT
>JAIOQW010000004.1 GCA_021108405.1 Methanosarcinales archaeon
TGTCCGGGCTACTGTTGATATGAAACTGGAATGATTGAAGGGATGCTATTGGGAGAAGAAGGGAGAAGAGGCGGGTCTTATTGAGATTTATGCGTATAAGATCGGTGAAAATGTGAAAAGATTCGAAGAGATGTTTTGAATAAAAAAAGTGTAAACGATGTTATGGAACTTACCAGATACGAATTAATAAGAAAATTTATGATTACATAAAACAAAGAGGGATAAAAAAGGATTTATAAAATCAAATTGAGTGTCATTTTAAAAAAGTATGATTAAATGCACATTTGAGTGAAGTAATCCAAGTGAATAAGCAGACTTTCGATTTCAAGATAGTGCTTGTTACCCTTTAATATAAAATGATATACACAAAAAATCATTGAAGTGATTGTAAAATGAATGCGGGAAGAATGGGGGTTATGCGCATCTTTTGATAGCTTGAACCAGAATAACAGTCGTGGTGCTAAAAATGTGGCACGGATGAGAAGAAAATTATAGGAGTCACAATGAGCTTAGGTAAATCAATCTCACTATTTTTAATTAACGGAACTCCAGATGGAGTAATAGCATGCGAATTATCAAACTGGACTGGAAAAGGTTATAAAATTCCTAGAAATAATTTAAAAGATGTTTCAAATCGAAGTGATCTAAAAAAACCTGGAGTATATTTTTTAATTGGACATAATGAAGATGATAAAGAAACTGTATATATCGGAGAATCTGAAGGTGTTTTTAATAGGCTTATTCAGCATCAAGAAAAGGATTTTTGGACTGAAGCCCTTGTCTTTATAAGCAAAGATGAAAACTTGAATAAAGCACATATAAAATATTTAGAATTTTTATTATATCATGAAGCTGTTGAAGCAAATCGCTATAAGGTTTTTAATTCTAATGTTCCTACTAAACCAGCAATTTCTGAAGCAGAAATTGCTGTAATGAGTGAATTTTCAACAAACTTAAAACTTCTTGTTGGCGCGCTTGGATTTAGAATCTTTGAAAAATTAACTAAATCCTTAACTTCAAAACAAGATACATATCTTATTAATGCTGCAAGAGGAGCAGAAGCGACTGGAATAATGACTTCAGAAGGTTTTGTAGTTTTTAAAGGATCAAAAATCGCAAGCACAGAAGTCCAATCAATGCCTGAATCTTTTAAAAGGAAACGGGCTCAAATTATCAGTGAAAAAATTATATTTGATTTTGAATTCACTCAGGATTATTTATTTTCAAGTCCTTCAACTGCAGCGGCCGTTGTGATGGGAAGAAGTGCAAATGGTTTAAAGGAATGGAAACTTAAAGATGGGAGTAATTTAGGAGAAAATGAAAAAAAAAATTGAGAAAAACCGCGGCCTATTTCGGCTGCGCTTAGGTTATGCCGAGATGTCACTCTCATTTCATAATGAATTTATATCCCACAAACTCACACACCCTTACGCCTGGCCTTAATATCAATAATCCCATGCACACGCCTCACCCGACCAGAATCTACCATTATCCGTACTCAAACTTACCACCCTGCCCAGTCCGAACTGCCATGAAGTAACAACAGGTTTTCCCATGCTTGTGGTTACCAGCCGACTGGCACCAACTTTTTGTGTGACATCATTATATCCTGAAATGCTCCCTGAAATATTGAGATAACGGGTGATGAAATGTTCTTCATCAAGACGCACAACCGAATACACTTCTGATTCGCCAATATAAATGTGCTTTACCTACCACTTCGAGTATCTCTGCTACCAATCAAACGAAATGCTTATATTAAGATAAGAGAAAGGGTTTAACATGGATACAAAGGAATA
Organism: Methanosarcinales archaeon; assembly: GCA_021108405.1. GTDB lineage: Archaea > Halobacteriota > Methanosarcinia > Methanosarcinales > Methanocomedenaceae > Methanomarinus. Next base: position 1,800 of record JAIOQW010000004.1, read on the forward strand.
CACTCAACAAATTGTTGATGACCTGTACACTTTACCCAAAGATAAGATTGTCGAGGTAATGGACTTTGTGCATTTTCTAAAGGAGCAAATGC
>JAIOQW010000011.1 GCA_021108405.1 Methanosarcinales archaeon
CCTGAACAGTTTTCATTTTCCCCCCTACAATTTGAAATCAACCTCAATAGTCTCTTTCAGTAAATCCTTGAACCCCAGCATTTCTAGTGTTTTATCGGACTTTCCTGTTAAATTAAGGTTCAAATTCTTTACTTGATGACCCAATCTTACCTGAACTCGTTCCACTCGTTCGAGATCATGAAGAAATTCATCCGCCTCTTGCCATATATCTTTACGATCCGATAACTTCAGAAGACGCCACTGAAGGGATGATAGCAGCCGGTATGCCAGAACGCATATGAAAATATACACTCTAACTCGCCTCTCGAGCCTATGGCGCACAGGTTCCATTTCCTCTGATGTCTTTAATGTCCTGAAGACTTTCTCAATAAAATCCTTCTCGAAATAAGCTTTCACGACTTCGTTAGGCGAAAGTGATTCATCAGTAGAGAATAGAATATATTTACCATAAGACTGTTCAGATGAGGCAATCTGTTGGGCTTTATAATTCCATTCAATACGTGGTCCGTTTCCTTTTCTCTTCACTCGAGTATGAATATAGCCTTTCCATGATCCTACAATAGCATTTATCTCTTTATGAAGACGCGCCTCTGACCATTCTTTTCCACTCTTACTCAAAACATTGAGTTGCTCACCGATATATACCAGAACTTCGTTCTGATCATTGATCTTATTAGTTCTTCGCTGCTGATTTGTATAAACAACTACAGAACACTCCCGATTAAAAAGCTGATTACTGGTCCTTATTGCGTAGATGTATCCGGTTCTGCTTTTTTGGATAAATGTAGCCGGGCTTAAAGGAACGTCAGTACTCTCAATGATGCTTTTTGCATCTTTAATAGTCTTAGGGATCCCACAGATTAGCTTCCAGCCAGCTAATTCGATCATGTTCACATGATCCTTTGATACATTTCCTCTATCCCAGATGAGAGTTCCTGGTTCTATACCTGTGTCCTTGAGTTGTGTGACAAGATTCTTTATTGTCGATAAGCTATTACGGCTTCCGTTATAGACAAAGTGAGATATGGGATATTTATCATGTTTTGATACAAGGAGTGCAAGATTAACCTGAAGACGTTTGACATGTTTACTATTGTATCCTAGCTCTGCTAGAGAGCAACTAATGCCAAAGAAAAGTACTGATGTAAGATCGTATGCAAGTGTTTCCCTCTCTACTAACTTAAGAGGATGCATCTCACGCCACTGTTTGTAAAGAGCATCATCGATTTGATGTGTGAAGTCGCGGATTTGCCCGATTGACTTATCATCATAGCAAACAAAGTCCATTGCAGTTAGAAATGAGTTCCTGGTGAGATCAGCTGGACTAAGATCCATTAGTCTGGGTAGATCTGTTGTGAGAATCCAATTCTCAAGCATGGTATTGCTCATAGGATCCAGAACCCGATTGATCGCCCAGGCGGTTAGGAGCTTTCCGGGAGAAGGACCATCAATATTTGGTTCCCCGCAGCAGATTTCATCGATAGTACTAACGAAGCCAAATTGAGAAGCAAGTTCCCATAGGAGGGTGACAGCACCTACTCTATAAGATACACCATGTTCTAAACGATTTAGTGTCTTAGGCTTTGGTTTTACAGAGGCAACGGGTTCTTCGGGTCCTAAACTTCTCACATAGACACTTTTGACTTTTCCATCTATACGAATGGATTTGTATTCTTCAAGATAAATACGGCCGTTCTTTTTCTTACGTTTAATTACCATGTAGGAGGGAATACCCCTACACGGCAATAAAGGTTTCGATTTAAAATCGAGTAAAATGTAGAGAAAAAATAGGTGTTTGATTACGAAATTGAATCAATGAAGTAGTTCAGAGTAGTGTATGTAGGAGGGAAGAGCTAATCTGTTCAGGT
>JAIOQW010000294.1 GCA_021108405.1 Methanosarcinales archaeon
ATGTATATTTAATTACCTCTATGCATTCGGAACAATTAAAATGATGCATCGGCCTTACCTTGCTGATAACGTTTTTCAGCCCAATTTTGATATTTAGGTGTCTCCCATAATGGAGTTTCTTCTTCTTCAATTTGAGCATCTTCCCACTCTTTGAAAGAACTTGAAAATTTTGTTAAAACATCTTTTATGTCATCTGTTTTAAGTTTTGATTTTTGTTTTAAAATTTTTCTTATACTTTCAGAATATTCAAAACTGGAAATAGATAATACTTGTTTTTTAATATCTTTAGGATGTCCATCACCAATATAAGTATATTCACCATCATCATTTATTAGGTATAATAAACATTTATTTAAATTACCTTCTTTATTAACGATAATACCAATATTATTACAACTATCTTTGTAACTTTCCATTTTGATGTGCTCCGTTTTCAGCAATTTCAATTAGTAGATCATTTAAATATTCATCAATACATTCTATTTCATTAAAAATAATAACTGCAGTGGGTGAAAGAGTTATATTCTTTCTCTTCCAACCCAGTTTTCTTAATTCTCTATGATTCATCGTTTTTCTCCTTATATTCTGTTATCATTTTTTTCAAAACTAGATAGTCTTCTTCTCCAAACATTCGTATAAGTCGTTGTTTTGTGGCTATTTCTCTAAGATTTTCTGTAATCATTACATTTCCCCCATATTGTATACTAGAAGATCTTTCCAGGTCAGATCTTTAGACTTTTTAAATTCAGTCAATATTCTATATGTTTTCATATCCAGATGGATATTCAATACTTTTAATTCTTGCATTGCTTTGTATGCTCCTTTATTTTATTATTTGGTTAGTAAACTAACCATCAATTTTTTTATTTTTTTACACACAAAACAATTCGCTACTTTTTTTAGAAAAGTCCAATTATTATTATTATTAATAGTTATATATATTTACAAGTATATAAAAGTTGTGGTGATTGTAATAAAAAAATTAAAAAATATACCTATAAGGATTGTTTAATTATTATATATATTAATATTTTTAAAATTTACATTCTATTTCTAATTCTTTATTATATTTATTAATTGATTTATTTAATTCTTTTTCCGCATCCTTAATTTCTTCTTTTACAAATTTACTAATTATTTTATCTATTTCTTTTTTTGTATATTCCTTTATTTTATATATTCTTGTTTTAATCATTTATTTGAAGATTCCCGTTGAAAATTGACCCCTTTTTCCCACCAATTTTGACCCCTCTTCTATGTAACTTTTCATACATTTAATAGTTACTATTTTCCATTAGTTCCATCTTGGCCTTGTAATAATTCGTGCCTATCCCCCCACTTGCTTTCCATGTATTGCTAAATCAAACGTTCCAGATTTTGGGGGGGCCCGACCCCCCCAAAATCTTCCACTGAAAATCGATAGTGATTGCCGGTGCTATTCTATTTCTCATAATAATCTAAAACCTACACACATCATAGTATTTTACCACTTCCAACCTTCATTTATCCACATTTCCGGAATTGTAATTCTTAAGTCGATAACTCTTACCAGTAATGTAGAAGACATATGAATGATGTAACAATCGATCTAAAATAGCGGTTGCAATAATATTATCCTTGAAGAGCGAACCCCATTCTTCAAATGGTCGATTTGTGTTCAATATTATTGAACCTCGCTCATATCTTCTTGACACCAATTGGAAAAACAGGGTGGCACTATCCTTTGTTAGATCCATATATCCCAATTCATCCAATACTAAAAGATCGATCCGTCCTAATTTGGATAACTCTCGACCAAGATGACCCATTAATTTTGCTTTTGCCAGATCATCTACAAGTTCCTGGGCAGTATAGAAC
>JAIOQW010000066.1 GCA_021108405.1 Methanosarcinales archaeon
TCAACACCATGCAGCAGCATATTAGTAACACACAACAGATGCGGCAGTGGTTTCTTCTCCACACCATGAACAGATTGCTGCAGGATTTTTTCATCCTCCACACTCTTCACATACCGGTCCCTCAGATGTTCAATAGTAGCCGTCAGAAAGCCACCAGTACCGCAGGCCGGGTCCAGCATTTTCTCGCCCAATTCCGGATCTACCATATCCACCATGAACTGGGTAACAGCCCGAGGCGTATAGAATTCACCAGCATTCCCTGCACTTTGCAGGTCTTTCAGGATTTTTTCATAGATATTACCAAACTGGAAACGATCATCGGTTTTATTAAAATCAATTTCATTGATCTTGTTAATCACCTGACGCATCAAAGTACCGGATTTCATATAATTATAAGAATCTTCGAACACATTCTTAACCACAAAACCCCGCGGATCAGCTTCTGATCCCAGTGAAAGATCTTTCAGTTCTGGAAACAGTTCATTATTCACAAAATCTGATAATTCATCCCCCGTCATACCCTCAGGATCAGCGGCCCAGTTGCGCCACCTGAGTTTTTCCGGGATGGGGGAAAGAAAATTCTCTTCCATCAACTCATATTCCTTTTCCCGGTCCTCGAATATCTTGAGGAACAACATCCAGACAAGCTGGCTGATACGCTGTGCGTCGCCATCCACACCCGCATCTTTACGCATAATATCCTGGATTGTTTTAATTGATGTACTAATTGCCATATTTTGATCTTCCGTATATTTTTAATTGGAGATTGATTAGTAGCGAATTCCTATTTATATTATTTATAACTTCCTTTATTCTCCTTTCCTGATTAATTAGCATAATTAACCACAGATAAACACAAATAAACACAAATATTTTAATTTGTGGTGCTAATATATATTATTTTAGTATCCCTTTCAAAAAGTAGGGTAATAAAATTTGTATTAATCATTGTTTATATTATCTGCCACAGAGAGCACAGAGGACACAGAGAAAAAAACTCTGTGATCTCTGTGGCTATCATTTTTGCCCTCTGGTTTGTAGTAGATACTTATTTTACAATTATTTGTGTTTATTTGTGTTCATCTGTGGTTCCTTTTCTCTGGAATGTCAGTCAAGAAAATCCGAGCATTAGCAAGGATTTTGTTATTTTCCCTTTGACAAAGTTAAGCCACAGCCATATATAATTGTGTTTCCATTCCTTTCACAGCTTCGAGATACTTATCCTTCCCGCCAAAGATATTGATAATTTCCAGAGGCGTACCAAATTGATTAATAGGCTTAACCCTGAGCACGTCCATGCTTTCAATATTTTCAATCCCTTCATCAGCATATTTATTCAACAGCGCATCCAGCACATTTTTGGCCTGTTCTCCATATTGCATAAAATAATCCTGTTTTCGTACCTGTTCCGCCCGTTCTTTCCGGCTCATCGGAGGCTGGTCATACACCACATGACAGATAAGATCGAACGGGTCAAAGTCTTTACCCACATGTTCAGCCAGTTCCTCCAGCATGACACCCTGTTCCTTAAGTTCCTCGATCACTGCCAGCTTTTGATCAGCTTCACTCCAGTATTTTAAGAAAGAATCCATTGAAGTGAATTCCTTGAGTACGGTATTGCGGGTATAATCCTTCAAAGATTCAGTGACCAGTTTTCCGTCGCTGCCATAATACTGCACCCGCTCGGCAATCACGTGTACTTTCACATCGTCCACCACATATTTTGTTCGTCCGGGTCCTTCATATGCCTTTTTCAGGAGGTGTTTGATCCCTTCGAACACTTCTACAGGTTCACCGTCAAAATCAGGATCAGCAAAAAGTTCAGTGGCTTTCTTAAAAT
>JAIOQW010000117.1 GCA_021108405.1 Methanosarcinales archaeon
AATTCAATTATTCCTTGCTTTGTTAAGTATGCAATGTCTCGTTTGGCTGTTTTTTCTGCTACGTTCCAGCGACTTGCCAGTTCAGTGCTTTTGATATTTTCACCTGCTCTAAGCTGATTTAGAAACCACTGCTGCCGCTCATTTACAGGGACATTAGTATCTGAGTAATCCGTATCCGGATGTGAATGAAAAGTTACCCGAAAGGTTGATCCTAACTCCAACCAATCAGGATCAGGATATCCGCCGTTTTGGCATGCAGCCAGTACCCTTCTATATCCGCTTCCCCACTTTGAACAAGCTCATGGCCCTCTGTAATGAACTGGAAACCGGGCTGGTGCAGGCACAGATCGAGGGCGGGAAATTGATGGAGGCGGTTGTGCATCATGTGCTAGCGATGTGATGTGGTAATCTTCAAGGGCGCCAGGATGGAGTTGAGCGATATAGGCACCCAGGCAGAGTGAAGGCGAGAGGGGCGGCGGGAGAGTATAAGAACGGAGGATGGATAAGAGTTATAAAAAAATTATCTATAAAATTTGTAGTTTAATTCATATCAATAATTTTTCCATAAGATGGTCAATGATTGTTTTGAAATCAACATTCGAAGATGAATAAACTCCTTTTTTATAGTATATCAAGTATAACTTGATGTACTCAAGAAAATCCGAGCGCAAGCGAGGATTTTGTTCTCATGCTTATGATGGGGAAAAGTGTCAATTTCCCTGTGATGGGGCACATTATCCCATCGTTCTATTAACTCACCATTTTCTGACTGCCAGTGATATTTGTATTTGAGGCGATTAACGATCTCATTTTCAATTTCAATAAATTTTATAAAATTCAGGGTAGAACCGTCCATTAAATCCAACTTTCCTTTTAAATATCCCACAAACTGGTCGATCTCGTCAAATTCTGTGGAGAAATGAGTAATTATCAGGCAGTCATTAATAATGGTTTCAATCTGAGAAAAATACTCCCTTGTATTCATAGACTGATACCAGACAATATGTTTAAGTTTTTATTCCAGTGATCAAATCCTTTTTTTGCTGCGTACCAATCAAAATAGTCATCGAGGTCGTCCAGCTGCCCGGATTCAAATTTTAGCATGAAAATATCTGAACTCATCTTATATTTTGTCTCAAAATCCTGACATAAATCAGAATACCTGGCTTTTTTATGTTTTGCAAGCCGCTCATCCAGAGCCAGAGCAGAGCGAATAACGTCGCTTACCTCCTGCATTGAAAAGTCACTATTCACATTAACATTCAAAGCCACGACATTCTCTCCTTGGTGTAAATATGCAATAAATTTATAAATAACCTTTGGATGAAAAAATATTTCTAATTTTCAAGTCTGGTTTTTACTCCCTCATCTACTCCCTCACGTACACTATCATGATGGAGTATTTTATCAAACATCCTACCTGACCACCCTAAAACCCCAACCTCTTATAGAAACTCATACTCTCGGGCCTGGAATCCACAGTAAAATACCGGCAACCTATGATCCCGAACACTAACAGAACCAGCGCGATAGCATCCAGAACCAGGAACCTGCCGAACCCCTGCCTCTCACAAGTTTCATCAACCGCCAGTCGGGTCTGACCTTCATAATAGCATTATTCATTTCTACGCAGATGAATTGACTGCCAAAGTGTTCGCTTCCCGCACCAAAGGGTACTTTATAATCTTGAAGAACAAAATCCTCGCTAACACTCGGATTTTTTTGACTGAAGCTTCGAAGAAGCTGAAGATTAGAAGATTCGTAGAATCTTCGCCTGGAGCTTTGAAGAAGCTAAAGATTAGAAAATGTGAACGGAGTGAGCATTTTCGATATATC
>JAIOQW010000263.1 GCA_021108405.1 Methanosarcinales archaeon
GTTCACATTTTCTAATCTTCAGCTTCTTCGAAACTTCAAGCGAAGATTCTGCGAAACTTCAGGCGAAGATTCTGCGAATCTTCAGCTTCTTCGAAGCTTCAGGCAAGAAAATCCGAGCGTTAGCGAGGATTTTGTTCTACAATTGTAACACCCTTAAAATTGTAAAACAATAATATATATATATATATTACCAGTAAATAAGATTTTTGTTTTTATGAACAATTATAATAACTTATAAATATTATAGGCAAATTATACAATATCAATTCAATTGTTTCCAGTAATCATCAGGCATATCCATTGCAAGTTTTAATGCTCCTTTTGATCCTGCATAGAACGGGTCATTCTTGACGATAGATACATTACCCCCTCCAATAATGGAAAGCTCTTCTTCAATATAAGAGTCAATACCTTTTATTAAACTCCCGCCTCCTGAAATAATAATATTATTTTTCAGATCTTCCCTGAAATCCGGATCATAGGTTGAAATAAGAGTAGATATTCCATTTATTATTTCCGGGACAATTAATTCACATGAATCCTTTAATTCTTTAGCGATAGACAGCTCAAGTGTAGAAGTATCTACAGGTATCTCGACTGTGAAATCATCAGTTCCATTTCCCATAAAACCATATTGTTCTTTCCACCTTTTAGCCATCTCTTTTGTCACAATTGAATTGGTATAATTAGATGTTATCAACCGGATCAGATTGTCATCGATAAAATCTCCTGCTTTCGAAAAACTAAGCATGTCCTCTGACTCAGGTAATGTGCCGTGTACTCTGCAAAGGTCTGTTGTCCCGGCTCCAATATCAATGATCAACGTATTCTCAAGTTCTCCCAGTTCATAGGCCACACAGAAAGGATCACTTGCAACCATTACACCAGTAAAAAACTCTTTTGATATCTCTGTCAGTATTTTTTTACTAAGCACACTTGCCTGTGCCGGAACACCTATAATAGCATAGGTCTCATCATCCTTTGATAGATGAATTGAACTTAAGCAATGTTCTAATAATCCTTTTGCTGCTGAGATGTCTTCTTTATTATTTTTCAACACTCCGGATTCAATTGGTCTGATTATATTTAATGCAATACGGTGTTTAACAGCATCCTCACCATAAAGCACTCCTTTTTTAAGGAATTTTAAAGAAACAATATCCTTTGGATATCCTACAACATTTTGCTCTATGATTTTCTTCCCATCACTTGTTGTTATTGCAACCTTTGATGTTCCGAAATCCAGGCCAATAAAATTTTTTTCTTTCTTTTGTGTTGACTTACTCCTCGTATTCGCACTCCTCGTATTCGTACTCCCCAAATCATCACCTTCTGTTAATAAATTATATATAGGTTATTTTGATTTTTATTATATAATAAAGTATGGTCAGTATTGGAATACTAAACCTATGGCGTCAATCTAACTTCTGTGTCAATAAAAATAGACAGCCACATGCTAACATTCTCATCCGACACGTCATTAAACTCATCCTCAATAAGTGCAACAAATCCCCGAAGCATTTCGGGTCTTTTCACATCCGATTTAATCGATACGTTAATACAACAACTCCCACATAAACATTATTAATGTCAGATTATATGATCGGAGCAGGTGGATGGGCATACTTCAATATTCCGGGTATGAATCCACTGGAAGCATATTCCCGGGCATTCGACTTTGTAGAAGTGAACTCCACCTTCTATCAGTTACCCCCAGATAATACCATTGACTCATGGACAGCAAAAGTTCCTGAAAATTTCAGTTTCTCACTCAGGTGTCATAAAGACCTGACCCACAAATATACACTAAGTCCGGTAGAGCAGGCATGCCAGA
>JAIOQW010000282.1 GCA_021108405.1 Methanosarcinales archaeon
CTGCATCGGCTTATTCTAATTTTTATTCCACCCAGTTTTCTATTTTCAATTCATCTATCCTTTCGAAATGATTTGGATTGTTTGTAACAAGAATACAATTGTTAACAAAAGCGATACTGGCGATCAAAATATCGAAATCTTCAATAATCTTTCCTTCAGATCTCAATTTTGATTTGAATCGCCCAAATGCTTCAGCTGAAGTATTATTATCTGAATAAACTGTCAAATTCTTTTTAAATTCATCAATTCTCTTTAAGTTGGCGTCAACCTTTTTGGAATTATATGCTCCAAAATAAAGTTCTGCAAGCGTAGCATTAGACACTGAAAGGGAAAAAATACCAATTTCTTTTACTTTCTTTTTCAATGTTTCATTCCCATTAATCAGGTATATGCAAATGTTTGTATCCAATAAATATTTCAAAATAGCTTCTCCGTCCTGTTAGTAGACTTCCTACTGGAGTAGATATCATTTATTTGCTTATCAATAGACCTTTTATCTTCCCAGGTACCGCATACAGATAAAAATTCTTCAGTAGCCGTTTCTTCTAAGGTTTCACTTATGATGATTTCAGACCTGAAAAAATGGATTATCTTAAATATCTTTTTTTGAACAATCTCGGGTAGATCTCTTATCTCTTTTAAGATTTCCTCCTCTTGCTTAGTTTTTGTTTGCATTAAAAGCCTCCATTAATTGTAAATTTTGAATAACTGATCAGAAACTATCTTTACTATCTTTAACTTTATGTGGTTTTTCTCTAAATATCAGATGTTGTCTGTTCATATAAAAATATGCCCCATAGTTTGCCTCAATGGTATATTAGTTCAGTTAAATAAATACATATATTCTTCTGCCTTTTGTTGATTAATTCTGTATTTTTTTTCTGAGATCCTCCAAAATATTCCCAAATCTGAGTTGAGTGCTGGATATGCTATTTGAGAAACCGTATTTTTATACCATTTAGCAGGTTCCATTTTCGCAAGTGGCATTCGAATCCGTTTAAATTTATATTCTAGATTATTTATATTAAAGTTTAGATTCACGTTAAGTAAATTAGCATTTTCGCCACACCGTTGATCTATAGTCTTAATTATTTCGTAGGCACCGAGAACCCAAAGGCGGATTATTTAGAATCTGTTGGTGACAACAAAAAACGAGTGGAAAAGCCTTCGTTTTTGCGTAACTTTCAAAGAAAGGTATTATGGGGCATACCCGAGGTCAGAGTGATCATGCGGGCGGTCTTGGAGGATGGTGGAAAGGGAAAGGGAAGAGAACGCATATCAATAAGTTTTTCAGACACGGATTTATGGGATTTACATAGATTTCACCTTAAACAGGCATCAATCAATTACTAAACCCGATCCTGTGAAAGATAAAAGGGCAGCTAAACAATGAATCCATACACTCGATAATAAAACAGTCTGTATTACCGGCCAGATTATGTCGGACTGCCACTGGCTAAAGCTTCTCAAAGCATTTAAAAGTAATAGGTTATGATATGGATGGGAAAAAAATTAAGAAATTGAACAACAAGAATAATAATAGTAACCTGATATTAACTTCAGATCCGGCTGAAATCAACAAAGCAATCTATCCATTGCATTTTTATACCTCATCCACAATTCAGCATCTTCAATATCAACAAGTTCTCTGGTTCTTATAATTTGCTCTTTGCACCAAGGAAAATCAATTTTAATTAGCTCATTAATTCCATTCTGTAATTCCTCTTTAATAGAGTCCTCAAGTTTCATTATATCAAAAAAAATAGTAACTATTCAGCCCTTCTCAAATTTCAACCAACTCATTTAGTTTCTTCAGTTCT
>JAIOQW010000271.1 GCA_021108405.1 Methanosarcinales archaeon
CAGTGCTATTACACTGAAAATATATATTTTTTCCATTAATGTACCTCCTTAATGTGACTCACAGCACACTTAAAAACTGTGATTTATAAAAAAATGCTATGATTTTTATTGTATATATGTATTATGTAATGAAAATTTGAATTTAAATAATGTTTAATCCAAGAACAAAATCCTCCCTCTGGTCGGATTTTCTTGACTGAGGCTCTTAAAAGAGCCGAAGATTAGAAAATGTGAACGGAGTGAGCATTTTCGATACTGAAGCTTCGAAGAAGCTGAAGATTAGAAAATACGAAGTGTTTTCGATTCAAGTTATACTTGATATACTACAAGAAAGCCCCTGCTAGGGCAAATCAATTGTAGCAATGGCTAAACACTATGTGATTCCAATCCGGTAATTTGGAAACAACCGTAGGTAATCTCAATATGCTTAAACAGGCTATAGCTCATCAGGGTCAGGACTCAACTGAACTTGATAAGATTATACAGCAATTCAATCTACGTATGTCTGAGTTGAAATAAAAAGGTTAAAATTAATCTATATATTAGGGTTAAAACAGTTATATAATTGAACCGGAGGTTAATATAAGAACATTCTTAGTATCCATTATGAAGGAAGATAAGTTCTTTATCGAGAGTGTCTATAATGAAAAGAGACTGCATTCGAAGATAGGATATCTACTAGCGATAGAATTTGAAGAAGCGTTAATATTATATAGTATTGCTTAACTACCTGTCCGGTATTAGGAGTGCACTCCAATATCCACTATGCATTGAGGAGGATAAAATGACAAAGAAATTAATAATTGCTCATCGTGGTGCGTCTTCCTTAACAAAAGAAAATACTATTGAGTCATTTGAAAAAGCTATTGCTTGTGACTCGGATATGATCGAGTTTGATGTTAGGAAAACAAGGGATGGTATCTGTATTGTATATCATGATGAATTCATCAACGACAAAATGATAAATGAGTTGAAATATAAACAAATTAAAGAAATTGATGGGAGCATTCCTACACTTGAAGAAATACTTAAATTGACAAAAGGAAAAATAAGATTGGATGTAGAATTAAAGGAAGATGCCTATGAAGAAGAAGTCATAAAAATGTTATTGAGATATTTTAAGGAAGATGAATTTGTCATCACATCATTCAATGATAAATCTTTAAGGACAATAAAGAGTAGCTACCCCAATTTGAGAGTGGGATTACTATTAGGGAAAAACAAACCTAGAAACCTTGTAATAACAAGACTTTCAGAGTTATTCCCGTTTAAAAGGGTTATACAATCAAAAGCTGATTTTATTGTGCCTCATTGGAAACTATTAAGATTTGGATTCTTGGGAAGAGCCGAAAGAAAACATAAACCTGTCTGGGTTTGGACAGTTAACGATAAAGCAAAGATTAAAGCCTTTCTCAACGATAGTAGAATTGAAACTATAATTACTGATAAGCCAGATTTAGCTATTTCTTTAAGGAAAGAAATTACTTCACCTAACAGCAGATAAAAAAATCAAAGATTTCCCCAAATTGCCTTCATAACTTTTTTTATCCACAAACCGTTAGTAAAACTGGCACTGTCCTAAAAACCAGTTATTTCAATAGAGGATTATTTAAATCGATAATTACATAGACACGGATACATTCAACTCCTGCGGAGTTGAATGCCTGCAACGCCTAAGAGGCGTGCAGGTAACACAGATTTACACGGATTTAAGGTTGTTGTGGTCGATATCATAAGATTTTATTGAGTTTGTGATAGAAGGTATTTGATCAAAATCAAATCTGTGTAAATCCGTGTAAATCCGTGT
>JAIOQW010000180.1 GCA_021108405.1 Methanosarcinales archaeon
GGTCTTGTTTTGAGAAGGGGAGTAGTAAACCTCTTTTTGATATTCAACATTGTCCGTTCTAATTAAAATCCCTTGAACAACTACAATTTGATAGCCTTTGAATATCACATCATCAGGTAAGTCGGTCTGATTTACTTTACATATTTCGGTACGATTGATTTTTATTTTATGTTTTTTGGCTTTTGATCTTTTCTGCTTAGAAGGTTGAAGTTTTTTACGTTCATTTTCTGAAGATATATCCTCTTTTTGTTTCTTCTTATTGGCTGGAATATTAGGTTTGCTTTGTTCTCCTTTTAATAAATTGTTTTCATCTCGTAACTTTTGATTTTCTGCCTTCAATTTTTCGTTTTCGGTATGCAATTCTTCAATCAGCTGAAGTAGGAGATGAATAGCTCGAGATACTTGTACATCGGTAATTTCGTCTGGATTAATATTCAGCAATTCTAATTGTTGCGTAATTGTTTTTGGATTCATATCAAATATCTACTATAACTTCAATTTATTTTTCAGGAAAATATAATAAAATTACCATCATATATCTTTTTCTATTTATCTCAAATTATTATTTATAAAAATATATTAATTGCTAAGTCGTCAGCACTATCCTAAAAACCAGTTATTTCAATAAAAATAAAAAAATTTAGTTTTCCATTAGATTTGAAATGGATACTTCATCTGTGTTCATCTGTGGCTAATTTCCATAAATATACAGGATAAGGTATTATAATTTGAAATAATGTGTGATTTTCTATTCTTTTCTAGTTACCCCGGTTCATTTCAATTTAATTAGCCACAGATGAACACAGATACACACAGATATTAGCAGAAGACCGAGCATAACATTTTAAACGAAACCCTTAACAAATCTGTGTTAATCTGCGTTAATCAGCGTCTTAAAAATAACTGGGAAATGGGACCATGTCAGATCATATATCTTGCGATATTTTATGGTTGACTTGACACTAGTTGTCTGCAGTCCTTTTAAAGGAACAGAAAGTAATCTGTTGAGGAATCCATAGATAATATTATGATGTGAAATAGTCATATAGTAGTATTATGATAATATCTGACTCATCAACACTTATATTACTTGCAAAATGTGACTTAATCGAGTTGTTTGTGTCAGGTTTTTCACTTATAATTCCTGAAACTGTTTATGACGAAATAATACGTAAAGGAATGGAAAAAGGGAAATATGATGCATATTTGCTTGAAAAACTAGTGTTTGATGAAAAAATCCAAGTCAGACAGACTAATAATGAATCATTAAGAAAGATACAGGATTTTTTTAGTATTCACTCTGGGGAAAGTGATGCAATAGCACTTTGTCTTGATCTTAATGTAAAATATTTGCTATGTGACGAGAACAAAATCCTCGCTAGCGCTCGGATTTTATTGAGTACATCAAGTTATACTTGATATACTATAAGAAAGCAATTAATGCATGTCGAATTTTAGGTATAAAATTTATAACTGCGTTAGATATTCTATTGGCAATGCATACTAATAATCTCATATCTAATGAAAAAGCAAACATATCACTTGATCGTCTTGAAGAGTTCGGATGGTATAATAAAGAGTTGATCAATAGAATCAGGAGTGAAATAAATGGTTGAAATAGAGATTCCACAGAAAGTGTCTCATTCATTTGATGTTATTAAAAAGTATGAACCAATAGATGAATCATATATGCTTCAGCAAGTGCTGTTATATGGTATTCATGATCTGGCACAAGAGATGGCAGTAAAATTATTTTCAGAAGGAAAAATAACAATAGGTGAAGCTGCTAAGAT
>JAIOQW010000203.1 GCA_021108405.1 Methanosarcinales archaeon
AATTCAATAAGTAAGATCAAAAAACTGCAGTGGGGGATAAAACGGGAATTGCTGACGGAGTGAGCATTTTCGATATATCTAGTTATACTTGATATACTACAAGAAACCATCATTAAAAAAAGCCATACAGGTCTTTGTACTGGACTTCCAGTTACCGATTGAAGTACAGTCGCCACCAGTTGCATCATCTTTGATATACTTAACATCTGTACTCATAGTACTACTGGTAGTGAACTTACTACCAGACCCTGGTATAATAAAAACGAAATGTTGTCTTGTAAGATCCTGTAAATAAGTATAATCTCCATTGGCGTCAGCAGTAAAAACAGTAAGATTGTGATAATCATCTTCATATTTGTGGTATGTTGTTAGTGGTACAAGACCGTGAAGAGTTATCTGCGTTGAAGTAGAACCAAGAATTGGTTCAATTCGCATTGTAACCATTTCAGGCACTGATCTAAGAGTCAATTCAATAGGATCTGAACTTTCAAGAATTATATCCAAGTATGTGCTGTTATTCAATGCAAAATACGTGCCATTACTGTTTAATATTCCATCTAATTGGGGTCTAGCTGGCAGCTCATTTCCTTTAAGTAATTCGTCTTCTCCCTGGCTAAATCCTATCCTGATAGCCATAAATTAATAATATTTTGAAGATTTGCTGTTGATAATATATGCCCCCTTACCGGGATGTTATTTAACCAGTGATAAATCGCTTCCTGAAGTTCACTTGTAGTAACAGCAGATCCACCGTCTGATTCTTCACCTATCCATTCATATATCCAATTGACTATTGGATAGTTGTCTATACCCGAACCTCCGGGTATATTGTAGACTGAATCACATATGCCATTATTATCGGCATCATTACAACCTTCACATGGTTCATCAAAGTCACTCCAGTGATTGCCTGTGGCACCATTGTCCCATTGATTACTCCCAGATTCCAGATATTCATAGGCATTATAGTCATTATTATTAACAATGTTATTTTGATACAACAAAGTACCAGTAACATTATCAATATGGATGCCTTTATTATTACTTGAAATAGTATTATTTTCAATAATATTATTATTAATATTATCTCCTTCATCTGTATATGGACTTATACAGATACCGTATTCATTATTTAATATAATATTGTCGGTGATATTGTTATTTGTTGAACTCATATAGCAGCCGGGACTTATATAAATACCATATTCATTCATTAAAAAATTATTATTAATTATATCACATGAGGTTCCATCACCCAGATAAATACCTGTTTGAGTATTTGAGAAAGTATTATCGATGATAATATTACCTGTGAGTACTTGACCAATACCACTGTTAGAGTTGGAGAAATAGTTATTCTTAATGATTTGGCAACAGCTCTGGTCGCATAATATACAACAGCTATTATTATCGAAAGTGTTATTTGTAATATTATTTTCCGAGGATGTATCCCAAGAGGATATACCATAGTCGGTGTTATTATCTATAGTATTGCCTGTTATTGTAATATTTTTACTATAGGTCAAATAGATCCCAGACCATTCATTATTCAATATCTTATTATTTTTTATTGTGACGTTATTAGCACAAAAAAATTCAATAGCACCATTGCCGTTTTTAAAAGTATTGTCGATAATATAACTTTGAATAATGGAATATGAATTACTATAGAGGCCAACTCCATGTGAGTCTATAAGATTCTTAATAATAAAACCTTCTTTTTCAAAAATATGAATACTAGGACTATATCCATTCCCATCTAAAGTTATCCCATCACTGTCTATCTGAAT
>JAIOQW010000304.1 GCA_021108405.1 Methanosarcinales archaeon
CCTCAGTTGGCTTCTGCTGATGTGATTGTTCCCTTATCAATTCTTACTATCCCCTTAATTCCCATCATAGTAATAATCGAGGCTGTTATTTTTTGGGAAATAGCTAATAAAAATATAAAGGTTCCTATTGGTTTCTGGAAATTAATTCTTGTTACATTTATTGCTAATATAGTAACATCATTACTGGGGATTATTATTCCAATTTACCAATATACTTCTACAAATTTGATATGGATAGGAGTTGCATTTGTATTATCAGTATTTATTGAATGGGGGATTTACATTCCCTTCTTCAGGAAAGTTACTATAAAAATTATAGATCTACTAAGAATTTCTTTTGTAGCGAATTTAATTACTTACGCAATCCTTTCTTTTTTTCTATTAATGTAAAATATGATGCTTCCGTAATCAACCACTGTTCTTATTACATCAAAAGTGTATCATAAAAGCCACCACCCGCCCCCTCACCATAGGGGCGGGTGGGAGCAGAAGATTAGAAGATTCGTAGAATATACTAAAACTATCGATTCTTGTGCCTGTTAAAATTAGTCCTTTTTCTGGATATGCGTTTATTGTTATGTTTAATTCCAAATTGCTCCGACTGTTTTATTTGTATCTTTTCTATAGCAGGTAACTTTTCTTTCCTTATCTCAACATCATTGAATTTCAATACATTTTTATAATTATCATTATCTTTGTCAGAAAGAATATTAATTGCCTTCCCTTCTTTTCCAGCTCTTGCAGTTCTTCCGATCCTGTGGATATACTGCTTACTCTCCCTGGGAATATCATAATTGTAAACATGGGAAACACCATCGATATCAAGCCCCCTTGCAGCCACATCTGTGCATACAAGAACACCAGCCTTCCCTGTATGGAATCGCTTCATAACATTGTTCCGCTTTTTCTGGGTTAGTCCGCCATGAATAGCCTGGGCATTAATACCTGATGATCTCAGGTTCTTAGCGACCGTATCGGTATATCTCTTTGTATTGCAGAAAACCATTGACAGATCTGATTTTTCATTTTTCAATAGATGCAGGAGTAATGATAATTTCATATTCGCTTTAACTCTATAAACGCACTGGTCCAATTGTGATGCATCGATATTAGATTTAACTTTTACATGGATCGGTTCATCCATAAATTTTCTGCCAAGTTTGACAATTTCTCTTGAGATCGTAGCAGAGAATAAAAGGGTCTGCCGGTTCTGGGGACATCTATTAATAATTTTAGTCACATCGTCCATAAATCCCATATCTAACATCCGGTCTGCTTCATCAAGCACCAGTGTTTCTACCCCATTAAAGTTAATGGTCTTTCTTTCGATATGATCAAGTATCCTGCCCGGTGTTCCTACCACCACATCTGCTGTCTTTAAACCCCTGATCTGCTCATTGATCCCCACACCACCATAGACGGACATAATTTTTAAAGGGATTAATTTTGAGAATTTCCTTAAAGCATTTGTGACCTGCTCTGCCAATTCTCTTGTAGGAGTCAGGACCAAAGCCTGTATCCCTTTTCCTTTTTTAGCAGTCTGTAATATGCCACAAGCAAATGCAAGAGTTTTTCCTGAACCAGTGGCAGATCCGGCTATAACATCTTCTCCCGCAAGGATTAACGGAATCGATTTTTCCTGTATTTCGGTAGGATGATCGAATTTCTCATCATTTATAGTTTTTAGAAGGCGCACACTGATACCAAGATTTTTAAAATTTTCCATATTTAAACTTTCCATAATTTCTTTCAAAAAAAAGCTGCTTAAT
>JAIOQW010000199.1 GCA_021108405.1 Methanosarcinales archaeon
CGAGTTGGTGGAAAAGTTATCCAGCGACACATCCGATCTTTGGGTACTAACCCGTCTTTCCCAACTAATTTTCCTATAGATGATGTACAGTTCTCTTATTTAGCGGTTCGACTAATGCAAGGAGATTTATCTCCAAACGAGGTCTTTGATATGTTAGAGAGTATGGGGAATCCAGTCATTCGCGACTCTCTGGAACGTATTGGTATTAATTATAATTTCGAAAAAAAAACGTTCAATATCTATCTATTTTACCAGAAGAAATCAAAAAAATCCACAGCAGATGCCCCATCTGTAAAAAAAGACTCTACATCAAAAAAACAGACAAAAGAATAGTCAAAACATTATCAGGTGAAATAAAGTTTAGTATATGTTTTAGATACTGTAAGGAACACGGGTCATTCGATGAATCCTTAGTTTCAATTGTTAATCGGATATGTCCTGCTGGTCGCAACTTTGACAGTAAAGTAATGGTGGCAATTGGTATTTTACGATGGTTTTTTGACTATCAACGAGAAGAAATTAGAACTCTTCTCTTGTCAAGGAAAATTCAGATATCAACTGGCGAAATTTCTAATCTGTCTGAAGAGTTTCTGCTAAGGTTTTATGCTCTGCACAAAAGACATGCACCTCAAATAAAAGCCTTTTTTAAAAAAAGAGGTGGCATAAGGCTTCATCTGGATGGAACCGGTGAAGCTGGTAACGAAATTGTTTTTATGGCGAAAGAAGGAGAAACAGGAATTACTATGGATGCTCAAATCATCCCAACGGAAAATAAAAAATACGTGAAGGCGTTCCTGAAAACACTGAAATCGCAATATGATACTCCAATAGTTATTGTCAGAGATATGAGCAAACAGATCCGTGATGCGGTAACTGAGGTTTTTTCAGAGGTTCAACAGCAAATATGTCAATATCATTTTGTTAATAACCTTGGAAAACTCATTTTTAAAGAAAAATACGTCGCATTCCGTAAGAGCATTATTAAATTGCGGATTCTAAGTCAACTCAAAAAAATGAAAGAAGAAATTGCTACTATGACTTGTCTAGCTTCTGAAAATGTCATAGTCGTTGCAGAACGCAAATGGATCACTCTCGCAATAGAACATCTGCTTATTAGCCGTGAACGGAGTTCTAATTATCCTTTCGTTTTGCCATACCTTGAAATTATGAACAGAATCTTTGAAATTAAAAACATGAACAGAAGAATCATCGAGTGGAACAAGTCCCATGACCTTGATATCTGCGAAATCACTGAGTTCTCTAAGAAATTATACGCTATCACAAGCAACACAGACATTAATACCAAATATAACAATATCAAAGAAATATGGACCTGGTTTGAAAAAGTGAGAACAACTCTAAGAGTTAGCAGGCATTTAAGTCAAAATGGAAGTGACACGGTACCTACCAATGCTCAAAAAATGAAAGAAGATATGAATACACTTCTGACTGAAATAGATAAAAAAGGAGAAGCCAGTGGCGGAGAGCTCCTTCGGACAGCAAGGCAAATAACGAAAAATTGCAGACAACACACAAATGAGCTATTTGTGGAAGTGAAAGACAATTTTGGTAATGTAGTGGAAATTATGCGAGATAACAACATCGAAGAGCGAAGCCACAGATGGAGCAGAATGCACATACGAAGACGAACCGGAAGAACAAGAACAACAAATGAAATGGCTCAATACGGTGCGCTAACAGCAATTTTTTCAAACATTGAGAACGAGACTTACATAAAGGAGATACTCCCGAACGTGAAAGA
>JAIOQW010000155.1 GCA_021108405.1 Methanosarcinales archaeon
GGGAGGATTTTGTTCATCTGATCGAATTGGTAATTTAACAAAAGTGAAATTCTTTCAATCAACTTTTAAGTACACTAAATTGTGTAGTTTTAATCTACCACTTTTCCTGTTTAAGATCTTCTATTTTAAAAAAGTGCTTATCGCATGTTATTAAAATTAAATCATATTGTCGTGCAATAGCTGCAATCCAGATATCGTTTTCCGGAATAGGCATTCCTTTTTCTCTCAATCTGTTCTTTATTATTCCGTACTCATGTGCAGTATCTTGATTGCAGCACAATACAGTACAGCTAGCTGTAAAATCATCTATTTGTCTTAGATTATTATCAGTATGACATGATTTATAAGCACCGTAATATAGTTCCCCAATAGCAATACTTGAAATAAAAACTTCATTAGCATGCAAAAGATTTTCTTTAACTGAATTTTTTCCTGCAAATAGATCAATGATTGTGTTGGTATCTAGCAAGAACCTACCACTCATCAATATCCACCTGCTCACAACCATCTTCTATGGCTTGAGTCATGACAATAATATCTTCTGTTTTCATACTACCTGAAAAACGAAGGAGCAATTTACCAGATGTACCTTTTGGTGGATATGGAACTAATGACTGGGCATAATCAAGCACTTTGTGCTGGACTTCGTAAGGCATGTGATCAAGTTGTTCTATAATAGCTTGCTTAATTGTACTATCGCTCATTCTCTCACTTCTTATTTCGGTGTTTAATATCATCTAGTTGATTTATATATATTTTATAAATCACTTCTAATATAAAGACTTATTTGTATCCATTTTAAAAATAACTGGAAAATGGGACTATGTCAAATCATATATCTAGCGATATTGTATGGTTGACTCGACACTAGTATCTTTAGCTAATGTAATACCTGTTTGAAAAATGAAATAAACAAAGTTTTCTCCACCAGTTAAGTTATATTCATTTTTACATATTGTAGCGACTAGTGGACGGTGAAGTATATTAAGTATGTAATTCAAATAGAGTCATACTGATGAAAATCACCGGAATCATCTGGCTGGATAATGTCACAGAGAAGATCGAATATAAACATCATTGTCTACCAACCGAGGTTGAGGAAGTTTTTTCCAATAAGCCAAAGGTTAAGAAGATGCGGAAAGGACACTTCCGTGGTGAAGACGTATATAGGATATTGGGACAAGCAAATACCGGTCGCTATTTAACAGTGTTTTTCATCTATAGAAGTATGAATAGAGCACTAATCTTAAGTGCTCGTGATATGGACGAAAAAGAGAGAAAGAGTTATGCCAAAAAGTAAGAAACAAGGCTCACAGCAAGATACATTACCAGAAGACTTCGACTCTCTTGAAGAATTTTGGGAATTCTGGGATACCCACAGCACTTCTGACTATGAAGACTTTATGGAAGACGTAGATGTAAGTATAGATATCCATACAAGTAAAGTATATTATCCTGTGGCAAAAGACCTACTAGCTCAATTACAAACTCATGCCCGGCAACAAGGAGTTTCAACAGAGACACTGATAAACCTTTGGCTCCGAGAAAAGATGATGTAATAGAAAATGTGAACGGAGTGAGCATTTTCGATATATCAAAGATTTTGATATATGCAGACGTCTAACAAAACTGGGAATCGAAAAATAAAAGGTGTTATCTTTGATATGGATAAATGAATGCGGATTATTCTATGTGGGAACGTGATTTTCTTTACCGGCCTAATTCAATAACCTGCGAGTATTTG
>JAIOQW010000160.1 GCA_021108405.1 Methanosarcinales archaeon
TTTTTATAGAACACAAAGGAACAAAGATCATACTGGATTTTGGGATGAGCTTTACCCAGAATTCAAAATACTTCTCAGAATTTCTCAACCCCAGGAAATGCACTGCACTAACTGATTTTCTGGAAATGGGTTTACTTCCTGATGTTAAGGGGATATATAGAGAAGATTATCTAAAGCATATGGAAAGACCAGCAGAAGAAAGAGATATTGATGGTGTTTTTCTATCACATGCACATGCAGACCATGCACAGTACATACATTTTCTACGGTTTGATATCCCGATCTACTGCACAAAAGCAACAAAGATCATATTGCAATGCCTGGAAACGACCGGGAGCGGTATAATATCAGATCTAACCATAGCATGCGAGGCATTTACTTTCCATAAAAATTCAAAAGGCAATCTATCACGTGTCAATAAAAGTAAGGACGGATATGTTCATACAAGAGATTTCCATATCATGGAACCTGAAAAGAAAATACGTATTGGTAGCCTGGAGATCGAGATGATCCCTGTAGACCATTCACTGCCTGGTGCATGTGGTTATATTATCTATACAGACGAAGGAAACATTGTCTATACCGGTGATATTCGTTTTCACGGATCCAATGGGGATCTGAGTAAAATGTTTGTAGAAAAAGCTGTTGCATGTAAACCGAAATGGATGTTGTGTGAAGGAACAAGGATCGATAGCATAGAAAAAGATAGTGAAGAGGATGTTAAACAAGAAATTGGAAAAATTGTTGCTAATTCGAAGGGACTGGTCTTTGTAGAGCATCCGATAAGAGATCTGGATAGAGTGAAAAGTATCTTCGAGGCTGCAAAAACAAATGGTAGGGATTTTGTTGTAACATTAAAACTTGCTTATCTTATTGAAGCACTGGGTGATCTATCTGAGTTTTCCATAGATGATGTGAAGATCCTGGTACCAAAGAAGAGCTGGGGTCTGATAGGTAAAACCGGAATAGATCGATCATTGATAAATGCGGATTATTCTATATGGGAACGTGATTTTCTTTACCGGCCTAATTCAATAACCTGCGAGTATTTGAAAAACGATCCGGGAAAATATGTGGTGTCAATGAATTTGTGGGAAATTAACCAGTTGATAGATATCCAACCGCAGGATGCTGTCTGGATAAAATCGTCATGCGAACCATTTTGTGAAGATATGGATCTAGATGAAGAAAGAAAACATAATTGGTTGGAGCGTTTTGGAATACAGTCCTTTTTAGCTCATGCATCGGGACATGCATCAGCAGATGAGATTAAAAAATGGTTGAAATGATTGATCCTCAATATCTTATCCCTATACATACACAGCATCCGGAACTTTTTTAGTGTATCAAGTATAATTTGATATATCGAAAATGCTCACTTCGTTCACATTTTCTAATCTTCGACTCTTCCAGAGCCTCAGTCAAGAAAATCCGACCGAAGGGAGGATTTTGTTCTCGATTTTTTTTGCTGATAGTCGGAATTTCTTCATATAAACTACTAAAAAGTAATTTATTTAGATTAGACTTACCAAAACCGGCACGTGCAAATATAAAAGTCCTGTGTGATACGACACTTCATCATTTTAGAGTTATTTTTCAGACACAGATTACACAGATGAATACTTAGCTACTATTTAAGTTAACAATAGGAGATTCCAAAATAAGATGCAAAAATTTCACAATTTCTTTGCATATTCCAGGGCCTTTATTTGCTGCTTCATAGTAA
>JAIOQW010000308.1 GCA_021108405.1 Methanosarcinales archaeon
CCTACGCGGGTCCGTCCCCACCTTGGGCATACTCTCATGCACGTTTTGGAAGTCAACGATCCCGGACGTCGCAGTGGCTCAAATCTGAAGCATCAACAGAGTTGGAGTCATATGGCATTATTTAAGAATAGAAGGTTTATGTTAAATAGCAGAAAAACCAATTAATTAAGCGGGTATTAATATGGAAGTAAGAATTGATAAAAAAGGTCTTTTAATTCCTCATGATATTCTTCATAGTGCAAAGATATTCGGTAATGTGGATATTAGAGTTGGGGAAAAAGAAGTTATTATTAAAGAAAAGAATATAACAAGAAGCCTCAAAGGATATTGTGGAAAATTGAGAATAAGCCCTGAAGATATGAAAGAATTATATTTGGAAGGACTTTTAGAAAAAAATGATGTATAAACTATCCGATTTTAAAGGTAGCTCAATATTTATTGATGCGAATATATTTATTTATCATGCAGTTGAATCTAAATATTCCGAATCTGCAACTTCGTTCTTAGAGAAAATTGAAAATTGGGAAATAGAAGCATATACTTCACCAGGTGTAATCGATGAAGCTTCATATATCCTTTTGATCAATAAAGGCCTTGATCTTCTAAACTCCAAAAACCCTAGAAAAGTAAGAAACGCAATAGAATCTAATCGGGATTTTGCTGAAAATTGTTACTCAATAATTCAGAAATTTATTGGATATATCAAATCAATAGAAGCTTTGAAGATACT
Organism: Methanosarcinales archaeon; assembly: GCA_021108405.1. GTDB lineage: Archaea > Halobacteriota > Methanosarcinia > Methanosarcinales > Methanocomedenaceae > Methanomarinus. Next base: position 731 of record JAIOQW010000308.1, read on the forward strand.
TGAAATCACAGGTGAAGATGCATTTCATATTGCTGATTATGGAAAAGCATATCTCTTACATCCAAAAGATTCACTCCATTTAGCAGTGATGAAACGCTACAAAATCAATGATATTGCATCCAATGATAGTGATTTTAATAGAGTGGAAGGTATAACGGTGTGGAAACCATAAATTGGTCTAGTGTCGAGTCAATCCCCAATTGTCGGATAAAGCCTAGATAACTAAATCCGGTATCCACTTAAAATCTAAGGGTAATTAAAACCTCATTAAAGTTGAATCGTATTAATTTTAAAAAGTATAGTAAAATGCAAGATTAATCTAGACACAGATTACTCTGATTACACAGATTAATAGTGGAATGGAAAATAATCTTGATAGAGTCAGAAAACATTTTTTCAGACACGGATTTCATAAGATCCCATCTTCTTTCAACTTTTTCTTAAAATCTTTAAAAGCTATTGTTAGCTCATACTGACGTTTGGCTATAATTGATAAATCGTGTAGATCTTCTAAAAGCTCCTCATACTTTTCGATTGCAAGAATTACTGCTGGTTTTTTTCCTTTTTCATCCACAATATACTGCTCTTGAAGCATTCCTTTTTCTCACCTCATATACAGGTTAATACATTATTCTATAGATAGAAGTGATAATTAATTTATCTTCTTAGCTACTACTTGAAATGTATTGTTTATTCATTTTTTTTTCTTATACTTCAAGGCATTTTCATAGACCTTCTTCAGAAAACCCGCGCCTAGAACAGTGCTAACTTCAAATGCCGCCCTATAATCTTTTTAGATATAGCATTCAATCTGCGTTACCTGCACGCCCTTCAGGCGTAGCAGGCACTCAACTCCATAGGAGGTGAGTATATCTGCGTTCATTTGCGTTTATCTGTGATTCCATTTCTCTTTAGAACCCAAAACCATTTTTTCTTCCATCACCAGCTCGCATTTAATGAGCAAACCGCCACTGCCGCA
>JAIOQW010000069.1 GCA_021108405.1 Methanosarcinales archaeon
TTATTTTACATTTTCATCTGTAAACGGCACACTTCTGCCATGCTGATTATTTGATGTCAATTTAGAAATAGTTATGTAGTTCCGGGGATTCATTATTGCTATAAAATGAAACACACTTCATATATTTAATTTCAATTCGGAAGTAAGACCAATGTTTTCTCATTTATCAATACAAGAATTATTATTCAAACTGGAAGAATCAGGTGATCAGGTCCCTCCGGAATTAATACAAACCATTCTTTCAAAAGGCCAGGAGATCGTACCACCCTTATGTCAGGTCCTTGAAGATAGTTGTCAACACTTAACAGCCACTGATAATCGGTGGTGGATGCCTATACATGCTGTTAAACTGCTGGGAACATTAGCCGACCCGCAAGCACTTCCTCAACTGATCCTGACCCTTATTCCGGCAGGTAAATTAGGCATTTATTGGATAATGGAGGACATGCCTACTGTATTCGGACGCATCGGCCCTCATGCTATTGATCCATTAATGGAGTTCATTATTACAAATAAAAAAAACAATGATCTATGGTGGTCTCGCAGTACTGCTTCTGATGGACTGGTAGCAATAGCTTTATTTCATCCACCAGAGCGTGGACGTATTCTTTCGTTTCTCAATCAATTATTCTCAGAAGATGATGACCCGGAATTTTTAACATTTGCAGGTACAGGTCTTATGAATCTGAATGACCCTTCATCATATCCTGTTCTGGAGAAGGCTTTTGATCTTGGAATTATTGATGAGTTTATTTTCAATCGAGAAGACCTCCAACAAATGCGTATAAAACCCATTGAAAAAAAGCTTGCTAAGTATAATTATGATCTGCTGAGTTTCTATGATCCAGAGGAGATCGCCGACCGCAAAGCCAGGCGGGAGAATGAAGAAGCAGAAGAAATAGAACAACAACAGCATGCAGATGATATGAGAGAGAAACGGGAGGCATCCATTGCTATTGAATTGAAACGGCTTGAGATTATAACGAAGTTAAGTGAGCTTAATATTTCCACCCCAATTAAGAAAGTAGGACGCAATGAATCCTGTCCATGTGGAAGTGGTAAAAAATTTAAAAAGTGCTGCTTTTTGTTATTGAAGAATTTACCTCCAAAACGGGTGCTTGATGAAGATTATCATCATTATACTACTTCTAAGCATATACATCGGGCTAACTCCTCTGATATAATATTAGTCCTGGAAAACCTGACTGTACTGGCATTTGAGGCTGAAGGGGATGAAGATGCATCCGGAGCCTTTGAATTATTTCGAATTCTTGAACCACTGGCAGAGCAACAAGGAATGTCAGATAAGCTCCTGAAAGAGTGGGGGATAATATGCTGTGATCATTCTGAACTTGGTGAAGACGGGCTTGTTATAATGCGCAGACTTCAGTCCCTATATGAAGATAAGGACCGGTTACAATGGGCCTATACTATAATGGATACGGCCAATTATTTAGCAGATATGGGAAAGTTGAATGAGGGAAAAAAAGAGTATGAGAGAATTGTAGAACAGATGCCGGACTTTCTCCAGGCTTATATTGATTATGCTAACTTTTTAGAAAGCAACGGTTGTATTGATGAGGCTGTTGATCAATATAAGCAGGTACTCAGGATGGAAGCTCAAACAGGGGAGATAAGTGATGAGGAGAATTTGGCAGCAAAGGAATTA
>JAIOQW010000152.1 GCA_021108405.1 Methanosarcinales archaeon
ATTCGAAGAGATGGAAAAATATCCACGCGTCCTCGATACTTATGGAACAATCCCCAGATTTGGAACCGATGGGGAGAGGCGATGTTGTATATCTGCGGAGGCGAAGGTTACGAGATAATCAGACCAGTCACTGGATATAGAGATGAACCCAATGAAGACGATACCGTTTTTAAGTCGGGTATTGCGACGAGTCTCACGAAGGGAACCGTTGAAGGAAAAACCGATGTTGGACATCCCGACTTTGGTACACTTGAGGACCAGTATTACGCGAATTATAGGTGTGCCGGCGGAGATAGTGGTAGTCCTGTGTATATCTACACCAGCAATTATCCAGACAATCCGGAACGTGAGATTGTAGGAATTCACTGGGGCCACACTTCGGATTACGCCTACTTTTCGCCAGTCTCCGGAGTAAAGACAGATCTGGGTGTAGAGCCTCTTATCGAATAGATGAAGGTTATCAATTGTTTGATAACCTCCATTTTTTGGTAGTGTCCTATAAAACGTGACTTGAATTAACAATCATTTGGCTTGATGGCGATTTTGCATAATTTCGATGCACCACCTAAAACCACCATCAGTAAGGTACATAGAAGATGAAAAACTGTACTGGGTCACGAAAATTAGCACACTACTTATTTTTTCATCATGGAAATATATGTTAAAAATAGTAGAGGAATGATACATGAAAATAAAAAAATATTCCATAATAGCTATTGTGTCGGTTTTGCTCATCACTGGCTGTGTTACATACAAGATTCATTCAATGTTCCTAACAGCAGAGGATCCCGAGAAGAAGCTTCTCGAAGAGTACGAGATAGGTGACCAAAAACGTGGCGATCCACCAGTTATTGCTACATACGGAAAAATTCCTGAATTTGAAAATGAAGAACAGAGACGAGATTGGCTGAACAATCTCAGTGAGATCAGAAAAGGTGTGCGAAGTGAAATGCGCTCGTACTTTTATCCAGAAGGTCCAGTGGTAGGCTGCGGGCATCATTACGATGGATATATAAGAATATCCTTTGAAAAAGACAAAGACATTATGGTTGAAAAACCTCTAATTGATGAGATCTATGGGATAATTGACAAACAAGCCAAAAAAATGGGTATTCAAGATGTTCCGGTGGTATTCGACCTTGAAGGTATTCCCGCACTGGACTGAAGAGTCTCCAACTGAATAGTGAAATGAAGAGCGCTATAATGTGGTGGAGGAAGGACGATATTGGAAACGAGGGCTATGTGGTAACAGGTCACCTTGGTGATGGCGCCACTTCTATTGGACTCGAGGATATGGCAGCCCAAAGTGGAGGGCTTGCATGATGTCGGAGAAGTCGAACAAGACCGTTATAACATATGCTGGTGCAATTAATTTATGGCAATTTTATGAAATCAAACATTGAGTCTGAATTAACATCCATGGTATGCATTATATTTTTATCCTTATTTGGTCCCGAAGAAAAGAAATGAAAATTTGTAACTATTCAGCCCCATCTTCATAACTTACTAAAATCTCTACATCTATCGTAATTATTCCCATCATATATAATTAAAATCTTGGTAAATTGATTAGAACAAAATCCTCCCTTCGGTCGGATTTTCTTGAGTACATCAAGTTATACTTGATATACTA
>JAIOQW010000286.1 GCA_021108405.1 Methanosarcinales archaeon
CATAAAGACCTGACCCACAAATATACACTAAGTCCGGTAGAGCAGGCATGCCAGATACTTGAAAAATACATTCGTATTTGCCAGAGATTAGGATCACAGTTATTAGTGCTTGAAACTCCACGCTCCTTTGACCCTAATAAAACGCTGCCTGGAATACAGGACCTGATGTCATCGATCTCTTTTAATGATGTTCGTATAGTGTGGGAAATAAGATGGGGGCCGCCAGGAGATAAACTCATCAGGCTGATGCAGGACTTTAATATAGTACACAGTGTTGACCTATCCGTAGAATCAAATCCTGCTTTTGGATCAGATATACTGTATTCACGATTGTTCGGACACGGGTGGCATAACCTCTACCAGTTCGATGATAGTGAACTGCTTGATATCGATACCAGGGCATCTTCACAATCAGTAGATAATATCTACCTGTCATTCCACGGGGGCAGGATGTACAAGGACGCTGCCAGGTTGAAGAAATTCAAACGGGATGGATCATTCCCGGGAGTAACAAGAAATACAGGAGTGGAAGCACTACAAGAAGTGCTAACAGAAGATGCACGGTTTCCGGCAACCAGACAGGAGTTGATAGACTCACAGGGATGGAAAGTGATCGATATGTCCAGGGATTATCGCGTACATGCAAAGGTACTGCTTGAGAAACTTACAGATGGTAAATATGAAAGTATTGGTGATGTGGTAACTAATCTACGACTATGATAAAATATGTTTCATAAATAAGCGCACATCCAGAATATTAACTTCTGCATTACCATCCATATCGCCAGCCCATTCATCAATCGCAATACCATAGAACACATAGTTCAACAGGGCATCCTGGTCCTGGTTATTAACAAACCCATTTCCATCTACATCCCCGCGCATCCTGCTCTCGGTTACACTGCAACCATTCCGTAAAAAGCTCCCTCTGCCCGTACCCCAGAGAATATGTGCATTTGAGGTACCAGGCAGGTCATAGACCACAATACCGGAATGAGCAGTGTTCAGGACAAGCTCCATATCAGCATCATCATCAATATTTGCCAGTGTCGGAGCTGGAAGTGCACCGTTCCAGTTACCTGATCTGGCAGGAGGAAGATCGATCTCACTGATCACATTTCCCATATTATCAAGAATATGAAGTTTACCAGTACGCTCCGTATCTTTCTCGACCCATGAGGCAAAGATGACCTCAGGATGACCGTTATTATCAAGATCGGCTACTACCGGTTCAGAAGCGAAACGATAGAATCCTTCCGATGCATCATACACATCAAAAGGCCAGTTGTTATGTTCGGTCTTATCAAGCCAGAAGGCATGCATTTGACCATCATATGAAGGATATATGATCTCAAGGTTACCATCACCGTCAAGATCAACGGTTACAGGATTTGGCTGTATGCTCTCAATAATATTATAATTCTGTATAACCGGTGTTCCCGTATCAACAGGAAGCTCGGTCCAGTCAAACCCATCTTCATTAAAACGACTGCGGTCCGCATTGAAAATATAAGGACCATTGTACATATCAGTATAAGGACTTGTATAACAGTTGTGCACATCACCGATAACAACGATCTCATTGATACCATCACCATTCATATCCACAATATTGGCAGGACCGTTTGCAAA
>JAIOQW010000173.1 GCA_021108405.1 Methanosarcinales archaeon
CAAATTAGCCACAGAATATGTTAAAAGAGGTGTCATTCCAGAAAAATATTCCGATGATGCAAATCATATCGCCATCGCCGTGACAAATGGAATTAGGTATCTCATAAGCTGGAATTTTAAACATATTGTTAGAGTTAATACACGTCGGGAGATTAATCTGATCAATGCCTTAATGGAATATGAATTAATAGAACTTTTAGCTCCACCTGAATTGTAGGAAGTGATTAGTATATGAAAAAATTGACAGAAGAAGAAAAAAACCGTTTATGGGAGGAAGTCAAAGAGGATTTTCCTGATGATGATATGATGCAAGAGATCCATTATGTACGTTTAATGCATCATTACTTAACAAAAAACCTCTCGCAAGAAGAGCGTTTTCAATTCTATAGTAATTTAAGGAAGATACAAAACATTTAAGATACAACATAAGATAATATTACTTATGTACAGCAATTTCATGTACATTGCTTTTGATCGCAACTTTGCTAACATTTAAAATAATTACTATATATCGCGTCAATATCAATGACTTCATGATGGTCCATCATCTTGCACCCCCGTATTGCTTTGTTATAGAGGTGCCCACCCTATTATATATTTTTATATCGTACTACACACTTTTGATAGATATCTAACATGAAAACTTTAAAACTTGCTTTCTTATTATACAAAATAATAATGTAATCAAGATTAATTAGTAGCGAATACCTACAATATGTATCCACTTTAAAAAACATGGTATTTTGACAGGATTAACAGGAATCGAGGCAACATCAATATCCCGTAAATCCTGTCTATAAGTCAAACTGTGAATATTACTCAATTGGCTATGATGTTGCCAATATAGATTTAGATTTTCTCTTGAAATAACATTTCCATGGTCATGACAGATCACCGAGGGCCATGAATACTAAAGGCCTTTAACTGAATTATAGAATAACATTCTTTTCCACCTCCTGCACCTTATTACCCATAACATCATATAAATATGATTAAATATTTCACAAATTAATATAAAGACACCGATAAAAAAACGTGACCGTTACAATTCGTGTTGGTGAATATTATGAAACCGCAGATAAACGCGGATGAACGCAGATTTTCAGGCAGCTCATCCGCGTTTATCTGCGTTTATCCGCGGTTAATTTGATAGTACCAACATGTAATGTAACGGTCTTAAAAAAAACACAAATCTTAAGTACATTCATTCATTTCCCTTCTCAAATGAAATTCCTATTAAGCATTCCTCAATAACAATTCAGCCAGAATGCCGCTTACTATTCTTGGAATTCTAATGCTCATTATGACTATTGCCTTTACTACACATATCGATAAAATGGACCGCGAGATGGCAGAATCACTAAGCAGTGAAAACACAGTAAATACTGTCGATAATGCCTACATGTACGCCTGCGCCGACCTGGCCAGGATCATCAACTACGCTGGTATGGCAGCCATGAAGGAAATGGGAGAAACGCCAGTGATCGTAATAGAACCTACAAGCGAATACAACCTGAGCACGAACGGAAATTGCAATATTTCAGATTTTAACCTGAACCGGGCCAAAGGAATGATAAGGTATGTCATGAACAGGTTCATCCAGACAAATTACATG
>JAIOQW010000238.1 GCA_021108405.1 Methanosarcinales archaeon
CTCATACATATGAAATTGTATCTCAACGGCTCCGATACAGCGATACTTTGTGTCTTCGGTTACCCCTTCCAATAGTGACTTTCGCACGTTCACCACAAGCTGTTCTATCTCCTGATCCGTTTTACGGTGAACATTCTTCGGTGCTCCGGATTTTCAACGCTAAATCACCACAATTATAAACGATGTGTTGAGCCTTTCCAAATATATTGTAGTACTCTTCTTATATTTCAAGCACTAAAGAACTCTTTTGGATGATATACTTCAATTCCAACCCGTCCTTTTATTAGTTGTAAAAAATCTTTATCATCCAGTGTTACAAAGACTGCATGATGCTTTAGTGCGGTTTCAAGATAAATTGAATCCAATGAATAAGTGCCGTATAGCGCCCCCGTATAACCTGCACTGGAGCAAAAATGGTCATCGCATAATTCCCATATAGATACCATGCGCCAGAGGTTATTCTCTTGGATCTTTCCTGCCTCCATCCCTAAATATCTTGAAATGTTTCGTATAACTTCTGTAAGGCAGATTGTAGGCTCAATTAGATAGAATTTACCATCGGCTACTGTTTGTATTACCCGCCTGCAATCAGAAGAATAAGTTTCATCCCCTTTTGTTGAGGCGATAAAAACATTTGCATCAATGCAAATCGGTTTCATTCATTATGTCTCCTGTCCCTTTTCATCATCTCCAGGACAGTCGGAACTGTTTTAGGCCAATTTTTTTCTAACTTTTTTGCTTCAGTAAGCCATGCTCTTGCTGCCAATTTTTTCTCATCTTCCTTTATGCCACTGCCGCTTTCGATAATCATCTTTCTCAGGTCATGTATCTGTTCGTCTATGAATGCTATTTTTTGGATTATTTCGCCATTTGCCATAAGTCTTATTTTTATTTTTAGTGTTTAAATAGTTGTTTGAGATGAATGATGGTATGAGAACGGATAGATGATTTATTAGCTGGTAAGGTCCATAACATCGATTACACTTTTCTTATTCAGAACTTCTCTTCGAATCTTTCTACATTTTCACCTATCTTGTATTAATAAATCTTAATAAGACCCGCCTCTTCTCCCTTCGTCTCCCAATAGCATCCCTTTAATTGTTCCAGTTTTATTTCAACAGTAGCCCGGACATATTTATAACCCAGCAATTCCCCGACATCAAAATCCTCATCCAGCACACAGATTGTTCCTTCTCCCTCCTCCCATCAGATAAAGTGCACATTTCCCTCTGTGATTGACAGACTATCCGTACCGATCTCGAAATCCTCTAGAAGTTTGCGGTGCGGTATAGCCTCCGGATCAGTCTTGCGATACTTCCGGTCCTGGTGATTATTGTGCCGCATCAGGAAAGTTTTCGCCTCTTTTCGAATGTGTTTCGGATCTGTTCATTGTTCTCGTTCCCACAACATCTCCACAAAATCATTATTGAAGTCTTCTATTGTACCACTCATCCATGGCTTACCTGGTGTGATAAACACGGGCTCGATGCCGAGATGGAGGCACAACCTCACAACACGGCTGAAATGCCTTAAATGTATTAAATCACTGATAAAAGAGGCGCCATTATCCATTTGATGATACGTTTGATTGTTGAGCGGCTTGG
>JAIOQW010000285.1 GCA_021108405.1 Methanosarcinales archaeon
TATCTGCATGTCCTGCAATTAAATCATTATCACCAATATCAATACCACTTCCAATTATCATTGCTTTTACTTTAGAAGCATTCATCTCTGATTTTTCTAAATCGTAAGCGTCGATGATTAATGCAGCTATACCTGCTACATGTGGTGTTGATGTGCTTGTACCAGTCAATCTATATAAATTATCGTAATTTTTATATACGCCATCTTTATTAACAATATCGAAAAATTCACTTTGATCATCTGTTTTCCCTCTTGAGGAAACCACACCATCAGCTATAGTTTCTTTGAATCCATCACCATTATTATCATTAGTCCATGCACGGGCACCTCCGGGAGCGACAACTTCGGGTTTATCTCTACCATTTTCATGCCCATTATCTCCAGTATCACCACGACTACTATAGGCTGCTACTTCATCAATTTGCGTACCGTATATAGTATTATCTCTCGATACATCATCATCTTGAGCGAACCAATGATTAGTAGCACCGACACAGATCACATTTTTTGCAGTTCCCGGACAAGCAATACTATTATAACCGTGCTTGAGACCAGAATTTCCGGCTGATTTAATAAAAATAACACCATTTCTGGCTGCCCAATCAGCTTTCTGTTCCCACACAGTAGTACCATCTGAATTTATTATAAATTGATTATTCTCTCTAAAACTCATACTCATGCTTATTACCTGAGCATGTGCATCATTTACTGCATAATCTATAGCATCTGATATTTGCTGGTTTATATCACCCAAAGGGCCCGGTATACCACCAGCCTTAATAACTGTTAATTCTACTTCAGGAGCTACCCCTTCGTACCCGGATGGTGCATGGTAATTATTAGCAATAATCCCTATAACATGCGTGCCATGCCCTATTTCATCATCTGCATAATCGTCATTTGCCATATTATCTCTGACATCAAGTTCATAGACCGGAGTTGGCAAATATGGGTGATGATGATCAATTCCGGAATCAATTACTGCTAATCTAACTCCTGTACCTTTCAAATTAGGATCGATTTCCCTGATAATATCTACACCTGTCATTTTTTTAGACATATACAAATCAAATACAACAGGGATGTCATGATACTCAATATGAGTAACAAACGAGAGTTCGGCAACCTTAGTTAGGTTATCTAATGGAATATGAACCCTAAAGTCTGTTATTCCATCATTGTATCTCTTTTTTATTATTACTCCAAAATTTTCTAATGTTTTAATCATAACATCGGTAGCTGCGTGACCTTCAACACTCAGAAAAACATGGTAATATTGTTTTCCATTCTCAACTCGTATATTATACTCTTGGGTCATTAGCGGGAAATTAATAACTCGCCTTACATCTGTTATTTCTGATAACGAAGAAACCCTGGTTATATTAGTCATTAGTATTCTTGTTTTTATAAAACCTTCAGTCTGATAATATCTTTTTAAACCTGCTCCTGATATTCCAAGCTTTTTATTTAGGTTATCAGTAGGCTTGTTTGGAGTATATAATTTCACTAGAACTGTTTCACCAACATCTGGTGGTATTTTGTATATTTTCCCTGTGGTTTGAATCCTTACTATTTCAGACGAAGATTGAAAATCGCTTTCAAT
>JAIOQW010000320.1 GCA_021108405.1 Methanosarcinales archaeon
AGCTTTAATAGTAGCTGGTTCACCAACTTTTAAATCTGCATTAAATACTGTGGCAGTCTGGTCATTATAGTATACTTCATATTCAACTAACTCATTTATATTAGCATTTGCATTGTATATTAGGCAAATTAATATGCTTAATGTCAATAGTATTCTAAATTTATTCATCATATCCATCCTTCATTAATTGCTCCTATAGATTTTTCATTCGTACCTTCTCCCCGTCTATCACCAACTCCTTTTGAACCTGCTGAGACAGAGATGAATGTCCCGGTAGTAAAGTCAAATGTGATTTGTTTATAATAAACACCAATATTCCGTCGCTAATTATATTATCCGGTCCCACGAGTTTTATAATGCTACATTCACCGTCGGTGCTCATGTTGTATTCGCTTGTAGATTGCATTTCAATCATTGGAATCTGTCCCATCTACTGCGGATGCTACTTTACTTCCTACTCATCCAGAACACCATTAATGTTATACTCAACACCACAGTTAGAATACCAAATCCAGGTGAACCCTCTGAAGAATGCTCACCGGTAGATGAGGGATCAGTAGTGGTATGTGTAGTAGAACCAGAGTAATGTTCATCAGATACACAGATATTAGCTGCTGTAAAATATATAGGAATTCCTTCTTTTTCATCTCTATTGAAAAAATGAAAATCAATATTAAGTGGAATTGACCATCCGGCTGCAACATCTGTTGGACAAATAATCCATTCGAAAGTAACGGTTTCAGTTGCATTATGGCCGTGATGTCTTGCAGTCTTAGTGAATTCACTCGGACCTTCTATTACTTTATATGGTTGATTTGGATCATCATATTTGAAACCTGTAGCTGTAATACCAGTTGAAACATCAACATTTTTTTTTAAATATACTACAGCCTTAATAGTAGCTGGTTCACCGACTTTAAGGTTGGCATCGTATACTGTAGCCTTTTGATCATTGAAATATACTGATCCATTCGCATATTCATTATCAAAGGCATTCACATTACTTATTAAAGAAATACTTGCTATAAGTATTAAACAAATTATTATTTTATTCATTATAACCATCCTTCATTTATTGCTCCTATAGATTTTTCATTAGTACCTTCTCCCCGTCTATCACCAACCCCTTTTGGACCTGCCGGGACAAAGATGAATGTCCCGGTAGTGAATTCAAATGTAATTGGCATATTATCTCCTACAAATGAATCAGTAGCTGGATCATAAATATCTCGTAAATATTTTCGAGAATATACCTGCGCCTCATGCCCAAACATAGGATTAGGATGGCATTCATTATCAGCATCTATTATCATTAATTCGTGGAATGTTCCTTTGACCCTTATCTTCCAGAAATTAGTAGTCCCCAACCATACTGTATACGGTGATGGTGGTAAAACCTGTTGGCCACCATTTCTTAAAGGATATGTATTTACTGCCACCTCAGCAAACACATTGATATTCTGCAGCGAAAGAGGAATGAATGTTTCCCCGGAAGGATTCTCAGCAGGATCTGGTATGTATCTAGTTCCATCCCCACTAACAGTCTTCTTAGCATCTATCCACTCATCCTTATCAGGATCATAAAACACATCATGCC
>JAIOQW010000301.1 GCA_021108405.1 Methanosarcinales archaeon
GTTTTGTCTCAATTAGGTTGGTAGCAAAATTCAGATACCCGAAAGTCATGTATAAAGAAAACTGTTTTCATCTAATTCACAGAGTTGTCTATACATCGGCTTGTTTACTGTCAGGGGGTAAATATTCTCTCATAGCAATATCAGTTGCGCCGATAATCGCTTTCGGAATGTCCGAATCTAAGTTTTTGAACAATGCCGCCAATTGACCACAGCCAGATCCGAAAGCAGTAAATTCTGGATTGATATTCACAGATGCATTGTGGTATTCAGTTCCAATCAGTAAAAGACTTAACTGATCGGGATTATCAAAAAAGGTAATAATCTTCAGATATGCAGATACTTTCGCCCTTTAGCCAATTCTCATAGCAGGAAAAAAAACATCGTTTTGGTCTGGCAAAAGGCCCAAAAGGCTTTGGGTCAGGTACATCATAGAATCCGATAAGTGGTATTTTTATGCCTGCTATTTCTAATAGATTTTTTGGGTCTGGCTTCATATTCTCTCCTTTAACTGTAAGTACCTCAGATTGCCCTGCTGCGAGTCAAAAATCCTCATTTATTTACAATATCCTGCACAACTTTCATCTTCAAATTCAATTTCTAAAGTAGAATGCTCTATTCCAATGTCTTTTAATCGCTGTTTTAGTTTATATTTAATTTTTTCAATATCTTTTTTTGAGGAGTTTTTATTAATTATCACATGAGTGCTTAAGATATGTTTTTCTCCATCCAAGGACCAAATATGTGTATCATGTATTCCATGAATAAAGGAATCTTTTTTTAACTCCTTATCTATTATTTTCACATTTAAATTTTTAGGGGCTGCCTGTAAAAATAGAAGTGCTGTTGCTTTTAGATTTCTCAGAACCCCAAAAAGAATATAAAAAGTAATTAATATTGAAAGAATTGGATCTAATATGCTTATTTGTGTAAATATCAATACAATACTGATTATAAATACAGCTACCCATCCCAAAACATCTTCAAGTAAATGTAAAGAAATAACCTTTTCGTTCATGGTATTTCCTTTAGCTGTTTTATAGAAGGCAATACCATTAACAACAATTCCAAAAATTGCCAACAGAAGCATACCGTATGCATTCGAAGTTTCAGGATTAATAAGACGGGGAATTGCTTCCATTAATATAAACAGAGATCCTACAAATAAAATAATGCCATTAATAAATGCTCCCAATAATGAAAAACGCTTATAGCCATAAGAAAATTGATCTGTTCTTTTTCTGGATGAAAATTTTTCTAAAAACCAGGCTAAACCCAATGAAAAGGAATCTCCTAAATCATGCAGTGCATTTGACATTATCGCTACACTATTCGTTAAAAATCCACCAATAAACTCAATTATTGTGAAAAAAAGATTAAGAAAAAATGCAACTTTAATATTCTTGACTGAGTTGTTATGATTATGTTTGTGATTATGTGCCATATTAATAGTTATTTATAAATTAAAAGTTGTAATCATTATATAAATATCACTTTTGTTTTAAAATAGTTTTCGGAAGCATTGCTGGAGAAAACCTATGGCGTCAATCTAGCATCTTTTTTTCTTGCATCTAAATCACTAATAAA
>JAIOQW010000057.1 GCA_021108405.1 Methanosarcinales archaeon
TCCGTAATCTGCTTCAATGATTGCCGGTGCACCGATCCCATATTCAGGGTTTAACACTTTTCCAAATGCAGCTTCGAAATTTTTCCATTCTTCTGGCATATATTTATTAACTTCATAGGTATTAATGTCATAATTATGAAATCCGGGAGAAGGTTTTCCATAGGTTCCCAATATTGTTATTGAATCTTCCGTCACATTAAAAGCACCACCATACCATGGTGGCAATGATACATTTGAACTGTTTATTCCATACCAGATGGGATGGCTGTGATTTAATATATTGATCTCAATTGGCCCGTTCATTTGAGCAGGTTGTTCGCTTGCTGCCCGACGCCCGGCATTTATCATGTTCAATCCACCGCTTACATTCATGGCAAATGCAGCACCACCACAGGATCCAAAAAATCCACCGCCATCATATATGAAATTATTTATCTGTGCTTTACCGTTCTCTGTCAGGAGGTCTGATTTATATTTATGATATCCTCCACCCACTGCCAGTACATTAAACTGATCAAGTTTATTATTTTCAATGTCATCAGTGGATATAGCCTGTATATCAAACCCGAGTTCTTCCAGGCATAACTGCAGCATTGCCGTCCATCTGCTACCATTATTATAGAAGACACCGATCTGTGGTCTGATCACCTGTACCATCAGAGGATAAAATGATTCTGGTTCATGATAGACAGTAACATTTAGCTCCTGTGAGCTAAAAACAAAGTATGAACCGGCTACTTCCGGAGGAACTGGCTGGTTTTTTATTGGAACTACAAAGCTCCCGGCATTATATTCAGGTATATCTTCTATTGTTCTATATACTGTCCAGTTTACATTGAGCAAATGATTGGCCAGCGTAATTCCTCTCCAGTACTGTGTAAAGTGATCAGAAGGAATAATATAATACCCTGATTTATGGTGTGGTTCCTGAGATGATATCTGTGATCCTTCAACTGATATACTGAATAAAGATATACTTAATAGAAAGACGAATAATGTTGCTATAAATTTTAGCCGTCTTGTGTTCATCGTGTTACTTTATAATGTGTGGTTATAAATAAATTTTGTTTGTGTCATGTGAATGTTAAGAACAAAATCCGACCGAAGGGAGGATTTTGTTCACACCAAATATCTCCATTTTTTCAAGTACTGCGGAATCCATGTGTTTTACTTCTGTTTTTGGATGACTGAGAGATGCTTCAAATGCTTTCTCATCAGCAGCTTTGCCATGTTTTGGGCGAACTGCAAAACAATCTGACATTCTTCCAGAATTGCAGTTCTGGAAGATATCCATATCCTTGAGGTTATGATATCTATCCTTTTTGTACATTGGGGTGTAAATGAATTTTGTGCGTGGTCAATTTTTTTATAAATGTGGGGTGTGAGGATAATTTATTATCCAAAACAATTTGATTTTTATGACAATTAGGCAAAATAAAGAGTGGATATTATACAATGGGACACTTGATGAATATCCTTTAAGTACAAAAACGCTGTTTTTTCTACAATGTCACTATGTGCGGGTTATGTCAGTTGGTCTATATCATATGGGAAT
>JAIOQW010000123.1 GCA_021108405.1 Methanosarcinales archaeon
TGGCACCACCGGGTAGACCGGTGGCATAGTACGTCAGTGCATCACCGTTGGGGTCAGATGCAGTGATCTCAAATTCGATCATATTGCCTGTTTCAACTGTTTTGTTTCTATGGAATCAAGAACAAGTGCTTGATTTACTGGTTCATCTCAAGGTGTATAGGTGATGATCAGTTTTGGATGCTGATCTGCATCAGACCAGTCAGAACTACGGAATGCAATATACCCATCATCTTCCTCATCAGCCTTGATAAGTAAACCAGTATTCTCATATGTACCATCAACATAGCTCTGTACTAGTTGAGTAACATCGAAGTTATGGTATTGACCATCAGGTGAAGTATCTTGTAAGAAAATAACTGTATCGTATGCTTCTGCTCCCTGTGCCGCATTATTTCTATCATACCAGTCTCCACCCGGATTATCCCAGTTTACACCGTTAGTATGTGTATTCCATGCCACATAGTCTGTGTCCCATTCAACTGGACGATATATACCTACTTCTGTGTTCTGGTCCCGACTATCATAATACCATAGTAATGAAAGAGTGGCTGATTCGATAAGGTCAGTGGATTTGATTTGGGATAGATCAAACCAAAGTACACTTTTATAATTATTAGGTCCTATCTTTCCGACATCGATCCATGTAGTTGCACCAAGTACAGTATTTGGTGAAACTTCTCGCATTCTATTATCTATACCATTAAGAACTACCTGGGCATCCTTCTTGTTTACCCTGATAGTAATCTCCTCAGAATCTACTAAAAAGCCGTCAGTGACCTCAACATGCACCTGGTATGATCCTTCCTGACCTTCACCGGGGGTCCATGAGAAGGTAGCTGTGGATGGATCAAAGCTTGCTCCACCTGGGAGACCTGTAACTGAGTATGTCAGAGCATCATCATTTAGATCAGTCGCAGTGATGGTAAATTCAAGTAAGGAATTTATATCAACCGACTTGTTTCCTATGGGGTTAAGATCCGGTGTTTCTTCAACTTCCTCTTTAAGTGTAACAGTCAGTTTTGGTTGCTGATCAGTATTAGGGGAGTCAGAACTGTAGAAAGCAATGTAACCGTTATTGACATCATCGGCTCGAATAAAGAAGCCATTATTTTTATATGTACCATCAACATAAGCCTGTACCAGTTCTGTGACATCAAAGTCATGATACTGATTATCCGGTCCATTTCCATAAGAGAATGATATTGTGCCATATGGTTGAGTGCCCTGGCCTGTATTGGTTTTATCATACCAGTTTCCGCCCTGGTTATTCCATTCCACACTATCTGCACATGAGCTCCATGTCACATATTGTGGGTTCCAATCAGCAGGGCGATATATACCTACCTGGGTGCTTTGTTCGCGGTTCTCATAGTACCATAGTAATGATAATGTAGCTGTTTCGATTTGGTCGGTGGAGTTATATTGAGATAGGTCAAACCAGATAACACCATGGTAATTACTATTTTCGATCTTTCCGACATCAATCCATGTGGTTTTATCTAATACTGTATTGGGTGAATCCTCTCGTAATCGATTGTCA
>JAIOQW010000154.1 GCA_021108405.1 Methanosarcinales archaeon
ACTGAAGTTTCGCAGTTGAAAAAACGATCAAGCAGACATTCAACATACTGAAAAAATAGCAAAAACAATTGAAAAAGCAGCTCCAATTTAGTATACTTGACTTAGCTAAAATACTAGAAATACTAAATAAAGGAGCTGCTATGAAACACTTTAAACCATTATCACTTTCTCTGCAAAAGGAAATCGCACAAAGAAATATTTGTCTGGAATCGGAAATTGACAGATCAATGGATAGTTTTGGCTTTAGGACCATGCTTCATCAGTGCGGCATCCATAAACAGAAGGGATATCCCACTATTATCACCTTATATCTGATGATCTTATTACCATTTGTCAAAAAATACATGACTTCTCTCTGGACAGCTGATTCTTTCCGCAAGATGTGTGATGCTCGCAAGGATACTTATTATCGTTTTCTGAATCAGGAACGATTTAATTGGCGTAAGCTTATATATCTATTTTTATCTCGCATTATCACTAGGTTACAGGACACACCTCTTCGTGACAAAGTGCTGATTGCAGATGACACTCTATTGCCAAAAACCGGCAAGCAGATGGAGTTGGTCAGTTATCATTTTGATCATGCAAAGAGAAGATCGATTTTAGGCTATCAGTGCTTGCAGCTTGGCTATCATGACGGTATCAATTTTTATCCCGTTGACATGGCTGTCCATACTTCTAAAAATCGTACCAATCAGGATCTAAAACAGATTGATAAAAGAACAAACGGATGGAAGCGGCGCAAAGAAGTTTTTGAGAAGAAGACCGATGTGTTGTTAGAGATGTTAGAACGGTCATGGAATTATGGGATAGAGGCATCTTTTGTCCTGTTTGACAGCTGGTTTTCCCATGATGCTTTGATATCTAAGGCAGTATCAATAGGCTATGGAGTTATCTGCCGGCTGAAAAGAGGGAAAACCAAATATATTTATCAGGGCCATGGATATACTCTCAAGCAGCTATGGACACAAGTAGCCAAAAAGAAAACGGTCTGGTTGCCGGGCATGAACGTAAAAGGAGTGAGCCTCAAGGTCTCATTACCACAGACTGGACAAATACAAGTCTTGTTTGTCAGTGATGGGAAAAAGCAATGGCATCCTTTTCTATGTACTGATTTAGAATTAGAACCTTCTGAAATTCTTGAATATTATGCCAGACGCTGGAGCATTGAAGTCTTTTTCAAGGATGCAAAACAGATGTTGTATTTGGGTAAGGAGCAGAGCGAGACATTTGATGCAGTTATCGCTTGTTATAGTCTGGTGATGATCAGATATTTGTTGCTGGTCTATATTTTAGCAAAACACGGCCATAGAGTTTCCCTGGGACCTTTGTTCCAAGAAATGGTAGAGACCCATCTCCAAATGTTTTACATGGCTAAGGTCTGGGACAAAGTGAAGGCGCTTATGTTTGTGTCAAGCCCACTAGTTTGTCCTAGAATTGATCCCGATAGCTTCTTGCAACTTATTGATATATTAGAAAATATAATCATGGAGCAGTTAACAATAACAACTGCGAAACTTTAGT
>JAIOQW010000053.1 GCA_021108405.1 Methanosarcinales archaeon
AAATACTAATTCGTACAGTGCCGGAAGTTCTGATTTCTGGCTGATAAAGCTTGGTGGGATTCCTGCTGAACCTGAAGATGCACCGACTGATGGTGAACCGGTACAGACTCCGGATGTGCCGGGTTTTGGTGCGGTGATAGCGGTTATGGGCTTGCTGGTTTTGGTGGGTTTGGCCGGGCGGCGGTGGTGATGGGAGCCGATAGCGAAATACGGGGTCTTTGACTGTTAGATGGATAACTCCATGCTCGGATGGGACGATAATAAAATATTAAGGAAAATAATAAAAATATGTAAATCTGTGAAAATCCATCTCATTTTTTTAAAAAAAATGTTTAGATATGTATTTACACAGATTAACATTGATTTACTAATGGCAATTTTAATTCTGCATTTAAATTCCAGTCAAAATTATCTAACCGGTTGCTAATTGGTCTATATTTTCTTGTAATACTAAAAACCCTATTTTAAGATAAGGATCGACTCCTGCGATTTCCATTTGTGTCAAGAGATCACTGGTTACTTCAAAGGTATATTTTGTTGTTATAAACTCTTCCGGCTGGTTCAGATAGGGCATCAATTCCCAGTCCATTTTGATCCTGCTTTCCATTGGATATTTTTTCCAATCATCTGGTGTAATACCTGAAATATTTTTTGCCTTATCGGAATCATATGTTAGCACATAACCTGTTCCGTTATTATTGGTAGAATTCCAGATGATGTATATCCCGGCACTATTCTCAACATCAATATATGGCTGTATATTCTTTACAAACATCCCCCGCTTTCCAGCTGTAGTATCAAGAATAATCTGTAATGCATCATCCTTGCACCATACAGGACAGGAGATAACTACATATTTTTCATCCTCATCCAGCGGATAATTCTCAACCAGATAATTAGCAAGCTGATAACCTGATGTTAATCCAGGACATAAATGGTTATGGAATTCCATACATTTTAGATAATCATAAGGTGCATTATATCCCCATGCATTTGCTATTGTGACAATACTGAATGCATTTGAGCCAAGTGCCTCTTTTGATGCGTTCCAGTTTTCGCTTATTGTGTTATTTTCCCCATCGATATTTACCATTACCTGCTCAAATTCACCATTGTTATAAACAGTATATACACAGTCTTTTGTATCATTTTTAAATATTGCAAACCACAAAGGTTTATCTATTGCTCTATGGATCAATAACAGATTTCCATTACCGACACTGCAACCTGTTTCTTTTCGAAGTGCCTCAATACATGACTCAGTTGTGAATCCGTTAACTTTTACATAACCGGCATCGGTCAAAACACATAATCCCGGAGATTCCTTTGTGACCTCCAATAGTTTCATTGCACTTTTTATACCATATGGATTAGAGTTATCCAATCGGTCTATTGCACTTTGTACTTCATCTGAAATATCTATCGGATCTTCTGTGGCGACTATCCCGGCAGCTCCTACACAGATCAGTGCTATTACACTGAAAATATATATTTTTTCCATTAATGTACCTCCTTAATGT
>JAIOQW010000356.1 GCA_021108405.1 Methanosarcinales archaeon
TTAATATCAAACCATCCGCTGCGCGGGCGAATTATTGAAGTCCAGTTTGAATCTTCGGTAGGGTATTTCATTAGTTTTCATTCACCACAAAGAACGCAGATTATATAAAAAATAATTAGGATACTCACAAAATGTTAAAAAACCATATATTAGTATTGTGAGCCGTTATTTATTGATGATATACCGCTGTTACCACCAATAATAACCCTAAATTTCGGAGGCATGCAGCCATACGACAGTGGTTTTGATTTTAGGATGAGAAACTTAGAACACAATAAATATTCATTCGATGATATTCACCTATCCTACTCCCGACCATCATTCCAAAAGCCCCCATACCCCATCCGCACCCGGTCAATACAAGAACCATTCACATCCACACTCTCAAACTCGCCCCGCCAGGACGGCTCCGGCATACTGATCGCATCAAACACTAAACCGTCATACATATACAGACCCGTAACCGCATAATCCGATTTAAGCATTCCAGGCATCTCCTCAATTCCTATCACACTATCACCCTCCAGTTCAGCCACCCCGAACCCTGGTGTATCAGGCACTTTCTTCAGAATAGACAGCTAATATTGCTATTGATGTCGATTTGATAATAAATAACGCATTTTCATTAAATAGTCTATCGATAGCGATTTGCTCCATAATGTGACAAAATCAAGTTGATTCTCAACTATAAAATAATGATGTAAAAAAGAGACCGTTACAATTCGTGTTGGTGAGTTTAATAAAACCGCAGATGAACACAGATTTTCAGGTAGCGTATCCGCGTTTATCGGCATTCATCTGCGGTTAGTTTGATAATACCTACATGTAATGTAGCGGTCTCGTAAAAAACCTAATTTTTATAAAAATAGAAGTTATAATTATCTTTACCAAATAAGAATTTTAACCGAAGATTAGAAACGACCAATTTGTTTATGGTCTTATCATTACATTTACTAGAGTAATAATAAACATAGCCAAAATTAACCAACCTAATAATCCCTCGACCATAAAGGCAAATCGATCTCTGCCTTTTTTTGGCTTTATTGTGCTAAGATTAATAAATGTAACATAGCTAATATAAATGCTACAGAAACTGGGTGTGAAAATTTTTAACCGGAGAGGGACTATTTTATTGATAATTTGTAAGAATTCCTTGTAAAAAAAGTTCGATTTGATTTTATTTATATTTTGTATTATTCCATTATATCCATCAGATTTTCTCTCGTCCTCATCCCAAAACAAAATATTTTCATTTTTATAAGAAGTACACGAGAAAAATAGAATGATAAAACCACCAACAAATAGTGCATTAAATGGTCTCACACCATAACCACAAAGAATCCACATAAATACATCTTTAATCCATGAAATTGAAAAAAATTCTTGTTTCTGACTTTGTCTACGATATTTATAATAAGCGTGATCAGCATCTTCAAACTGTTCATTGTTTCTAAAATTGTAACTATTCAGCCCCATTTTCATCTCTGTAAAATGCTTCAGTTTCATTATTGAA
>JAIOQW010000144.1 GCA_021108405.1 Methanosarcinales archaeon
CCCCCTTCAGCAACCTCCCCCATCTTCCCCAAACACTTCTTCTGGAAGGCTGCATCCCCCACCGCCAGCACCTCATCCACCAATAAAATCTCCGGCTCCAAATACGCCGCAACCGCAAAAGCCAACCTTACATACATCCCGCTAGAATATCTCTTCACCGGCGTATCCACAAATTCTTCAAGCTCAGCAAAATCCACAATTTCCTCAAACTTAGCACCAATCTCCTTCCTGTTCATCCCCAGTATAGTCCCATTAAGATAAATATTCTCACGCCCAGTCAATTCCGAATGAAAGCCCGTACCCACTTCAAGCAAACTTGCTACCCTACCTTTAATCTTAACACTACCTTTAGTAGGGGCCGTCACCTTTGACAAAACCTTAAGCAATGTTGACTTACCTGCACCATTACGCCCAATGATACCCACAATCTCTCCCTGCTTAACATCAAATGAAATATCCTCTAATGCATAGAAATGCTTGTTATTATCAGCAGCCTTTTCCGAATAAGATGAACTTAACAGGGAGTTCGGGTCTTCTTTACCCCGCAAATTAGCCCACCAACTTTGTAGGTCCCGATATAGAGTACCATGGCTTATAGTACCCAGCCGATATTCCTTATACAAATTTTCTACACGGATCACTACTTCGCTCATGCTGAGAATTCCTTACCTATACTGTATCCATAAATGTCTTCTCAATCTTGCTAAAAAGTGCAATCCCAATAGCTAATATCATAATAGTAATACCAATACTCAAACCTGATATCCATAGTTCTATACTCCCCGCACCAAGAAATGCATAACGAAAAGTCTCCACAATAGCAGTCATAGGATTTAGAGCTATCAACCATTGCCAGTTCACCGGGATTTGGGACATCGGATAAACAATAGGTGTTGCATACATCCAAAGCTGTACTCCAAATCCTACCGCAAAAGCAAGATCACGGTATTTAGTAGTCAAAGATGATATTATTATACCCATACCCAGTCCAAGCACTGCCATCTGGATTAACAATAGAGGCATTAACAAAATACATGAATTCGGTTGAACCGATGCCCCCTCATAATAAAAATAACCTAAAAACACCAAAAACAATCCAAATTGAATGGCAAATGTTATCATATTTGTTATTACCACTGAAATAGGTACAGTTAAGCGAGGAAAATATACCTTACCAAATATACCGGCATTAGTTACAAAAGTATTCGATGTCTGGTTCAGACAATTGGAAAAATAGTTCCAGACAGTGATACCTGCCATATAAAATAACATTTGCGGCAGACCATCCGTAGGAATTTTTGCAATCTTCCCAAAAACTATTGTAAACACTATGGTTGTAAATAAAGGTTGAATTAAAAACCATAATGGTCCCAGAATTGTCTGTTTATAGAAAGCAACAAAATCCCGGCGCACAAATAGGATAATCAGATCTCTATATGACCATAATTCCGGGAGATTAATATCAAACCATCCGCTGCGCGGGCGAATTATTGAAGTCCAGTTTGAATCTT
>JAIOQW010000329.1 GCA_021108405.1 Methanosarcinales archaeon
GTTTGACATTCCAGAGGAATGGAGGATTAGAAAATGCGAAGCATTTTTCTTAAGTCCCATTTTTTATTATCTTTTTATAATCATAAAAATCCATGGCAATATATCCGGCTTCTCTTAATTTTTCTTTTCCTTCTATCTTCTTAGCTGCAATTCCGTAAATTTCTTTACGCTGCTGATTATGCCATTTCACAAACTCTGACTTTTTTTTTAGATCTAAAATAACTCGAAGAGCCGTTTTATAATTCAACAATGAATATTTACACTCAATAAATACGATACTATTATCCTTATTATTAAGAGCAACCACATCTATTTCCTTTTCTATTCTGGTACCTTTTTCCTTTGTATAGCCCCACCATCGGCCAGTATTCACAGCAGAAATATCAGGAAGTGTTAAAATAAATTCTCTTGTAATATCCTCAAATGCTTTTGAAAAAATATTTTTAAAAGACGGGTTTATCTTCATATAAACATCTCCTTCTTCTCCTACTTCAAGAAGTGATATATATTGATAAAGAAATTTAAAATAGAAATAAAAAAGGTTATCATTTATATAATAATGGCTCCTTTTTGATCCTGTATCTGTTATTGGTATCTCTTTTCTAATTAGCTCAAGCTCGGATAACACTTTAAAATATTTAGGTAGATCTTTAGCTGGCACATTACTTTTTGATGCTATTTCAGAGAGTTTTGCACTACTGCCAAGTGCTTCAAAGATGGAGATATATCTCGAAGGCTCTCTAAGTTCTTCTTTTAATAGAAACTCGGGCTCTCTATAAAGCCCCGAACCTTTTTTCATAAGGACATTTAAAATATTTTCCTTTACTGTTTTTGAAGTATCAATTTTATCAAGATAAGCAGGGATATTTCCGAATATTGAATATAACTCAATGGCTTTTTCAAGATTTATATCAGGGAAAAACCCGGTTACCTCTCTAAAGTTCAGCGGTTTTAAATTCCACTCACCGATTCTTCTACCGTAAAGAGGAGATTTGTAACTTAAAGTTCCGTTATACATCATGCTGATGCTTGATCCTGAAAGTATCAGGAGGATCTCTTTTTCTTTTATAATTTCATCTATAATAAGCTGAAAAACCGATGGGATAGTACTATCCTTCTCAACAAGATAGGAAAATTCATCAATAACAACAACGATTTTTTCATTCATTCTTTTTGATATGTATTTGAAAACATCATCAAAATTACTAACTTCAACAGGTAATTCATCAAAGACTTCTGCAGCAAGCCTTGTCATGTTCTTAGCATTTATCTGTGTGCCTCTTTTATCAGCAAGATAGTACAGATGTTTTTTTCCTGTAATGAACTGTTTGATAAGTTCTGTTTTTCCAACTCTGCGCCTTCCATATATTACAACAAGTCCACCTGTTTTACTATACATATTCTCAAGAAAGCTGAGTTCTCTTTTTCTATTGACGAATTTTATCTTTTGCATGATTATCATTTAAATGATATATT
>JAIOQW010000194.1 GCA_021108405.1 Methanosarcinales archaeon
TCTGCGTTCATCTGCGGTTATTTTAATAGTACCAACATGTAATGTAACGGTCTCCCTATAACACAGGAATTAAAGGTTTGAGTATAGACTTAGTTTTACTTATTGACACACTTCACTTGATTAATGATTATCGTGCACTGTTTCATGAAATTCATCGGTTACTCAAACGAGATGGCATTCTCTACATGGATTCTGGGCATCTGAAAATGTTAAAAGCAAGAGAAATTGTGGAAAGTATGGGCTTTTTTACAATAGCTGAATGTCGAGATCACGATATGATAGTTACTATAAAAGATAAGTAGTGAAATCAGTAATATGAAAATAAAGTGGTTGTTACTGGTGAGCTTGCATTAAAAATAACACCTGAGTGAAGTCATTAAGGCCACAAAGCGCGGCGTTAAAAGAAGGTAACGTCTATACAAACGATGCCTATGGCAAGTCAGATGTGACATTGAATATTGACATCGATGGTGGCGTTGGCGAGATTAATTTGGAACTGGGCGAATAGTCGCAACATTAATGAAAACAAAATGAAAAAAAGGATTGTGCATGCTCGTAAGAAGGGCGTGGAATCATATTCCATTAACCGTGTCAATTCCATCATAGCTGCACACATTTTCAATGAACTCTTTGGCTGACATAAAATTTACATGGTCTTTTATTTTCATCTCAGTCAGTCTTCTATTTGCTGTTACAAAATAATCTGCTTCACCAGCAAAGTAACTACAAATATGGGGTAGATCATCAATGTCAGCAACAAAGTCTTCCCAATCATCAATAAAAAGACTCCACTCAAAATCATTGATAATTACTGATGAAGGCAGAGACACAATAAAGAGTCTCTCCATAGAGGCGAAGTCTTTTCCTTTATTTATTTTGAACCAATGCAATACTTCATCAATTAAGTAATCGCTAAGAATAACCTTGAAGTTCCCCTTCTTGATTTCTCGCAGTATCAATCGGCTGTTACTATCAGGTTGAAGTGTTCCTATGATGAACACATTTGTATCAAAATATGCGGTGAGCATATCCTTCCCATAGTTTTTTTCTTATTTCCTTTATTTCGGTCAAAAGATTATCAACATCTTTTTGCGCCATTGGAGAGGTTGTTCGGCTTTTTTCTTCGAGTTCCCTTAGAATAACTTCGTTAATAGCTTTCTTTATAGCATATGTTACAAATTCACTTTTGTTTTGAAACTCACCTGCTCGAACAAATTTATCTATCATAGCAGAATCTTTGGCCGAGAGCCTGACAACATCAATATTTGAATTCATAGGATAATAATTATTAGAGTTAATAGTATTTTAGTCTTGTTTAATGGTGATTCATTATTCGATCGGTTAATAATACGAACTCACAAAAAAACAATAAAAGGGATATATATAAAATGAACACAAATGAAGGCACTATCCCAAAAACCAGTTATTTCAATAGAGGATTATTTAAATCGATAATTACATAGACACGG
>JAIOQW010000056.1 GCA_021108405.1 Methanosarcinales archaeon
AATTATTTATCAAAAGGACGAAGAAATTGCTTTTCTTAAAGCGAAGATTAAGAATTTTGAAGAACGCCTTAATAAAAATAGTAGCAATAGCAGCAAACCCCCTTCAACAGATGCTTTTGTAAACAAGAAGCCCAGGACAAAAAGCCTGCGAAAAAAGAGTGGTAAAAAGCCAGGCGGTCAGAAAGGTCACAAGGGAACGACACTTAGAATGGTTGATAATCCTGATGAAACTGTACCCCATAAATTACATAGATGTGAAACTTGTGGCATAAATCTTGAAGATGTAGAAATTACCAATCATGAAAGGAGACAGGTTTTTGATATACCTCCCATTACTATTAGAGTAACTGAACATTGTGCCGAAATTAAAAATTGCCCTAATTGTGGCTGCACTAATAAAGCTGAATTTCCTGAATGGGTGAAACAGTCCGTTCAATATGGTTCACGTATCACAGCTCTATCAGTCTATTTACGCGATTACCAACTTATTCCTTATGATCGTAGCTGTGAGTTATTATCTGATGTTTTCGGATGTGAGATAAGTCCTGCTACTTTGAATAAAGCAGAAAAAGTCTGTTTTGAGAATTTGGAATTGTTTGAAAACGAGATCAAGACTCTCTTAATACAATCTAATGTCATTAATTGTGATGAAACTGGGATGAGAATAAATGGATCAAGAAACTGGCTACATGTAGTTAGTACAGGCAATATGACGTGTTATTCTGCTCATCCGAAAAGGGGCTCTAAAGCTATGAATGATATGGGAATTCTACCCAACTATGATGGTACTATAATTCATGATTTCTGGTCACCTTACTATAAATACAGTTGCATGCATGCACTTTGTAATGCACATCTCTTGAGAGAATTAACTGGTATCTATGAGAATTATGACCAACAATGGTCGAAGGACATGGGGGATCTACTTATAGCGATAAAAGAATGTGTGGATGAAGCCCCAGAAATGTCTGATGGTTTAGAAGCTGATCAGATTAAAAACTTCGAAGAGAAGTATGACCATATAACTAAAGCAGGATTGAAAGAAAATCCATTGCCTCTGATTACTCCTACAAATAAAAAGAAACGTGGAAGAAAGAAGCAAAGCAAGTCAAAAAATCTCTTGGATCGGTTTACATCTTATAAAGACGACATTCTCAGGTTTATGAATGATTTTGATGTTCCATTTGATAATAATCAAGCAGAAAGAGATGTTAGAATGATGAAAATACAACAGAAAATATCAGGCACTTTCAGAAGTACTGAAGGAGCACTTTCTTTTTGTCGTATTAGGGGATATATTTCTACTGCTAAAAAGAATCAACGTTCTGTGATTAATGCTATTCAGAATGCAATAAGTGGAGAACCATCTGTTTCTGATTTGTGTAATTGATGAATTAATAAAAAATCTGGTAGTGAATTTGAATATTTCTGACTTAGATAAAGATAGGGCTGAATAGTTAC
>JAIOQW010000197.1 GCA_021108405.1 Methanosarcinales archaeon
AAATCCAGCAGAATTTCTTTATCTGTGCCAGTAGTTTTATCCAATATGCAGGGATTGCTGCCTTGCAGGGTCCGCAGGATCATGTGAAGGAGATGGTAGCTACGTATGATAAACGACGTAAGTATACTATTGAGCGTCTTAGACAGTTAGGGTTCGGAATAAAAAGTGAGCCTACCGGAGCCTTCTATGTCCTTGCAGATGCCAGGGAATTTAATAGCAGTTCTCTTGATCTGAGTTTTAGTATACTTGAAGAAGCAGGGGTTGCTGTAACACCAGGTATAGATTTTGGTGATGGGGCACAGGGGTATTTGCGATTCTCATATGCTAATAATCTGGATAATATTAAGGAAGGTTTGGATAGGATCGAGAATTATCTTGTGAATTTGGTGTGAAGAATGGAGACCGTTACAATTCGTGTTGGTGAATCTTATGAAACCACAGATAAACACAGATGAACACAGATTTTCAGGCAGCGTATTCGTGTTTATTTGTGTTCATCTGCGGTTATTTTAATAGTACCAACATGTAATGTAACGGTCTCGATGCTAAGTAAGGTGTAAGGCAAAGAAGCATAGTAACCCTGATTATCAGGAAGGAGTATCATTTGGTCAATGAACAAATTGTTAAGGATTTAATTGATTTTAGTGGATTAAGCAAAGAGTATATATTAAAGCATTTTAACGGAAAAAACAATTTCACTCATTCTTATGAATATAAAATGAGGAATCCGAAAAATGATTTGGAGTTAGAATGGTTTTATATTACAAGTGAGAAGTATCTTTTTGCAAATGCTTTTCACGAGAATTGGAAATTAATAGATATGGTCCGGGGAAATAAAATTCTAGACTATGGAGGGGGAGCAGGCGTAGATACATTTTATCTTGCTGATAAAGGATATAATATGCATTATTTTGATATTTCAATAATTCAAAGAGAATTTGTAAAATTTCGGAAAAAAAAACATTCTATTAAGAATATAACTGTTATCGAACCATACTATAAATCAAATTTTGATTCAATAAATTGTATAAGTGAAACCTATGATGGAATACTTGTTCGAAATATTCTTGAACATGTGCCTTATTATGTAAATCTGGTTAAACATTTACTTTCAAAATTAAATAGCGGTGGGGTTTTTTATGAAGCAACCAATTTTGGACCTACTCAAAAAGATCCTATGCATTTAAATGAAATTATTCCATTAGAGATAATTTTTAAAGAATGTGGTTTGGAATTAATTTTCAAAGAAGGGATACATAAGTGCTGGAAAAAAAGAGAATAGAACAAAATCCTCCCTTTGATCGGATTTTCTTGACCGAAGCTTCGAAGAAGCTGAAGATTAGAAGATTCGTAGAATCTTCGTTTGACATTCCAGAGGAATGGAGGATTAGAAAATGCGAAGCATTTTTCTTAAGT
>JAIOQW010000046.1 GCA_021108405.1 Methanosarcinales archaeon
CCCATGGTATTTCTCCTAACTTTGAATCATGACCAATCGTAAATTTTCTTGATTCATTTACCTGGCTGACTGCTTCTTTTTTAAGCATATGAATAGTAGGATGATTTTGAAGTGGCTCTGCTATTGCTATCGCTGTAAAAGGTGATAACAATATTAGCCCTAATAAAAAAGAAGGCAGAATAACTATAATTTTCATATTGCACCTCCAAATCTCGATAAAATAGTCCCGTTGGAATGCATATTTATATTATGAAACGGTTGTTCTAAGATTGGATAAACATCCGCTTCAAATCGTACATGCCAGATACTCTGGTTATCCACGCTAGCATCTTCTTTTATGCTATAACCTAACTCTGACCATGCTTCAATCCATTCTCTTGTGCAATTGTCAGTTTTTGCATATTCAATGGCTTCTTCGGGAGTATCAATTGAAAATTCTCTCTTGTGATTCTCTTCCTCGATACAGCCTAAAAAAAGGACGCTTAAAAATACAACTGCTATTAGTATTCTGTGTGAAATTATTTTCATCATGATTTCTTCCACTTGATTATATCTATAAATAATTTCTGAATTAATTTTTATTATATATCTACCACTTTATTATGATCCTCGAACTTTTTAATATCACTGCCAGAAATATGACTACCAATGCAGTGATTATGTTGATGTTGGAATTATCAGATAATACCATGAGTACTATGACACATATAATTTGTTTAAACTGCAAGCTGATTCGTAGTTATAGGCTGCGGCCTCTGCTACTATAACTGCTTTATATAATAAGGAGGGATATCTGAACTGCAAGAGATGAATGCAAGGCAGGTATCCACTTCAAAAAGTATGGTATTTTGACATTTGTGATCGGTTAAGGAATTTTAATCCGTGTTAATCTGTGTAAATCCGTGTCTGAAAAAATATTCTTGGGCTCTATCAAGATTACTTTCGATTCTATATAATGTATAACCTAAGATATGAATCGTAAGCAATGTATACTTCCTTGTTAGAATGTGATTTTTTTTAGACACGGATTAACACGGATTTACACAGATTTTTCAAGAGGTAATATTTCATAAAAAATACTAGTAAATTATCATGATTGCTAAAGAGGTACTAATTACCCTTAGATTTGAAGTGGATACCAAGGCAGGTCAATTTATTCTCTTTGCTGAATGTGGGGATGTTTATAGGGATTACTTAACCGATATCAATGGATTTATGTTTTTATTAAGTACTATACGAGTTGAATGACCTTGGTTTTTCACAGGTTTTTACTACAATTGAATCTTATAATATACTCTCTCGTTATGATAACCATGCTGCTATTATCTCTTGAGTATCCATTAAGGACAATATATGGTTTTTTACAGGAATATCATCCAACCAGTGATGAATAGCATCTTGAG
>JAIOQW010000042.1 GCA_021108405.1 Methanosarcinales archaeon
TCTTATGGTTACTTAGGATTTTTGGTTGTGCCTCCAGGGAGAATCGAACACAAATCGAAGGAGTAAAACAACACAACATGAAAGGAATAATGAAACCGAAACTGAAGCACCACATAGAGTTAGCCAACATCAATGTGATTAGAGTATCCCCCGATGTTATTGAAATGTAAAAATATTGAAAGCTAATGACAGCGTCCACGACGACCGATTGCTTGATGAAGCGCAGGATGAAACCGGTTGGAATAACAAAAAGCCGGGTAATGCGTGGGTCAAGAAACATCAGATATCGTACTGTTGGGATTGGCATTTTGCATAACACGAAGCATCCCATAATTATAATTGTCCTGATCATGGTAATGTGGGTCCTTACTGCATAATGACATACACCTATTTGTTTGTCACAGACAACTGGTGCAGTGGTTGTAATCAGACGATAGAGGATAAATGGAATCACTTTTGACCGGGGCTTTCCCAGTTTTATATATTAGGGAGGTATTTTAAATGAAAAAAATATTGTTTGCAGCATTGCTTGTTGTTAAATCCCATCTTTGACAAATCAATTTATTCACTAAACCAGTAGCAATAGCGTAAAATTTACTGATTTTCACACCAAATCCCAACTTATATAAATAATCCATTCCAAAAATACACAATCAGTCGAACCATTCTATCGTTCAACTAAAGTTTGTTCGGACAGACCCTCTCATCGAAGATTTGGATGGTGTAACGTCTCCAGATGAAAGGACATTGGGTGAATCGAGACCGGGTTTTGGATTGCTTGGTGGATTAATCTCTTTCTTCAGTGGATGGTTATTTAGAAGAAATAGTAGACAACGGAGATGCTATCAATAACGAGATAGTCATTAGGATATTTGATCAGAATAATAAATCATATTCAAAGAAAAGTATGAGATGAATCCGAAAGAAGAAATACGCTGTCTCTTACCATTTCTACTCAAGTCCTGATGGTTGAAGGAGTGTACACTCAAGGCCACCGTGAATAATGATACCAAAAAGATGTGCGAGACATATGCATATCTTCATACAATTTTTAGTATATTTAAAAACAAAGACCCAATCTCAGGGGAAATGAATATTGAGATCGGTGCGAAAGTTGTGTAATAACTCACCATAACCATGATCAATGCAATAGGACGTATGCCTGCCATTCATATCTGTACTGACAATTCCTTCTTCACTCAGATGCCCGATATGCCAGTTGATCGTCGGTGCAGAAACCCCGATTTTTCCGGCGAGGGTTTTATTGGTTATCTGCTCACAGTTTAGAATTTCTATTATAATCCTTCTGCGCCTCCCATTTTTCAGCGCAGCAAGCAACACCTTCTCTTTTTTCCCGTATGTGCTTTCATTTAAGAAATAATGGGACTTTCCG
>JAIOQW010000229.1 GCA_021108405.1 Methanosarcinales archaeon
TATAATCGGACTATCAAATTAGAAACGCCAGATTAGATTCTAATTTGATTGCTTCTCGCTAAGTTTGGCCTTAATAGCATAGCCTTATATACCTTGTTAAGCAAGAGTGAGCGACGTCAGGAGCCTGGGGTTTTATTTCTTTTTTTTCGAATCAATACAGCTATAACAATTAGAGCTATTGCAAATCCGACAATTGATATGATCAGAATGAAGTTGTAAATTTGCGGTGTATAATTAGAACCAGAATTTGGTGGTAAGTTACCCTCGCCCAATTCCTGTAAATCCTCTTGTGCGTTAGTGAGCAATCTTGTTCTGCTACAAATATCTGTGCTTAATTTATTTTCTTCACCATAAGCATAAATAATATATTCTTCGTTTTGTTTGAAAGAATATCCACAACTTGCTTCATCTCTTGCTGTTGTTAGAACAAGTGTTTTATAATCCGGACCTTTCCAAATTTTTGAAACTTCAAATGTAACTTTTACAGGATCAGCACTACTATTAACTATTCCACTTGGAACATCAATATCAACAACTCTACCGGCAAAAACTGCACAAGATTGTTCAAGTGGTTCTTTTGGCGGAGACGGTTGAGCACAGGAATAAGCATTTACAATAGCAGTGTTTACAAAAAGCAGACTTACAACGATGAACAATGATAAAATAATTTCACTCATATATTAACATTAAATTTAGTATCTATCAGGGTGTCTCAAAACTAAAATTCCCATGGAAAAGGAGTCTAATTATGCCTTTAAATCAAGAACTAAGGTCTAAATTTTTCATTTTTTGGACTTTTGGGACAGCCTGCTATATAAATCTTATTATGACTTCTGAATTAGTTGGAGTCATTAAGCGAGGACTCCTGAATTGAATCTGCTGTGAATAATATGTTATTCTCCTTGAAAAGAAGATAGATATTATAAATTTGATAGGATTTTAATTCAATACAAATCTTTTAAGTCTATGAAATTCTATAGAATCACATGGATGCTGTTGCCAATCTGGATGAATTAAAATTAGAATTGAAAAAGGAACTACACCAGGAGATTCTGACAGAAATTCTGGATATAATCAGAGATGAGTTTTATCCACCTGAAGAAAAAATTCGTAAGGAATTTATAAGAAAGGTTGAAGAAGCCGAACGAAGGGTAAAAGAAGGTAATTTTTCAAAATACACAGTGGAAGAGTTTGAAAAAAAGTTTTTTTAATCATGCCTTATACGATCCAACTCGATACTACCATAGAAGCAACACTAAATAAACTTAAAAGGAAGGATAATTCTCAAGTCCGAGCCGAAGGCAATTTGGGAAATTCTTTGATTTCTCTTTTATCGGCTGTTATACGCTGTCTCGCTTTGCTCATTCAAA
>JAIOQW010000183.1 GCA_021108405.1 Methanosarcinales archaeon
AATAGAATCTTGGCGTTTAATGTAAATCAATCACATTTGAAATTACTACCGGGACATTAATCTTTATTCCGGCAGGTCCAAAAGGAGTTGGTGATATCTGGGGGAAGGTACTAATGAAGGATGGATATGATGAATAAAATGATAATTTGCTTAATATTTATAGTAAGTATTTCGTTAATGGATAATGTAAATGCAGTCGAAAATGAATTAGTTGAATATGAAGTATATTATAATGATCAAGTAACAACTGTGTACGATGCAGATTTAAAGGTCAGTGAACCAGCTACTATTAAAGCAGTTGTATATTTGAAGAAAAATGTTGATGTTTCGACAGGTCTCACCGCAACTGGTTTTGGTTTTAAAAATATAGATCAACCTTTTGAAGTAATAGATGGTCCGAGTGAATTTACTGAGACTGCAAGACATCATGGCTATAATGCAAGCGAAACCATTACATTTGAATGGGTTATTTGTCCGACAGATATTGCAGCAGGATGGACTATTCCTTTGAACATTGATTTCAAATTTTTTGATAGAGATGAAAAAGAAGGGTTTCCTATATGTTTCACAGCAGCCAATATCTATGTGTCTGATGAACAATACTCTGGTTCTACTACACATATCATTACTGATACCTCATCTACCGATCATCCCACATCAGAGGGTTCACCTGGATTCGGTATGCTGACTGTAGTATTAAGTATAGTATTGATAGTGTTATGGATGAGAAGGAAATAAAGAAATATCTATAATTTAAACACCCTTACGCCTAGCCTTAATATCAATAATCCCATGCACACGTCTCACAATAACCTCACTCAAAAACACAACCAATGCCGCCAAAAGAGCTATCCATCTAAGATCCACATGTTCCACAGTAGTCCGAACCGAATTAGTCATAATATCATCAAACAATAGCGACGTAGCCTGCTCCGGATAATATACCCCACCCCTATTCCTCTTAACCGCCTCTAAAAACTCAGGATTATTACCAACATCCCTATATTCCAGCGGATAATTCACTGCTATTGAGTCATTTATCCGTTCTCCTCCTGCTGTTACCACAAGCCCAAACACACCCTGTGATACAGGATTAAGTACACCTTCAAAGCTCCTGTCCTCTGTCTTGACCATTGATACTTCCTGTCCACCAAAGCTCACACCCGGCAGCGTATCACTAAGAACAGTTATCGTTCCAGGTGAACCCAAATACATATCACTGGAATAAACTACAAGCCCTTTAGTAGGTTGCGGGTCACCTACCACCCAGTTGATAATACTGGGCATTACCCTTGCATTCTCACCGGAATACAGCTCACCCGACCAGAATCTACCATTATCCGTACTCAAACTTACCACCCT
>JAIOQW010000342.1 GCA_021108405.1 Methanosarcinales archaeon
AATACTTCTTATGTTACCTGTAGGTGCATTCGGGTCAGACAGGTCTCTGGCATATCCTGATTGCATCTGTTCTATAGAGGGTTTGATCCTGGTTATCTGCTGCTCCATTATACTGGTGTCCATTGGTGGTACGGCGTTCTTTAATCCTATTGCTGCCAGTAGTAAGATCAGTCCTATTAAAGTTAAATAGACTATTAATTTTAGTGGAATGGTATCTATTGCTTGTTCGTTTTCGAGGAAATTTTTTCGCATGTTCAATAAAAGATGACAAATTATATATAATTTAATGTTTAAAAACTCAGCCCTGATATAATATGGAAAATTCAGATATATACGGACGGATCGAATCATTTGACCAGAGCGTAAGAAGCCTTAACAGGCGCCTGCGTGCAGTAGAGCGCAGGCTAACTGCCAGTAAGGATGATCGAGGTCTTTTTAATTTTGAGATCGAAGATGAAGATCAATGGAATGATGCTGAAATTGAGGAGATCCGTACTGAAATACATGAGTTTCGAAATATCCTGGAAGGAGTGAGCGAAGAACTCTCTGGCTTAAAATCAAATATGATGACTCATGTAAATGAATCAATAGGTTCACTCCAGAATGAGCTTAAAACTGCTAAAGAGCGGATCGATGAGCTGATCAAGCAGCAGTCCAAAATTAAATCGCAGTCCTCTGCTGCTGTAGATTCAATAAACAGCTCCTATCAATCAGAGACCGCAACCCTCAGGAAAGAATTGAAGGATGCGCTAAAGAGGTTACGCCGTCAGGAGAGTTTGAATAAGATCACTGTAGGTACAATCACAGTACCTGTGGAACTTTCAGGTATTGTAGCATCAATAGCATTGATCACTACAGGTTTTCTTGTGTGGGCCGGTAGATGGGACATCATCAGGTCAATGTATTATCCCGGCGGACTGGCTCTACTATTTGCCGTGGTAGTTATTGTTAAGTTCATAATGGCAAATAGAAATATTGAATCGTAAATTTGACTGATCAATTCCCAACAACTTTTAATGCAAAATCATTCTGATAGTCTGCGAATCCTTCTGATCTGGCAGACAGCTTCAAGTATCCTTCACATGTCACATCAATTGTCGAGGTGTCAATATTTATTAGAGTCCGGCCTTGCCCATCAGTTAATCCAGAGGCCGATGAATCCAGCCCATAGAGAACTATGGTAGCCCTTTCAACCGGGCCACCGTCCACATCAATAACTTCAACTGTGATATTGTAGATACTGCCGTTGGCATATATGACACTGCTTATATTGCTATTTTCAATCCCAATGATGTTAGCATGCATGCTTTTTGGAACTACCGTCATATCACTGATAAACATTATCATAACAGCCAGACC
>JAIOQW010000309.1 GCA_021108405.1 Methanosarcinales archaeon
GAATGTAAGAAAGGAAATAATCCTTGAAATCGATATATACAGGCCTCGTTATATTTGTATGGTGTATACTGTGACTGAATGCAAACAATTGATTTCTCATGCTCGATTTGAACATTAGATCCAAAATGGCATTCATGAATTTTAATATTGGCGCGAATAGTAATAAATATAAGGATTGCCTTCTTTATGTAGCAATAAAATAATATTGAAAATTTTCTCAAATAAGGCTTATTAACAATTGCTGCCAATATAATAACTGTACAAAAAAAAAAGAGGCGAATCATGTATCATTCATTTAAAGTGAATAACTTTCGATGCTTCCAAGAATTTAGTATTACTAATCTGGAACGAATTAATTTGATTGCTGGAGTTAATAATGTTGGAAAAACGACACTATTGGAAGCCTTATTTTTACACTGTGGTGCTTATAATCCCCAATTGACAATGGTTCTAAATGCCTTAAGAGGTATTGAATCCATCACTTTTGAATTTGGGGAAATTGGTGAAACACCCTGGGATTCATTTTTTATTGAATATGACGCTTCGAAACAAATACAATTAGTAGGGGAGGACAAAGAAACAGGTCGCAGAGTACTTAAATTAAAAATAGTTCGACGGCCTGAAGAATTTAATAAAATCACTCAATATATCCAACCTAATCTCAAGGAAACCGAGGTAAATTCTTTATCATCTGAAACTCCTCAAGTACTTGAATTGGAATATCAGGATAATAGAGGGCAAGGAAATTATTATCTGATAATGGATCAAAAAGGTATACGTAGAATCCCAATTCCCCCATCACCGCCTTTTCCGGCAATCTTCTTAAGTTCTAGGGTTCGTATTCCAATGAAAGTAGATGCTGAACGTTTTGGAAAATTGGAAATTAAAGGACAATTAGATGTCCTTACTAAAGCATTGCAGGTCATAGAACCCCGTCTTAACCGTCTTACTGTAATTGTCAGTGGTGGAGATCCCATAATTCATGGTGATATTGGACTCAATCGACTCGTGCCTATACCTCTTATGGGTGAAGGTATGGCTCGACTTACTAGTTTGGTATTAGCCATTGGAAATTCACAGAATGGTGTAATAATGGTAGATGAAATAGAAAATGGGCTCCATCATTCTATTCTTCCTAAAGTGTGGCGAGCTATTGGAGAAGTGACACATCAATTCAATACCCAAATATTTGCAACAACTCACAGCTTAGAATGTATAATAGCAGCTCATACTGCATTTGAAAAAAATGACCATTATGAATTTTGCTTACACCGATTGGAACGTATAAATGAAAGCATTCATGATGTAACCTATGACAAAGAATCTTTGGCGGCTGCTATAGAAACAGGT
>JAIOQW010000093.1 GCA_021108405.1 Methanosarcinales archaeon
CATGTAATTTGTCTGGATGAACCTGTTCATGACATACCTTATCATTCCTTTGGCCCGGTTCAGGTTAAAATCTGAAATATTGCAATTTCCGTTCGTGCTCAGGTTGTATTCGCTTGTAGGTTCTATTACGATCACTGGCGTTTCTCCCATTTCCTTCATGGCTGCCATACCAGCGTAGTTGATGATCCTGGCCAGGTCGGCGCAGGCGTACATGTAGGCATTATCGACAGTATTTACGGTATTTCCACTGCTTAGTGCTTCAGCCATCTCGCGGTCCATTTTATCGATATGCGTGGTAAAGGCAATAGTCATAATGACCATTATAATTCCAAGAATAGTAAGCGGCATTCTGGCTGAATTGTTATTGAGGAATGCTGATAGGAATTTCATTTGAGAAGGGAAATGAATGAATGTACTTAAGATTTGTGTTTTTTATCGGTGACTTTATATTAATTTGTGAAATATTTAATCATATTTATATGATGTTGTGGGTAATAAGGTGCAGGAGGTGGAAAGGGATGTTGTGCAATATAATAAACCGCTGATAAACGCGGATAAACGCAGATAGATTTTTGAAAAATAAGCAGTAATCTGAATTTTGTGGGATATTTTACATTTTCACGTATTCACTTCAAATCATAGGGTAAAAATGATGGCTACAGAGATCACAGAGACCACAGAGTTTTTATTCTCTGTGTCCTCTGTGACAGATAATATAATTAATGATTAATGCAGATTTTATTCCCCTACTTTTTGAAATGGATACATTTCCCCCGATCTTAGACCCATAAATCTCGATAAAACCCACCTCCTCTCCCTTCTTCTCCCAATAGCATCCCTTTAATTGATCAAGTTTCATATCAACAGTAGCCCGGACATATTCACAACCCAGCAATTCCCCGACATCAAAGTCCTCATTCAGCACACTGATTGTTCCGTCTCCCTCCTCCCATCAGATAAAGTGCACTTTTCCCTCTGTGATTGGCAGACTATCCGCACCGATCTCGAAATCCTCAGCAAGTTTGCGGTGCGGTATAGCCTCCAGATCAGTCTTTTGATACTTCCGGTCCTAGTGATTATTGTGCCACATCAGGAAAGTTTTCGCCTCTCTTCGAATGCGTTCCGGATCTGTCCGTTGTTCTCGTTCCCACAACTTCGCCTCAAAATCCCCATTGAAGTTTTTTATTGTACCGTTCATCCATGGCTTGCCTGGTGCGATAAACACGGGCTCGACGCCGAGATGGAGGCACAACCTCACGACACAGCTGAAATGCCTTGAATGTATTAAATCACCGATAAAAGAGGCGCCATTATCCATTT
>JAIOQW010000125.1 GCA_021108405.1 Methanosarcinales archaeon
AGATCATTATTGCAGCTAATAAATATGGATATTATGATTATCCCAAAAAGATTAATAGCCAGCAATTATCACAAAAGGTCAAACTCAGCAAATCAACCCTAATCCAACATCTAAGAAAAGCTGAAGGACGTATAATGGCTAATATTTCTGCTGGGTATTGAACTCATGCACAAGTAAAAGCCCTGACAAAGCAAAATGTGCCGTAGGCCAAGGAGCGCAGCGACGCACATATATTCTTTGTTATACGCTGTTTCGGACTAAAATGTGAACTCTTTGTATTCTTGAGTACATGGAGGAGCACCTATGCTGATCCACATTTTCAAATCCTTTGGCTTTGCTATAAATGAACCTATTGTTTCTAAACCACCAGAAAATATTTTATTGTGCTGGCAAATACTTCTGTTTTTTGTTTCTCCTTCTCCATGATCCCTTCTTCCGTATATACAGGTTATATGAAAGCGAGATTATAATCAAGAGTATAACAAGATTAGCTAAGCCTAGTGGTATATCATAATCATAGCTGAGATAAGTTTTTCCAAGATTTGTAATAGCTATAGGAAGAATTAAAAGAGATAAAAAAGCGCGTAAGAAACATGTAAATAAAAATGTAAGGAATGTAGGCAGATAATTGGGGCTTCTAAATCCTTCGAAGAGTAATTGCTCAATATAATATATCATAAAAGCCATAATTAAAATAAAGGCAGCATAAATAGGAATTACTTTTCTATCAATGCTATTTCTTTTTAGAATCAGGTAAGATAAGGGTATTAAAGATAGCCCTATAAATGAAGACATCCATGTTGTGAAGTCTTTTAGAAACCCGTAAGGTGCATCAAAGTTTGCAAATGTTATTGACCCTGGTTGAGTGATGAAAAGAAGGACTAAGTTTAATAGAATGAATTCCATAAGTTCTCGCTTTTCACTTTTTTGTGGAATTTTGTTTATCATTTTCCTACTTCATCATAATTTAAGAGTATCTTCATACTTTTTAGCCAGGCGCAGTAGAATAACTCCAAATATTTTCAATAGCTTAATTTTCTAATTGTCACAAAATTGTAGACATCTTCATGGTTTCATATTCGACCGGGCTTATCTCAAGATAGTCGAAAATAGCTTCCTGTCAAAATGGCAGAGGAGTTGTATTACATAACGCCCGGAATAAAGGGAGGAAATGACACCACCGCCAGACATTGCCCATTGGCCTGCCATATAGAACGTGCTCAGGCCAGGTAAGGTCC
>JAIOQW010000335.1 GCA_021108405.1 Methanosarcinales archaeon
CCGAGGTCGAGTTAATTAAGTAGACGATTGCTTTCATGGGGTGGGTTAATATTGTAGGATATTCTTAAGTTATCAGAAAAGTATTTCTATATCATAGAAAAATACACCGGAATTCGCGGCAATATTCACAATCGAGGTATTATTGGCAGTAGCATATTTTCTAATGAGGAGGAAATTATGAGTAGTGAAATTCAGCAAATGTTGGGGAATATCAATGAAAAGTTAGAAAAATTACTTTTCTTGAAGAATGATCTGGATAAACTAAATAAGAGGACAAAGAATATGGAAAAGATATTATCTGAATATCTACTTATACTAAGTGACGAGGAAAAGGCAGATTTAAATGAAGCTATGGAAGAATATACCACAGGCAAAACAACATCTTTAGATGATGCCGAAGGGTTTCTCGAGTTATGAAAATAAAATTTGGAACAAAAGCTCTGAAGTTTCTATCAAAATTAGACAGAGATGGCAAAGAAAGAGTTTTTAAAAAAATAAAGGAACTCGGAAATGATCCATTTCCTTCGGATGTCAAGAAAATAAAAGGAGAAAGGGATGTTTACAGGATTAGAATTGGGGCTTTCAGGGTGCTTTATAAAACAATTTCAAAAGATGACACAATTTTGATTTTCAGAGTGGATAAAAGAAGTAGAGTGTATAAAAGATAAAATGAAGTAAAGATTCCCCCAGAATTAATGTTGTGCCATATGTCTGTATTCATAAGCACTCGTTCTATCCTCCCAGGTGTTTCACACTTCTAAGTGTCGAAAATATAGCAACTGCACTACCTTTTTCATAGAACATACACCTGCCCACCCCACATCTGCCTCTTATTTATTATAACACTCGACCTCCAACTCCGTTGATGCCCCGGACTTGAGCTAAGCGAAGTCCGGGGTCGTTGACTATATTTAGCAAAATAGGGAAGGATATGCCAAACAACGTTAAATCTTTTTTTCTCCAATGGCATATTTTGAAATGTCTAAAAGCCAGTATCCATCCTTTAATATTTTTTTGCTATTGACTATTTTCAACTTGTTTTTGAAAAATGGACCATCAATGACAAATGTATGGAATTCACCGTATTCGCCACACGAATCGATTGAGTTATTAAAATCATGTAAGTCACTTACAAATTTTTCATCGATTTTTCGTCCAAGCCATTCTTTGCCAAATAAATCAGCTTTAGCACTAACTATTATCGCATCAAATCCAGCGTGT
>JAIOQW010000296.1 GCA_021108405.1 Methanosarcinales archaeon
CCCCACCTTAAGAATATTTTAGTAATACAATAGCATAATGGTATTTATACTTTATTAATTTTATTACTTTCAATCCGTGGGGTGACATATTATCTATTTTTATATAGCGTCTTATTATTTTCCAGTTGTCACAATTTCTTTCAATTAAATCATCCAACGGCACTGTCCTAAAAACCAGTTATTTCAATAGAGGATTATTTAAATCGATAATTACATAGACACGGATACATTCAACTCCTGCGGAGTTGAATGCCTGCAACGCCTAAGGGGCGTGCAGGTAACACAGATTTACACGGATTTAAGGTTGTTGTGGTCGATATCATAAGATTTTATTGAGTTTGTGATAGAAGGTATTTGATCAAAATCAAATCTGTGTAAATCCGTGTCTGAAAAATAACTGGGAAATGGTACAGTGCCTTATCCAACCAAAAAAAAATAAAAATTTTCCCACAGTCACCAGAAACCTTTATTGCACTTCAAAAACAGAAGAACTCATAATGAAAAAAGTTACTCTTTATATCTCAGGCAATGTCCAACGTGTTGGTTACAGGGCAAAAGTCATATCAATAGCCACCACATTAGGTATTGAAGGATTAATCCAAAACCTTCCGGATGGCAGAGTAAAGATCACTGCACAGGGGGAGCAACCGGAACTGGATAAGTTGATCCAAAACATAAATATCTCAAATAGCCTTATCAATGTCACTAATATCAAACAGGAATATTCCACTCCTTCAGATGATTATGAAGGTTTTAATAAAATTGTTGGTGTGGGAGAACCTGAAACAAAACTGGATGAAGCGCTATATTTGCTTAGAAAATTCATTAATGACAATAAAAATGGTTTTAATCGGCAAACAAAATAGATAATCCTGGAAAAGAAGCTGGTGATAAAAACGATGTGGATTGGTATAAATGTTCTTAATGCTTTACTTTATTTTTGATTGACAATTTTGATCTTTAATTTTCTGAATATCTTTTTTGAATTCATCGATATATATTAACCTCATTCTTCACTCCAGAGTTCATCCAAATCATCTATATCTGACAGTTCATGAACTTTCCCGGATTCCATGTCTTTTAAAGACCTATTTATACCATCCAAAGTATCCACTTCAAATTAGAGGGTAACTGGCATTATTTCAAATCGAAAAGCAACACTACAAGTAGATTGGTAATAATTCCAAGATTAATATGATTTTCATCACTT
>JAIOQW010000113.1 GCA_021108405.1 Methanosarcinales archaeon
CACAGAGCGGCTGTGTTTGATTTCAAGTATTTTTTAGGATTATTTTTGTTTCCCATAAGCTTTCATTCCTTATCATTGTATTCAGCATTATTAATAATTTACGCATACAGGCCGTTATCACAACTTTAAAAGCTTTGCCCTGGCTTTCAAGACGATTTGCAAATCGTCGGATTGTTGGATTGCAATTGCGGGCTGATAACGCTGCCATGTAAAGAACATTTCGAACTTCACTGCGCCCACCCCAGATATGGCCTCGGCCAATCCATTTGCCACTACTGCGATCAAACGGAGCAAGACCTGCCAGTGATGCGATTTCCTGACGATTGAGATTGCCAAGTTCCGGCATTTGCGACAATAACATTGCGCTGGTTTGTGGGCCTATGCCCGGTGTGCTACGAAGGATTTTATCTTTTCGACTAAAATCATCATCCGATTTAATATGCTCACTGATAAGCTCATCTATCTGAGCAATCTGTTGGTCAAGAACTTTTATCACCCGCTGAACAGACTTTTGGACTTTTTGATGATGTGCCATTGATAGTCGGTTTGATTCCTGTGTGCGAAGGTTGTTTAACTGTCGGCGGCGATGAACCAATTCCGCCAAATCGGTCGTTTGAGTTGTTTTATGAAGTCTTGGAGCCGGTTGTACCAATTGAGCGAATTTAGCAAGAACTTCGGCATCAATGGCATCTGTCTTGGCTAACTGGCCAATACCTCGCGCAAAATCACGAACCTGACGAGGATTAACTACGACTGCAGGCAGTTGAGCTTCAAGTAATTCGGCAACGATTGGTTTTTCATAACCGCCTGTGGCTTCCATTACAACGA
Source organism: Methanosarcinales archaeon (assembly GCA_021108405.1). Classification (GTDB taxonomy): domain Archaea; phylum Halobacteriota; class Methanosarcinia; order Methanosarcinales; family Methanocomedenaceae; genus Methanomarinus. Next base: position 829 of record JAIOQW010000113.1, read on the forward strand.
TAGCAATGGAGTATTCTTTGAGATGTTTGCAAAGCTGACAGCGGCCTTGCGGGCTATTTGGTAGAGAAGTTTTTAGAACATCTGGACAGGATGCGACATTGAAAGTGTCTTTTGAAACATCGATACCGACATAAATTGGTTCAGACATGGTTTTCTCCCTTACTTGCAAATACGAGCTCGCGGATTGCCGGCGGCTCAAGCGGCTGTTCGGGCTGATTCCATTATGGCGGCGAGGTTCACGCTCTGTGACGGCCTTTAAAGCCCGGACACTATCGAACTCTCGTCGCCTGTTGGTGCCTGCTCGGCTCGCTACGCTCACCTCGCCGGCACCAATATTATCTATGAGACTATTATTAACCATAACTTTTGTCAACATACAAG
>JAIOQW010000185.1 GCA_021108405.1 Methanosarcinales archaeon
TAAATATTTCACCTACTGTATGTGATTTCCATAGAGTACATCTTCCATTATATCTCACACATTGCATTTTTTCATTATACTCGTCACTATAATTTACTGATCCGGTAACACCAAGTATTGTGTCTGTATGATGTTTAGCACAGTTAGGATTTATGCATATCCAATAGGTGGTTGGAACTATTATATTTCCATAGCTTGTAATTATAATTCGTTCATAGTGTTGGTTTGCAAATAAAGTACAACCACAGATTTGACATTTGATAGGTGAAATCGTGGTGAATATTGGATGCATTTGTGTTTCATGTTCAATCTCAGGTAATACCTGGTAGACTATTCCATCTTGTACTTCTTTTGCTATTTCTCGATTAATTGTAACATTACCACTTGGCATTTAAATCCCCTCTAAAAATCACTATGAAAGTATAAATTTTATGTTATATAATCTTCAATTGTATATAAAGGTGTCTATTCATAACGATTTGTAGAGGAAAACAATAGAATAGTAATGATATTTATTAATAACAATAATTTCTAAATTATATTAAACCGTATCTGTTTTTTATAACTTTCTGCCACAGAGAACACAGAGACCACAGAGATGCCTTTTCCACTCCAAACTCCTCGCTCTGTGCTCTCTGTGACCTCTGTGGCAGTCATATAGAGTTCCAAATTACACTTGCAGAGTGGTATAATAACGATTTTATAGAAATATGTTTTGGAGAATAATTATTTATATTGCAAAAGAAAATTACATTTATACCATTCCGTATGTGTAATTTGGAACTTCAAATTAAATTTTATTAGCAATATGAGACCTTTTATTCTTCTTAAGATTACTTAGATTTATTTCAATTCAATTAACCACAGATAAACACAAATGAACACAGATACGAAAATGCCTGAAAAATATAGCTTCCACGACCCCATTAACAAATCTGTGTTCATCTGTGGCTAAAATTTTTTTTCAACCAGCCATAATAAAATAAAAACATTCAGTGATCACATGGAAATTATATGAAGTTATGAAAAAACGATGTGGATTGGTATAATATCATATAAACTTATATTGCACATGTAAATATCTATGGGTATATCTAATTAGATGAACTAATATTGGCCATTATCAGAAAATAATAAAAAGTCTCATAATTCATTAGTTTGAATGATTATGGGCAATATTCATATTATACTACTCCGAAA
>JAIOQW010000230.1 GCA_021108405.1 Methanosarcinales archaeon
GGTAAGACATATTTTCATATTCGTGGGTGTCCCCAATGGTCATGAATGCTTCTTTAGAAAATTGAACAAAAATATTTATTGGTGCATTTCCATCAACCCAATTACCATTTGGACAAATAGTCCAGGTATATGTCTTTACCCAACCTGATTTAATATCATCTTTAATTATATATTTTCCAAAATCACTCGGACCTGAAATAACATCAAAAGATTTTGTAACTCCAGGTTCGCATAGTATAATACCTATAAAAAGCCCATCAACTTTAGATGTCACTTCCACTTTAATTTCAACAGGTTCGTTGATTTTTAATCCTACACCTTCAACTGTTGCAGGTTGATTATCATACCAGGATTTCACAATACCATATTCATTTTCTCCGGCTGTACAACTTTGAATTATTATACAGAATACAATTATCGATAAAGCAGTTTTAATTATTTTATTTTTCATAATACCATCCTTTCGTTTCTTCAATAAATGGATTAGGTTTATCTAGTGTAGGTTTATCACCCACACCTTTAATTTTTCCACCGGGAACTGCAATAAAAGTTCCAGTACTAAAAGAAAAGGTGATTGGAATATTTAATCCAATAATTTTTCCAGTCGCTGGATCTGGTATTATTTTGTATCCTCTTTGATACACCTGCCACTCATGTCCGAACATCGGATTAGGATGGCATACATTATCAGCATCAAAAATAAGGAAATTTACAATTTCTCCTTCAATTTCTATATACCATGAATTAACAGTACATACCCATGGGTTCATTGATGGGAGTAGATACATTCCAGTCGGACCAAGTAAATTGGTATTTCTTAATTTTAATGTATAAAATGATTCTCCGGGATAAGGCTCAAAAGGATCAAGAAAATCAGGCTCCATATTCACTCCAATCGTCACATTCTCATCCCAATAGGCAAACTCATCAGGATTAAAACGAGTCCCATTTTCCATCGCATGCTCAGCCGTCATAGTAACCCCCACAGGAAATCTCAAAATACTCTTAAGCAGCCCGGCACCTTTTTTATAGTATATCAAGCATAGCTTGATATACTCAAGAAAATCCGACCGGAGGGAGGATTTTGTTCTTAGCATCTCGCACATCATCAGGATTATCAAAATTATTATCGATCTGGTCATTGATCATCTCAGCAGCACCAAGATACGTCTTATTCACCTGATACAAAACCT
>JAIOQW010000278.1 GCA_021108405.1 Methanosarcinales archaeon
CACCGCTGGGATACGACGAATAGCGGCAATCGACCCCCAACTAAGTATCAGCGTTCCTGTGAACACAATCGTTGCCTTATGGATCGCGTGAAGGTTTGCACTTAGCAACCAGTATTGAAGCCAAGTCACAAATACGTAGTGAATAATGTAAATCCCGTATGCATTGTCGCTCAGATTGTCGATTATTCCTATACGCAGTTTCGTAAATCGGAGGAAGAACCCGATAACGCCGAAAACAATGGCTGCGCAGGCAACGGTAAAGATCACGAAATAATGCTGGATATTTAACCATGCAATAAGACCCACAATCAGCCATATCCACCAGTATCTTGCAAGCTTACTGCTAGACTTGAACATAGATTTTTCAATTCCGAATGCTCCGACCACTGTACCTGCAAGGAAGTACACCAAGTAGAGTATTACACGACTGGTCTGGAAGATAAATGGGCCGATACCAGACCAATGAAATGGTCCGAAAGCGGATACCATAGGCAGCCAGGCGAACGTTGAAATCACGGTTAAAATCCCAAAAAACGCTAATTGATGTCTGAGGATAGCGGGTGCTCGCGATTCTGACATGTCGCCTATATGAGGTGCGGCTCGGTACAATACAACAATAAGGCAATTGAATGTGAGAAGCAGCCACAAAAACCAGAGCGGACCCGATGTCACGAAGCCGGTCTGGACCATGCTAAGCCAAAAGTCAATAAAATTCGTTCTACCTCCGAAAATTTGCTCGATTTCCAGCTGGCCAGGGAAGATGGCAAGGGGAATTAGTAATGGAAAACCGATGACGAATGGTATTCCGAGCCTGATAAGCCTGTCACGAAAGAACTGTTGAACGCCCTTGCGTGTAAGACTTCGCCAGACGAATAATCCCGAGATAAAGAACAGTAGCGACATGAAGAAGGTGTCGTTGAACAACGCTATCAAATCGAAGCCAAACCATTTCTGGCTGTCAACGACCGGGGCGAAGGTGATGGGAGTCGCAGGATCGAGTTGCGCGAACGTGACGTAAGCAAGAATTGAATGATGAAGTACCACAAGGATGACAACAGACGTGCGAAGGTAATCGAAGGCCGGTATTCTTGTTGTCATATTCTCGTTATCCTGTAATGTGTCTTTCTTATCTAACTGTTATCATCGGCGGTGTAATAAACCCCACTTATGACGGTTTTAAATTCCC
>JAIOQW010000262.1 GCA_021108405.1 Methanosarcinales archaeon
GAAAATGCTCACTCCGTTCACATTTTCTAATCCTCCATTCCTCTGGAATGTCGGACGAAGATTCTACGAAGATTCTAATCTTCAGCTTCTTCGAAGCTTCAGTCAAGAAAATGCGACCAGAGGGAGGATTTTGTTTCCTTCCGGTTGAATCGAATATGCATCCCAACCAAACAAATTTAACTGAAATATTTCAAATGCCTTTATTTATCTTCCAAAATAGGAACAGATTTAAACGATAATTAGATAATATATGTTTAATAGTCGTTTGGATGATGATAAATGAAATTTAACATTATATGTGAAATAGATGATGAAGGCAGATATGTGGTTGAATGTCCCGAGCTTCCGGGATGCCTTTCAGAAGGGGATACGATGGAAGAAGCACTGAATAACATAAACGAAGCTATCATAGGGAGTCTTACTTCAAGACTTAAAAATGCAAAAAATAATTTTCTTAAAAAGAAAATACCAATCCATAACAAGATTAATTTTTCTTTAGATACCACCATGACTGCTGAGTATGCCTAAACTACCAAGAGCTAGTGGAGACAATGCAATTGTTTTTCGAAAAAAATGGATATTATCTTGAGACTTCAACGGCAGGGCTTGTTTATACATCCTTGAAAATAGCCAATAACGAAATGTTGTATGAAAACCTTATTGATTGGATTCAGGAAAGACTGAAGAAGGTAAGACTATAATAGACGATACTGTAAAAAGATACATACTAAGTGAAGGTAAGATAACAGAGATTAAAGTACCAAGATCCGAATCACGAAATGATATTAAGAAAATTCTAGAAAAAGATAAAGATTTTCTGGAAATAATGGCTAAAATGTAATTGCACATGCATAGAAACTGACAATACACCACATTTCATCTAATACTATCAAGCCATTCATAAACAGGAATTATTGGTATTTCTTTATCATTGATTCTTAATTTTCCGGATTCTTCTTGCGTTATTATCAAACCTTGTTGTAGATTATAGGTATTCATGAGACTTTTTATTTTCTTGTGATTGAATTAGGGAATAACCAGAATAAGCCATTTGATGCATAAATATTTCAAATGTTGTTGGACATGGAGCTCTTCCTGGGATATCAATCAAACCCTCCGTAAATATTTCACCTACTGTATGTGATTTCCATAGAGTACATCTTCCA
>JAIOQW010000036.1 GCA_021108405.1 Methanosarcinales archaeon
AAAATTTAATAATTCAATTCACAGGTATCCTGATCAAGGTACAAGGATGTAGATAAATCTCATCTATCCTTCATACTTTGAATCAATCCATTTGATAGAATTTGAATAACCCTGATATTGCGGAGTATATGTCTCACCATAATGATAACCATCACAGTTCATCCACCCTGGTTTTGATTTAAAGTGAGCAAGTCCCATCCATTCACCACTTCTTGCATCATCTTGCGAACAAGCCATGCTTGAACCGGGTTTAACTGTAATAGTGTTTCCACCACAACATTTGGAACCTGGAGTAATATATTCCTTCCATTTTGCCTCATCACGTTTATAACTACTTTTTTCATTTAATCTGCTGTCAGGGATATCTGTCGACCATGATAAACTGGTACTAGCACCTTTACCACCTGTGAATGTTACACCAACTGAAGTATAACCATATTTGTCATTGGGTTGGGTATCATACATGTCACGACTTCCTGTATACTCAATGTACTTCCAGTCATGACTAATATAACCACGGTAATTGTTCCAATAATTATCATATTCTTGATAACCAGGTTCTATAGTAAATCGACTTTTAAGTAAGAAATAATCCTTATCCTCATCTGTCTCTACACTATCCCAATACCAGTGAGTGGTTGTACTGTAATCTCCATATGGAGAAAACGCATAATCATCTATATATGTATTTATTAGAGACCAACTATTATCTGTAAATGGAACAATTCCTTTATTAAACGAGTTATTGTTAAAAGAATTAAACCATTTGTCCGATTTTTTCATTGTTTCTTTATATCCACTTAAATCCTGGTCACAGTATCCTCTGTACTCTTCTATTACGCCATTAGAAAGTAATTTGAATCCATAAGCTACTAACTTACTGTCCTCGGATACTTTCATATTATCAGACTTGCCCACATATCTATTATTAATTTCTTTTCCAAAACGTTTAAAATAGGCATCTGTAAGTATATCTTTCTGTCGCATAAGGTTCTTGTAGGAAAGGTCCTTTCCATTCGCCCAGATTGTACACAGGTCCCTATTGTATATCACCATATTGAAATCCAGACTTTCTTTAAAATTTTCCGGTGGTTTACCAATCTTTGTCTCTATTACAATGATATCATTATCCAGAGTTGTCTCCTCAAGATAGTAAGT
>JAIOQW010000281.1 GCA_021108405.1 Methanosarcinales archaeon
CCCGATGATGTAGCAGTACAGGTCCCACCAAACCTGGTCTCACCTGAGATACTAATAACACACGGAGCAACCGATATGGGGGGAATATCGCCATTGACAATTGATTATATCAACCCTGAACATGAATGGCCGAGTGTTGAGCAACTTAGAAAAAAAATAGGTAATAATGCAGTACTTAGAGAACGGCTTCCTATTTATCCTCAATTTATTAAAAAAGGCTATTTCAGTGAAGAAATTAAAGAGTTGATATATACACTGGCGGGTGAAGATGGATATAGAGTTTAAAAACCAGATTCAGATATCGGAGCATAATGCTGCCCTCCCTCCTTAGCGGTACTGGCCAAATGGCGCAACATGAATTCGCGGGCATCTTTGGCTGCTGGTTGGGTATTCATTTAACAGACTTATCTCTTAACATTCGGATAATCCATATGATTGATGCAATAAAAAAGCCTATGATTAAAATATTAACATTATTTGTCTTAATTAAGTGGTTATCTCCTGATACTTGATGTGTTATTAAAAAACCAGTTCCTAATAGGTGCTGGTAATATAACTCCATTGCACATATATTAATAACTAAATCGGCAAGACATACAAAAACTGTGAAAAATCTAAGTTCATGAAGTAGACTTATGTAGAACTCTTTTTGGTTCAATCGATAGTCCATTAAAGTCACTTTTCTCCTGTACTCATAATAAGCCCAAGTTGTAAGAACCATTATAATAACCCAAAAAAGTATAGCATAAAGCAATAAATCCATATCCATTTTATCACCTCTTTTCAATGTTTATTTTTTTCCTCCAATGTCCTGTTTTTTATCTCTTTGTCTCCATCATTACAGACCGTTCCATTTACCTCCACGCTTTCTATTCCAGAGAGGTTCGCTCCCACAGCAACCGTATAAACAATACTGGGGTCACTCACTACATATGCAGGGATGAAAGAGTATACTCCTCCAAGAATGATTGCTGCTATCATTACACCGATTATCAATATCTTAAGTTTATTCTCCATTTTTACCATATACCACATGTTAAGTTAATTATTTTTACTCATATCATCATATTTATTCGAAATAGATATTTTTGTATTTATAGCTTTCTATTAATAGACATGTCTCAAAAAATAGTAAGAATCGTAATTTATCAA
>JAIOQW010000239.1 GCA_021108405.1 Methanosarcinales archaeon
TTTTTCTAATTCATCAAAGGTAAATTCTGGTCTTTTACAGATATTTGGGTAAATAATCTTTGGCTTTTCAAACGCATCATAGTACTCACAAGCACGTAGCTCCCACCAATATTCACCTTTATCATAGCGTTTTTGAGCTTTTTCATAAAAAGGTTTCAGATGAGAAGCAATTTCTGGATAATTACTTTGCAGCCATTTCCAAGCATCTTTCACTCCTCCTGATTTTTGTTTTGTCCAGCCTTTTGGTATCAGTATTAAGTACCGTTCACTGCACGGCAGCTGATACCTTTTAATATCCTTACCAGCAAGAAATGGCTTGATCAGTTCTGCGCTTTTAGAATCTTCTGCGATCAGCTTATCACGAATAGAGGAATCGATGACAAAAGCCTCATTTAGACCCGTTTTAATGCCATAGTATATTTTTCCATCGACATATTCACCCAATGGGACACCTGTATTACGTATTTTATCCAGTACTGCCTGTGTCTCCTCATCAACCAACGACCACCCCCCATCATCCAGTCCACCTTGATTCACCGTATACTGATGCTCTTCCACATAATCCCCAAGATCAGAAAACTCCAGCGTTTCGACCTGCGTCACTTCAAATGTTGAACGAGGTTCCCCATTACAAATCCGCATAATACAAGGATAAGTTGTGGCATTCTTAAACACCGAAAGGTCGCCAAAATCAACAATCTCCTCGATCCGTTTTGTCTTAAGCCACTGCCTGAGTGCTTTGCCATAATTCGCACGCATCCACTTATTAGCAACAATATACGAGAAGAAACCGCCAGATCTGAGCAGTGAAACCCCTTTCTCAATAAAGTAGGCACACAGATCAGCAGTTCCCTGATACACCTGATAATGATCCTTAAAATATTCCTTCCGCTCTTTCAACAATTCCTGCCGCACATACGGCGGATTCCCAATCACACAATCAAACCCACCCCCACTCATAATCTTCCCAAACCCTTTCAAATCATCCTCCCAGTCAAACACATTGACCCGCCGCATCTCATCCTCATCAAAAAGTATCATATGCCCCGCATCATAAAAATCCGGCCCTATCAGGCTGTCCCAAAAGTCCAAAAAACTAAAATTTTTGACCTTAGTTCTTGATTTAAAGGCTTAATTGAGCTCTTTTTTCAT
>JAIOQW010000103.1 GCA_021108405.1 Methanosarcinales archaeon
TACCTTTACAGTTGTAAACAAGCATATTCCTATACCATATAGAACAATCAAGATAACCCACACATAGGGACATTGTAGAAAAAACAGCGTTTTTGTACTTAGCACATATTTATTAAGTGTCCTTTTATATAATATCCAACTATTATTTTGCCTAATTGTCATAAAAAATGGATTGTTTTGGATAATATAGTATCTTCAAATCTTAAAGTCACGAGAAAATTAAAAACATAAAATAATCCTTTACACATCGATATACAAAATGGATAAATGTAATGACCTTGAGGATACGTAAAAAAAGCAGAAAGATATCTTCAGCTACATAAAATCGTTTCAACTCTATCTTTAGGAATATTTAAAGAAATCAATCTGGTTTTACCATGTCCTCCAGTAGTCCTTAATCGTGTACCAATAATTCCCAGCATTTCAGGATTGGACTGCACACCTTCCATTGTGGAAAGGAGCAGGCATCGGTGATAGATATAGAGAATTGAGGTAACAATGAATCGATAAGCATGTACATCACCTCCGTGCAGTCTTTTTTCGTTGTTCTTTAAATTTCACTCCCAGGTTGGACAACGCTTTTTTAAAAAATGAATTTTAGGCATATAACTGCCCGTTTACTCTCGAAACTTCTCGTCCCATTTTGTGATGAGAGATGAATGGAGACCTTGTTCTCGGATGAATTGTGCCTCATTTGTGATCGGTTAAGGAATTTTAATCCGTGTAAATCTGTGTTACCTGCACGCCCATTAGGCGTTGCAGGCATTCAACTCCGCAGGAGTTAAATGTATCCGTGTCTGAAAAATGCTTTTGGACTTATCACGATTTATCACTTAACCGATCACATATGAATTTCGAACCAATGTTTTCTTAGTCATATGCAAGTACAACTAAAACTATGGCGTCAATCTAGCCCTGATTCAGCACTTCCATCCAGATGAAGAATGAATCCTTTATTTATTTCGAATAATTCTTTCATCTGAGGACGATGCTTTTTGTGAAGAATATAGAGTCGAAGAAGAAATTCTTCTGACAATTTGGATATCTCACCAGTCGAGATTTAGATTCCTCTTGCCCAAAGAAGTAACTGGATTTCTTCTCGTTGATAGTTGAAAAACCACCGAAGATATCCG
>JAIOQW010000250.1 GCA_021108405.1 Methanosarcinales archaeon
ATTTATTAAGATTAGACTTGCCAAAACCGGCCCGTGCAAATATAAAAGTCCTGCGTGATACGACACTGTATCATTTCAGAGTTATTTTTCAGACACAGATTTACACGGATTAACACTGATTTGATTTTGATCAAATACCCTATATCACAAACTTAATAGAATCTTATGATATTGACCCCCAGCAACCTAAAATCCGTGCAAATCTGTGTTACCTGCACGCCCTTTAGGCGTAGCAGGAACTCAACTCCGTAGGAGTTGGGTGTATCCGTGTCTGAAAAAGCTTTCGGACTCGATCTTTAGTATAACTCGTTTTATTCATGTGCATTCTGATTAGCCTCACAGGTATAGTTTATATCTTTTTTTCCCTCCACATCACAACCAGCGCCACACTCAGCAGTGCAGCTATGATACCGAAACTCGGTGAGCTATTGGATTGAGATTGATCGGTGGAAGAGGGGTCAATAGTGGTGTGAGACGGATTAGAGCCTGAGTATTGTTCGTCGAGGATGATGGGATTGGCGATGGTGAATTGTACATGTTCGTATTCATCATAATCTTTACTGAACTGCACAAATATATTAATTGGTGCATTACCATTAGTCCATTCTCCATTTGGCTTAATAATCCATGTATAATTCATTGTCCATCCTGATTTCACATCATAATTATCTATTGTTTTATCTAATTCAGTGGGTCCGCTTATTATATCATATGGAATAGTAACTAAAGGATTAATCAATTTTACATACACATTACCAGCGATTTTCGAATATACAAATACTGTGATTTCTATAGGTTCTCCTATTTTTAGAGATACATTTTTAACCGTGGCTTCTTGTCCATTATACCATGCATTAACAATTCCAAAATCATTTTCAACAGGATCAGCTAATACATTTTGATTTAAACAAAATACAAATGACAATACTATTAGATATAAATATTTTTTCAAAATATCACTTCCTTAAAATTTTACCAAATTGTGATGATGATTCTTCAAAATTAATAGATTTATCGCCAATTCCCCTTGGACCGGGTAGTACCACAATAAATGTTCCAGTTGTAAATTTGAATTCCATTGGAACATTTTCCCCTATTTTTTTATTATTAACTGGATCCTCAAC
>JAIOQW010000251.1 GCA_021108405.1 Methanosarcinales archaeon
CTGAAGTTTCACCGAAATTGTCGCTGTTTGTTCAGCCGACCATCCGCAACAGTGCGTCCACAAATGATTTTCGGGGGAGTTCTTGTTCCTTGTTGCAAACGGCATTAAAATCATCGCTCAATGCGACCTTGGCAATGATATGCCTTAAATCTGAGAAGGCGAAACTGTTACGCCCTTTAACTTTATGGCGACGTTCTGGGGTATTTTTGAGTCGTATACCATAGATCCAAGTAATAGTGGCGGCCATCGTAGAAAAGTTGATGTGGTTGATCACTGCATGTGCGTTGCGGGCTTGGCTTTTGCTACTGCCAATGTCCTGCTTGATTTCTTTAAACCCTGACTCGATTTTCCATCTGGCGCCATAGTATTCGATGATTTGCTCAATAGATAGATCCATGTCTGTAGAAAAGAGGGCAACCCATTGTGTTTTTCGAAAAACCCATACAACACGGACAGGGCACTTGAGTGTTTTGAGCATTACCGTTTTTGAGAAGGCGTTGACTTCTCGGTATTTCCCATAAAGCAACACGGAATGAATTGATGCACAAGACCTGAATTTGGCAGCCATTTCAGCGCAAGATCCGAGTCTGAGTCCGTACTTTCGGGGTCTACCACGCTTTTTCGATTTTCCGTTTTCCGGCATAGAGTAGAGTACGGAATTGGAACGTAATCTGGAAATTAAATGAAATGAAGATCCCAGATGTTTTCGCAAAGGTTTGAATAAGCCATTATTTCCGAACCAGCTATCGCAAACGACTGTCACATTGGCTCCGACAAAATGCTGAGCCAGTTTGATCACCATCTTAGCCGCCTGTTCCAATTTAGTTTGGAATGATGAGTCTTTGCCGGGAATCTTCATGTTATCCAATTTTGCTAAAATGGCCTTTTTGGGCAAATAGAATCGGTGGGCAAGGGGCAGGCATGCCCAGCGTCCTTTAATACGCTTCAACAATCCAACAAGAACCACATTCTGAGCCCAAGGATATTTGGATTGGTTGGCCTTAGCGGCATGATCGAAGATGTGAGAACAACCGAAGATGTTTTTGCCAGTTTTGGGGTTGATAAAATCATCCAATACTA
>JAIOQW010000307.1 GCA_021108405.1 Methanosarcinales archaeon
CGGGTAAAGTGATGAAAATCATATTAATCTTGGAATTATTACCAATCTACTTGTAATGTTGCTTTTCGATTTGAAATAGTGCCAGTTACCCTCTAATTTGAAGTGGATACACCTCATCCACATACCACTCCCTCACCAGACTGATCACCTTCCCACTCGCACTCAAATACCGCCCCCCGTCAAAATAAGCACCCTTATCCACATACCTGGTCTGGTTAGCCTTGATCTTAGCAGTAAGATCCACAGCAGTCGCATTCATAATCTCACCAGGCAAAGGATAATTCTTATTATTGATCTCACGATCAAGATGCACGTCTTCTTTGATCTGCTGCGTTATATCATCAACAATCAATCTCACTTCATCATACAACCACTCCGGAGGATCAGGTGAATAACTTCGCAATTCAACATCCCTACTAAGACTTATATCCTTGAAATATGTCACCTTGTTCGTATCAAATACCTCATTTTTATATTGAAGATAAGCGTCCTACATAGACATTTCTCTATTTTCTTCTCTTCCAGAACACCATTAATACTATACTTAACAATACAGTTAGAACACCGAATCCAGGTGAACCCTCTGAAGAATGCTCATCGATAGATGATGGATCAGTAGTGGTATGTGTAGTAGAACCAGAGTAATGTTCATCAGATACACAGATATTGGCTGCTGTGAATTCTATAGGAATTCCCTCTTTTTCATCTCTGTTGAAAAAATGAAAATCAATATTAAGTGGAATTGACCATCCGGCTGCAACATCTGTTGGACAAATAATCCATTCGAAAGTAACGGTTTCAGTTGCATTATGGCCGTGATGTCTTGCAGTCTTAGTGAATTCACTCGGACCTTCTATTACTTTATATGGTTGATTTGGATCATCATATTTGAAACCTGTAGCTGTAATACCAGTTGAAACATCAACATTTTTTTTTAAATATACTACAGCCTTAATAGTAGCTGGTTCACCGACTTTAAGGTTGGCATCGTATACTGTAGCCTTTTGATCATTGAAATATACTGATCCATTCGCATATTCATTATCAAAGGCATTCACATTACTTATTAAAGAAATACTT
>JAIOQW010000054.1 GCA_021108405.1 Methanosarcinales archaeon
CCTGGCGGAATTGATGCATGATTTATGTAATGTTATTTTGGAATCGATACACTAGTTCTACCTTTGAGCATCTTTGCAATAAAGCTTACGGAATACTTTGGGGGAAATTGAATAAATAAATGTACATGATCCGGATTAACTGCCATATCAATACTCTTAATATCCAGTTCCTTACAGGTTTTTCGCTGTATATATTTTATAAAAATATATCTCAAGTAAATGCGAACAAAGTGAGCATTTTCTTGTATAATTGCCTCTGCAAGCATCGATATATCTCCCGTCAGTATCTTCCCCCTGTATTTTGGGGAAAACACCATATGGTCAGTAAGTAGTGATACCGTATGCCTACACGATTCAATTCTCTTGACATTTTTCAAAAACCAGAACAATTAACACACTTATAATTAATAAACAATTACCAAGAGCACTGTGTAAGTAATATCATAACCCATTGCCCACCAGAACCACAGGCTATTAATCCATTTACTCTCAAATAACATCCGGATCATAGACAATCACCACTCCCTCCAGGGCAAGAATCAAAATTATCACAGCTTTATGCTGTTTTTTCTCCCGAAAAACAAGCTTACTATAGTCTTTGTCATTTGTGATCAATGTGCGGTTTTGTTCGTTTGTTATCCGGATAACCTCGCTAACGCTCGGATTTTCTTGACCGACATTCCAGAGGAATGGAGGAATAGAAGATTCGTAGAATCTTCGTCTGAGGCTCTGAAAGAGCCGAAGATTAGAAAATGTGAACGGAGTGAGCATTTTCGATATATCAAGTTATTCCAGATACCTGTCTTGATCATATCTGCGCTTAATCGGGCAACTTATTCTTAGAATATGCATGTGTTGTCATAAGTTATGACCATCATACCCGGCCAGTGTAAAACCGAAAACCTTTGAATAAAATTTCAGCTCACTATCAAGCGAACGTTTGATATTCTGCGCTCGGCGGAACCCATGCTGCTCACCCTCAAATAGTATATATTCCACTGACAATCCTTTTGCACGCAGTCCATCCACCATCATCTCGGTCTGGTTGGGTGGAACTATTTTATCTTCAAGTCCCTGAA
>JAIOQW010000132.1 GCA_021108405.1 Methanosarcinales archaeon
AAGTCGCGTTCTTAATGATCTACGCTCAAAGGGGTGTAAAGTTTCAAGTTCAGCATTTTATAGGCACATTCAACAATATAAGACGGAATTTAAACGCACCTATATGCGATATGAGACAAAGCCCGGAGAACAAGGACAATTCGATTGGTCGCCATACACCGTAATGATCGAAGGTAAACCGATTAAAGTCCAGGTGTTCTGTCTTATTTTGGGATGCAGTCGATATAGAACATATATGTATTCTCTATCCCAGACCCAATCATCTGTATTTGAAGCATTAGAAGAAGGTTTGAGAAGAATTGGAGGAGTTCCTGAAAGAATTCAGACTGATAATCATGCAACATTATACATTGCAAAGAAGAAGGAATGGAATCCAAAATATATTCAATTTGCCAGCCATTATGGTTTCCAACCATCCCGTTCCGAAGTTCGCCATCCATGGTCAAACCATTATGCTTCATACTGCACCTCTTCTATACTTTCAGTATCATTTAACAGTTTGGACTGCAAAGTTAGATATTTCTTTTTTGCCCACTTATCGGGTAGATTATCACCAGGATCCTCGTATAGTACCATTCCCCTATCATTATACAGTTTACTTTTCAAGATGCCGGCCTTCCCCCACCTTTTCACAGTCCCCGAATATACTCCAATCTGATCAGCAAGTTCCTCAGCAGTAAGAAATCCCTGCTCACGCAGATGTTCATATGGGCCGACGATGTCGTAGTCCCGTCTCAAGCTGTAGATCCTTCTACGTGTGAAGGATAATCCAGTACTTGAACGTAACTGTTGCTGATTCAGCTCCTTTGCGATTTCACTATCCTTTTTTGTTGGTGCCATTTCCCGAATTCGTTCTATGACCTCGGTTGAGGTTTGGTGTACTTTCCAACCCGCAGGGGGGATGGGAACACACCTTTCCATGGAATCACCGCCTTTGAATCTGACTTTTATATGAATAACATCCGTCTTTAAAAGCGTAACGTCTTCGATGAGCAGACGAACCATCCGTTTTCGTTCCTTTGCTGAGGTTCGGGGATCGTTCCAGACAGCAGGGAAATCCTCTACTAG
>JAIOQW010000349.1 GCA_021108405.1 Methanosarcinales archaeon
AGCGAAGATGTACTTTCCGATATAGCAAATATCCAGTAAAAGCCTTTGAAAAACTCGGATATGCTTCTGTAAGGTAGAAGGGCAGTCATATTCGAATCAAGCATCTATATAAAGCATCTAAAACACCTATCTCAATCCCTAACCAGGATGCGCTGGTTAGCCGATTTGCAATGAGGATATTCAATGCAAAAAACAGAATGGAAATCCGCCAAGGAAATCGAATATATCTTAGGAGATTTTCAAAAAATCTCTATTATCAGTTGTGGTGCATGCGCCAATCTCTGTAATACCGGAGGAAACGCAGGGATCAAAATTTTAAAAGGTCTTCTGAAAAAATGGGGGAAAGAAGAGGTCCTGGCCAAAGTTGTCATAGCATGTTGTGCAGAGGAAATAATGAGACAGGCCTTAGAGAAAAACCGCAAAGCTATCTCGAGAAGTGATGCCCTGGTTATACTCAGTTGCGCATCTGGTGTCAAATCAGCCTTCCTTAACAAACCCGATGTTCCAATAATCACTATATTGGATTCAATGGGGAATGAGATGATATCACAACAGGAAAATCCCGTAGCAACCGGCATCTGTCACTCCTGCGGACACTGCGTAATCGCATACACCGGTGGAATCTGTCCGTTAAGCGAATGTCCGGCAGAAAGTAAATACGGACCCTGTAATAAAGCCCCGGAAAACGGCATACGGTGCACCATAGTTCCTGAGCAGAGCTGTATGTGGAAGGAGATCGAAAAAACAGCAGATTTAGCTACACTTGAAGAACTAAGTCATATTCATAAATCCGAAGATGAAAAAAGGCTATCTTCACCTATAATCAAGGCTTCTCCGCTCTTCTTGAAGAAATTAGTAGGATGGATGGCGAATAACTCAATAGGTTTTGATAAATTTATTCGGTCTTTGAAGTGAAACGGGCGAAAAAATAGAAAGTGCGGTATTCGGGCATATTAAAACCCATAAGGACCTGGTGGACAGGATTTGCAATGATTTGGATATTCAACTAATATTACCCCTATGGAACTGTGATTCGGAACAAATTATAACTGATTTC
>JAIOQW010000284.1 GCA_021108405.1 Methanosarcinales archaeon
TATCGAATTCAAGGGTTGCCACACCATTCTCAAGAGTCATAGGTTTAGTGGGAATAAGTTTGATACCTGCCGAATCGACCTTGATGGGAATATCCCAGTCATAATTATAAGTATAGGAACTTCCAGCCACAATAAATTCCAGGTGTTTAGTACCGTCCGGGGCAGTGTCATCTGTCTTGATATTATAGGTAAGTTCTACAGTATCCCCTGGTCCGAGGATACCAATATCATGATATGGATCGCTGTTTACTTCAATATCATCTATACTTACAAGAGTTGCAGACCTGACCCTGGCGTTTGTGTCATACTCCTCACCGTCAATAGTGATGGAATACTGGGTGGCAGTGTTTTTTAATGTAAAGGTCACTGTTCCTTCATCACCTGGCATCAATACTTCGGGTTCTTTCTTGATCTGATCAAGCTGGATGGTCCCTCTGCTATCAAATGTATCAGAACCTGCACCGACCCAAATATCAAGTGTCTTTTCCTTCCAGGCCATGCTTTCGTCATCCTGATATTGTACCTTTATCGATCTGGTACCTGGCCTTGCATTTTCATCTACATAAAGGTGGTATTCCAATGATGCGTGTCTATCCGGTGATAAGATACCTATATTTCTTACAGTATCATCTCCCGCATCCAGGGAGAATGGATATAATGGGATTAGTTCTACTGAAACATCCTCGGCCCTTGTGTTACCTATATTTTCAATCTTTATCCATATGTTTACATATTGCCCGATCTGTGCCGGATTCGGGTCGCATTTTATGATATCTGCCCTGAGTGCAGCAGAACTTGCCGAAACTGAGGTCGCAGAGATGGTAAATATCAATGTTACAATAAACAAAGACCCTAATAAATTCATATATTTCTTTATACTTTTCATAACTATTCACCTCAATTATGTTCCATTACTCCATCTTTCACCAGTACGATCCTATCTGCAAATTCTGCTATCTCAGGATCGTGTGTGATCATAACAATTGTCCGTCCCTGTTCATGAAGGTCGGATAAAATTTTCATAATTTCACCAGTAGTCTTTGAAT
>JAIOQW010000319.1 GCA_021108405.1 Methanosarcinales archaeon
GACGTGTGGAACACTTTGCAATTATCGCAAAAAATATCAAAGGCAAAAGCGAAATTCAAAAAAAAGGATATCTGGCATTTGATCTTGATGATTTCAAAGAAATTTAGAACAAAATCCTCGCTAACGCCCGGATTTTCTTGACTGAAGCTTCGAAGAAGCTGAAGACTAAAAGATTCGTAGAATCTTCGTCCGACATTCCGGAGGAATGGAGGATTAAAAAATATGAACGGAGTGAGCATAACGTTTTGGGAGTATATGACGTTTGCCTAGGGGGCAAATGTACCGAAGGCCGAAGAGCGAAGTGACGAGGCATATACTCGCTGTTATATAAAGTCGCGCCTGTGTCTTTTTTATAAATTTTTACCTGTTTTGAATGCTACCATTAAATGGTTATTCCAATTTGATTGTCGTAGTTCAGGATTGAATTTAGATGTACCATCTAATATTATTATTTCTTTATTTTCTGCTCTATCGAAAATTCTATCACTCAACATTATAGTTTTCATACTATCATAATGCCCATATTCCTTTAAATGTTCCAGGGTGTGGCCAGCTATGCACAAGACGATTGCCTTTTTTAGTCTCTTCATTTTTCGATCACCGTATGCAAATCCATATGTCCATACCCGGTCAAACCATCCAACTAATTTTGCTGGTGCTTCTGTCCAAAAAACAGGATAAATAAAGACAATTACATCACTTCTGTTTATTTTTTCTTGTTCATTTATTACATCTTCACTCAATGGCAATTTTTCATCATAATTGGCTTCTCGTAAATATTCTGCTTCACTCATATCTGTTTTGAAATTCATTTTGTATAGTTCGGATATCTCATATGAATGGTTACTTATTTTTAATCCTTTAATAAATTCATCTCTAACATGTCTTGTAAATGAATCTTCACTTGGATGCGCGTAGACTATAAAAACATGCATAGATATTTATCTCCTTTTTTTCTTAGATGCGCGATTTAATATAACGTCTCACGGATAAAAGAAGTTGCCGAAGGCAATTTGGGGAAATCTTTGATTTCCCTTTTATCCG
>JAIOQW010000081.1 GCA_021108405.1 Methanosarcinales archaeon
GTAGGACACTACCAAATTCTGATTCATTATTTTTTCATAGTATATCAAGTATAACTTGAAGTATCGAAAATGTTCACTCTGTTCACATTTTCTAATCTTCGGCTCTTCCGAGAGCCTCAGTTAAGAAAATCTGACCGAAGGGAGGATTTTGTTCTGTGACATAGAAAATCTGGAACAAATGTGAGAGCAGTAACATTGATATTACTTTATCACATATATGTTACAAGATTACAGAATGAAAAGTTACGAACTCTTTGCAGAACTGGCATCCGAAAACAGGCTGGGTATTCTTCACGCTCTTAAGGAAAAACCGCTGAAGTTCACAGCACTTGCATCCGAGATCAAAGCCACTTCTCCCGAAGCATCACGCCAGATACACAGACTCACTTCTGCCGAACTCATATTCAAGGATGTGGAAGGGAACTATTTCCTGACCTCACTGGGCGAACTTGTGATGTCATCGGTACCTACCCTTGAAGCAATTGCACAAAACGCCGGTTTTTTCCACAACCATGATACTTCGGTGATCCCGCCTCACCTGCTTAAAAAACTGGAAGCCCTCTCAAAGGGAGAGATAATAGAAGGTGTGTTCATCCTTGTCAACAGGACGCAGATACTTTTTAAGGAGATAGTGGAATACGCCTGGTACCTTTCCGATAACTTTCCATTATTCTATATTCCCCATGTTAAAAAGAAACTTGAATCCAGCGTACAGTTCAGGGCCATATATCCCCGGGATTTCATGGATAAACTGCTACCTGAGCTGGATCCGAAGATCAGGCGTGGCGTGGAAATACGGATGTTGGATGAGGTTAACATGATCATTAACATAAATGACCGCTATGGCGTTATTGCACTTCCCGGCCCAGACGGCAACATTGATAGAGACCAGACCCTATTGGGGCACGATGAGGATTTCAAGCAGTGGTGCAGGGATGTTTTTGAATATTACTGGGAAATGGCTTCTCCTTTCTGAAATTATTATGGTTGTAATACCTGTAATTGAATGTCAGCATGCCATTTTCCCAAATGACGTATCC
>JAIOQW010000068.1 GCA_021108405.1 Methanosarcinales archaeon
TGGCACAACTATCCTGGAATTCAAGGTAGAACTGACCACCCTGGAATACACCATCCGTGTCTGCATAGACCTCTACCAATGCAGTCTCTCCATGTGCTGCATAACTCTGCACTGGAGTGAGATAGACATTATTGGGCATAGTTCCTGAAACAGTGATAGTCTTTTTCCCGGATCTGGTATAATCAGCCCATGTTCCTTTCTCTGCATGGATCTGGTACGTTCCGGCTGTGTCGAGTGACATGGTCAGTGTACCATCAGAACCTGTTTGATTATATAGTATACCGTCCACATAGACTCCTGCTTCATTCGCTGGTAGGTATACAGTGCCGTTGAATGCTGTTACCGTAGCAGTGAACTCTTCATCAGTATCTACACCTGTCTTATCAAGTTCGATGATAAGTGGCAGTGCCGTCCATGTACCAAAGTACCAGAGTACTTCATCGCTGTCGGTGAGTGTATATTCACTGGCACCAACCATTGCGCAGATATAGTTCACACTATACATCCAGCCGTCCCAGCCTATTGCAGGTTCGCTGTTGATTTCAGTGACATAGAGTCCGTAGGCTGAGTTATCAACCACATACCCGAACCCTCCGAGTTTATCTGCTTCATCTAATGCTCCCAGTGCAGTAGGTTCGTTCAGGTAATGGACCGAGCTGTCCGAAGCTGTGATGGTTGAACTGCTGAAAGTAACATCTCCTGTCCAGACTGTATCGTTCTTGCCTTCGATCCTGACGTTTGCAGTAACTGTGAGTTTATCAAGTACGTCCTTGCTCAGTGAGAGGTCGTTGTTTGTCTCATTAGATTCGGTTACTGAACTGCCTGGATCCACGATCACACTTAGTTGTACTGTTCCGGTGGAGGAAGGTGTCCAGAGCAGTTCAACTGTGGTGTTCTCACCTGGAGCAAGTGAAGAGATACTTGTCGTATCTACTGATGTTGCGTCGATCTCAAGCGATACATCGAAACTGCCGGAATCTGCTTCACCGATGTTTGCGATCACTGCTGTGATCGGGTTTATGACATCATTTCGCAGGTT
>JAIOQW010000159.1 GCA_021108405.1 Methanosarcinales archaeon
AAACAATGATTTTCATGTTGTTGAGGAGTTCTCTGTTGAAAGGGAAAACGCAAAAGACCACGCAAGACCCGACATTGTTTTGTTTGTCAATGGAATACCGCTCGCAGTAATTGAGTGCAAGAAATCGTCAATTTCCATAAAACAGGGAATCTCGCAGATGATAAGAAACCAGGGCAGGGATTACATACCGCAATTGTTCAAGTTTATCCAGGTTGTAATGGCAACAAACAAGAACGAGACAAAATATGGCACAGCTTCAACACCTGCAAAATTCTGGTCAATCTGGAATGAGCAGGACGAAAAATGGCACCAGAATATCTTAAGCGAAGTTGTCAAAAACAGGAAAACAACTGTGCAGGATGAAAATATTGTTTCTTTGTTCCATCCTGAACGGTTCCTGGACATCACAAAATATTTTATTGTTTATGACATGGATATGAAAAAAATTGCCCGCTATCAGCAGTTTTTCGCTGTAAGAGAGATAATCAAGACAATCAATACAAACAACGAGGAAGGCAATCGCCAGTCAGGCGTTATCTGGCATACTCAAGGGTCGGGCAAATCAATAACAATGGTAATGCTGGCAAAATATATATTATCTGAACTGCCTGTGGAGCGTCCAAGAGTAGTCGTAGTCACTGACCGGAAAAATTTGGATAAGCAAATCCGTGATACTTTCAACCATACAAGATTAAAAGCCAGCAGGGCAACATCCGGCAATCACCTCATCAAGCTAATCGCAGACAACAATGCTGATGTAATCACAACCCTTGTCCATAAGTTTGACACTGCATCGAAAAAGACGAAAGCCACAACTTCAAGAGACATATTTGTTCTGGTCGATGAGTCACACAGAACACAATACGGGGAACTGAATATCAAAATGAAGAATGTTTTCCCTAATGCCTGCTATCTGGGATTTACCGGCACACCTTTGATGAAAAAAGAAAAGAACACCATGATTCGGTTCGGTAAACTGATTCATAAATACACAATTGTCGATGGTGTAAGGGACAAGACAATTGTGCCTCT
>JAIOQW010000287.1 GCA_021108405.1 Methanosarcinales archaeon
CGGCCTTGGGACAAAATTCACTTATCTTCCCTCACGTGACCAATGAGGAATTATACCATCCATAATTTCAAGATACCCAATTCTCCGAACATTGTGTGCAACATTCTTCAGTTGTGTTTCAGTAGCTTTCCGCGAATCAAGTCTTTTCCTTAAAGGAGCTCCAAATCTACACTTCACCATGGAATTAACCGTTTCCGATATCGATCGCATATGGTAGTGTTCTAACCACTCCTGAGGATTTTCCCATAATGAATAAAGCATATCGTTCCATCCTACAAATCCCTTACTCCTGAAAGTCACATTGCTACGAGGCAAAAAATAAGGAGTGGCATGATTTGTCGATACTAAATCGGTAATCCAACGACATCCATATATTCCATCTCCGAGAGCATTCATCAAATTGGGATTGCAATGAAGGGTCTGCTTAAAAGCCTCGGGAAACATAGTAGTTTCTCCAATAGAGTGATCTGGACTTATAGCCATGCCTGATATCAGCTTATACTGAACACCAACTCCCATTACACTATAAGAAAAACCCATCTTGCTAGCCGTATTTGATATTGGAAAACAGTCGTGACTTTCCCCAACACATTCTGATTTTGTTTTCTTATGATTCTTTTTAGAATTCTGCTTTTGTCGCTTAGCAGCATAATTCTCCTTATTCGAAGCAGAAAAACCAGTCCCATCAAACGAATAGGTAGTTTCCTTGCCTTCCACCGTTTCATTAGTGATTTTTACGATTTCATCCAAGATCTCATTTACAGCTTTTCGGTCATAACCACGTTCTATCGTTTTGTAAGAAAAGTGCTGGTGTATACCTAATTTCTCACGAAATAGGTATAGAAATCCTTCAGGAATTCTATTAGGCGATTCAGTGTATGCTTGGAATAATAGTATTTTGGAAATATCGCCAGGATCAGTTGGTGGCCTGCCAGCTCCTTTTTTTCTGGGTGGAGTTCTTTCTTTTATTCGTTTGTCAGCTTCATCAACAAGATCCCTTAGATTATCTAA
>JAIOQW010000112.1 GCA_021108405.1 Methanosarcinales archaeon
AAACAGTGTATAATGTCACTCCGTTCTGGTTGAACAGTGTTACTCGTATCGAAGCCTTCTTGTTTCTGTATTTTGTGGCTTTATTGGTCCAATCCATTATCGAACGGGCTGTTCGACAGAGTATGGAACAGAATGGTTTGGAGAGCATCCCCATCTACCCAGAATCTCGGGAATGTCATTCCCCGACTACGGATCGTATTTTGGGACTTTTTGAGAACGTTCACTACCATGATTTAATTAGAAATGGAACCATAATCCAGACATTTCAGCCTCAATTGAGCGAGATTCAACAGTTAGTTCTCAAATTATTGGATATTCCTATTGAGGTCTATCAGAAGATTTGACTTTTGAGCGTCATGAAATAAATCGAAGATTAGACATTCGAGATGTGCGGAAAATAGGTTTGCAGAGAGTTTCATGAAGACATTGAAATACGAGGAAGTCTACCTTGCAGATTATCGGACTTTCAACGAGGCATATGATAATATTGAGAATTTTATCGAGAGTGTCTATAATGAAAAGAGACTGCATTCGAAGATAGGATATCTACCACCGATTGAATATGAAGAAGCGTTAAGTTTATATAGTGTTGCTTAACTACCTGTCCTGTATTAGGGGTGCACTCCAACTTTCCTTTCAGTTTCTTAACAAAGTATTTCTCCATGATAAAATCATGAAATGGTTCTAGTTCTGGATTTGTGTATGCCCTTCTTTTATACGCTGGTGGATCTTCTGATCGTAGTGCCTTTTTCACAGTGTTTCTCGATAAACCGAGTTTCTTTGCAATTGCTTTTGTTCCCATATTGGGATTTCGCTTCTTTAGATTTCTTATTGTTATCCAGTCTTCCATTGAAATCACCCAAAAACCTCCTGCAATAAAACAGGGGTATTTTAGTAAATAGGGGGGGTCAATTTTCAATGGGAAAAAGGGGTCAATTTTAAGTGGGAATTTTCATTTCCAACTTTCTTATAGATTTCTTTGTATTCTGGATACTTAAAATACTGTTTTA